>NZ_CP006587.1:3668330-3968996 GCF_000737515.1 Hymenobacter sp. APR13
GTCGGGGAACTTGCCTTCCAGCTCTTCCAGCTGCACCATCAGCTTGGTGAGGTACTCGTCGCACTTGGCAGGGGTGTCGGCCAGGTCGAGGTAGTTGGTGAGAGCCTGTTCCAGCAGCTTGAGCTGGGCCGTAAATTCGGCCTGGGCCTCGGTGCCGGCCAGGGCCTGCCGCCGCCGCTTCAGCGCCGCCCGAATCTGGTTGAAGCGGGCGTACACCGTCGAGATATTGTCGATGATGGCCGTGGTCTGGGTGGGGTCGGGGATGGGTAGGTTGCTCACCACCTCAATCAGCAGCTCCAGCTCCTGAGCCACGGCGGCGGTTTCCTGCTCGCGCTGGTCGGCCTCGATGGTTTTCTGCACCTGCTCCACGCCGTCGGCAATGGCCTGCACGCGCTGGGAATAGGGCAGAAGGGCATCGGGCCGAAGCAGGAAGTCCACGGTTTGCAGCGCCACTTCCTTGCTGAGCGCCTCCAGGTCCTGGGCGTGCTTTTCCACGGCCGGCAGCTCCACGTAGCGCAGCTCCTTCAATGAAATAACCTCGCCCCGCACCCCGCGCAGCTCGCCCAGCAGCTGCACAAACTCCGTGACGGTATCGGGCGCCGAGCGGCGGATGCGGCCGGTCAGTTCGTCGGCTTTCTGAAACACGGCGGCCGTTTGCTGGGCCGTGTTTTTGCGCAGGCTTTGCACCTTCTCGAACTCCTCCACGGCCGCCGTGGCCGTCTGGCGGATTTCGGCCAGGGGCTCGGCCAGGGCCTGGGCCGCGGGTTCGCGCAGCCAGTGGTAGGCGTCGGTGAGGCTGGTCGTCTGGCGGATCAGGTCGAGGTAGAGGCCGGCGTAGCTGTCGTCCTTGCCGGCGAGGGTCAGCACTTCCTGCACCTCGCTCATGGCCCGCACAATCTCCTTGTTGCCCAGCTTGTAAAGGTAGGAATCGGAGGTGACGGGCAGCTGGAAATCGGGCGCGGTGTAGGGCGTCTGCCAGATCTGCACCGCGTGGTGCTTCTTGGGCTCGTCGTCGGCCCGGAAGTAGCACAGCTCCCCGTTCTCAAACAAAGCGTAGCCGTGGCACACGATGGGGTTGTCCACGCGCTGGGCAATGCGGTTGTAGCTCAGCAGCAGGTAGGTGCCGTGGTCTTTGTTGAAGAACACGTACAGAAAATCCTCCCCGTTCGGCGACACCACGCGCTTCTCAAACAGCATTTCGCGCAGGCCGTTGTCGAAGAGCTTGTTGTCGCCGGTTTGCAGGTAGAAGCCGTGGGGGAAGATGAGGCCCTGGCCGTCGGGCAGCAGCACGCAGGCATCGGCCAGGGCGTCGAGGCGCTGGGCGGTTTTGAGCCGGTGGTTGAAGATGAAGTAGCGATACTGCTGCTCCTGGTAGGGCCGGATTTTGAGCAGAATCAGGTTGCCGACCACCGCGTAGTAGATTTCCGAGTCGTCGAGGGTCTGGTCCTTGTCGTCGACCGGCTCGCTCAGGATGCCGTGGCCGGAGGTGGTGTTGTCCTCGATCTTGATGGTCAGGTCGCCGCCCACGGTTTCCACGAACACCTTGTCCTCGATGCTGATGTGGGGGTGCTTGCCGCCGCGCTGCATGTCGCGGGTGGCGCGCTTCCACTGGAACTCGTGCTGGGGCGGGAAGGTGTATTCGTGGTCGGAGCGGTTGTCGAGGTAGCTCAGTGTATCGCCTTGGATAAGCCACTTAAACGTCTTCACATCCGACGCACTCTTGCCCACCCGAAACACCATGAACAGGTGCACGCCAATGACGGCGAACTTCACGAACTGGGTGTTTTTGTAGTAGCGGTAGAGGTTGCGGAACTCCTCCAGAAACTGCGGGTGTTGCAGCAGCTCCAGCCCCAACGGCCGGAAATCGTGCCCGGCGTACTCGTACACCCCGAATACGTCGGCCAGATCGGGCTCAGCCTTCAGCCCCAGCACCACGTTGTAGCCGAAGATGAACCGCTGGCCCACCGGCACCATGTCCCAGGCCACGCAGTTGTTTTCGGTGCTGATGCGGCCGGTGCCAATCAGGCGCGTATCCACGGCTCCGAACACCTGCTTGCGCTCCGCGTTGAGCGTATCGAGGCGATGGCGCAGGTCGGTGCTGCTTTTGAGCAGGCGGTTGCGCAGGATTTCGTAGGTGCCGGTTTCGAGTTGGGTAGCTTGAGCTTCCATAGGAGGGCAAGGCACAGACCCTTGCAGGGAGAAAAAACGGCTTAGTAGTTTCGTGAAGACCGCAACCGGGCCTTCAGGATAGCATTAGCCGGATCTGATTTAGCGTAGATGACGGCGGTAGTGTCGCCTTTGGCGTGGGTGCGCAAAAAGTTTCTGGACACCCGCGTCCGAAGCAAATGCTCCACACCGCCCACAGTATACCGCACGGATACGCGCCGGCTCTTGTACCTTCTTACCCGGGTAATAATGCCCGTAGCGTACCCCGGACTTTTCAGAATTGCCGCGCGCTTCTCGGCAATATCCGTTTTGATGAAATAGATAAAGCCGGCCAGAAGGGCAATGCAGAAAGCTAGGCCAAGGGCGAGACTCACGATTTGCCGGCGGGTCATTTGGGGGGGAGTGGTGGAATCGGGAGCTTGCATGAGCAGGTAGCTAAAATGGTAGCTCCTTCTTGAATGAGGAAAGGCTAACGGTGATTAAATGCTGGCAGAACGGTGGCTACGGAGTGAAACCTGCTATTTCTTAGTCAGAATGACCCAAATGCCGGTGCCAATGCAGAAAAGTCCAAACGTAAATAGGGCGGCACCGCTTATCACCTCAAGAACCCCAGTGTCTTTTTGAAACAAGAATATTTCGGGGTATTTGGAAAGATGCTTCATCAAGATATGTTGCCTTCCTTGCAATGATATACAGTCCCTGTGGCTTATTTGCTTTGAGTAAATACGACTCCGATATTCGATATGCATCCATCGTTTTGCTTTGCTCGTGATACCACAGTCGTTAGGAAACTGATGTATTCTGACCTGTACGAAATGGTCAGCCCGTGCTACTTCCCATTCTTTTAATTTCTGCGGTAAAAGGATAATAGTAAGCCCTATGAAGAATGAGCCACAAAGGAAGTAGATACTTTTCACGCCAAGTTGAGCCTGATTTATAGGCCGATATTCTGTGGCTCCAAGAAACTAGAAGCTAGTTCCCCCTCTCCTTTCCGGAGAGGGGGCTAGGGGGTGAGGCGACTAGAGGTTACAGCATCCGCGCTGGCTTATCCCCGATGCCCAGCGCGGTAGCGGTGCCGGCCAGCTGCGTGATGGTGGCGCGGGTGGCGTCGTCGCCGGCCTGGTTCATCATCTTCAGCAGCAGGGCCGAGACGCTCAGGTTCTTCATGTCCTCCGAGCTCAGGCCGAACTGGTCCACGAAGCGGCGCAGGTTGGCTTTGAAGTCGCCACCGCCGTCGGGGCTGAAGAAGGCATCCTTCACGGTGCCCAGCACCTCGGAGTTGTGCACCGTGCGGTCAATCATCTTGCCCTTGGTGATGGAGCCGATGATTTGGTCGAAGAACATGGTTTCGCCGCCCACGATGTCGATTTTGGCGGCCTTGAGGGCCTCGCCAATCACGCCGGCCTGCGAGGCGGCAATGTCCTTCTGGATGTTGATCTGGGCCAGCTCTACCGACTTGTCCTTGTCGAGGCGCAGCTTGAATTCCTCGTGGTCTTTGCCCACGCCGTCGAGCTTCTTCATGGCGTCGGCCTTGGCTTCGATGCCCTTGGCTTCCACCGCGAATTTCTGCTCCGATACGGCGGCTTCGGCGAGGCCCTTCTTTTGGTCGGCATCGGCGCGGAACTGGATGATGTCGGCGTCGGCCTGGCCTTTCTCGCGGTTCACTTTGGCGGCTACCAAACCCAGCTTCTCGTCGGCTTCGGCCTGGGCGCCGGCTTTGGCCTGGATGGCCTGGGCCTCGGCGGCAGCAGTGAGCTGGAGCACGGCGGCTTCGGTTTCGCCTTCTTTCTGGCGGGCGGTGGCTTTGGCCTGCATCACCTGCGCTTCGGCCAGGCCCACGGCCGTGGCCTTGCTGGCTTCGGCCTCTGCTAGCGTGCGGATGGCTTGGCCCTTGAACTCGGCGGCGGCCTTCTCGGCTTCGGCATCAATAAGGGCCTGCTTGGCGCGGAACTCGGCGGCTTGGCGCTCCATGTCGGCGTTGCCTACCAGCGTGACGGTAGCGGCTTCGGCCTGCTGCTTGGCGGCCGTCAGGGCCACCAGCTTTTCCCGCTCGGCCAGGGCCTGGGCGCGGGTATCCTTGATTTTTTCTTCTTCCTGCACCGTGGCCTTTTCCACCGTGATTCGCTCGCGGATGATGGTCTGGATGTTCTTTTTCTCTTCTTCCAGGGCTTTCTCCTTTTCAATCTGGGCGAGGGCCACAATTCGCTCCCGCTCGTTTATTTCCAGGGCTTTGGCCTGGGCTACGCGCTCGGTTTCCACGGCGTCGGTGCGCTGCTTGTTGCGCTCGGCCACCAGCACCTGCCGGTCGCGGTTCTGCTCGGCAATGCCCACTTCTTCCTCGGTGGCAATGCGCGCCTTCTCCGATTTCAGGGTTTCTTCCTGCTGCACCTTGGCCGCCTCGGCGTTTTCGCGAGCCTTGATGTTGGCAATTTCCCGCTTCTGCTTTTCCTGGTTTTCAATCAGCTGCTTTTCCAGCTGCAGAATGGTTTCCTGGGCCTCTACGTCCTGCTTCTTGATGGTTTTCTGCTGCTCGCGCTGGATGGAGTTGGCCTGGATTTTCTGCTCCGAGGTCAGGGCAATAATCTTCTTGATGCCCTCGGCGTCCAGAATGTTGTCCTGATTCAGGGCCGTGAGCGGGGTTTGCTCCAGGTAGTCGATGGCGCAGTCGTCGAGCACGTAGCCGTTGAGGTCGGTGCCGATGATGCGCAGGATTTCCTGCTTGAACTGCTCGCGGGAGTTATACAGCTCAATGAAATCGAAGTGCTTGCCCACGGTTTTGAGGGCTTCCGAAAACTTGGCGTCGAAGAGGTTTTCCAGCGCGGCCGGGTCGGAGGCGCGGTGCGCGCCGATGCTCTGGGCCACGTTCAGCACGTCGTCGTGGGTTTTGTTGACGCGCACGAAGAAGTTCACCTTCACATCGGCCCGCAGGTTGTCTTTGCACACCAGCCCCTCGGAACCGGCCCGCTGGATGATGATGGTTTTGAGCTTGATGTCCATCACCTCCAGCTTGTGCAGCACCGGCACAATGAAGATGCCGCTGAACGATACCTTGGTTTCGCCCATGCCGGTGCGCACCAGGGCCTCGCCCTGCACGGCCTTTTTATACATGCGGGCCACAATGGCAATAAAGCCCAGAATAAGAACGGCGACGATGACCAGCACCGCAAGAGAGAGTTGTTCCAGCATGGAAGTAAGGAGTAGGAGTAGAAGCAAATCGGGAGAAAGAAAGAGAAAAATATGGGTAGCTGCCGCGCAGGAGCAGGATGTTAAGAGCTTGTATTGACCGATGTAGAGACGCGACACTTCGCGTCTCGTCGTTGCTGACGTTGGCTAATGGTGTGGTTCTGGTCCGTTCAACGACGAGACGCGAAGTGTCGCGTCTCTACATCGGGCACCGCCCTGAGCAGCGTTCAGGGCGCGTCGTAGGGCTCCACAAGGTAGCAGCGGCGGGCGGCATCGTAGTCGATTATCAGGGCCGTATCGCCTTTTTTCAGCTCGGTGGCGGCCGAGGCGGCCCGCACGTTGAGCACCAGCGGTGCGCCGGCGCGTTGCGGCACGCTGGCCTGGCCCAGTTGCTCCTGGCTGGCGGGCAGCAGCAGCGTGCAGACTTTGCCCAGCGGCTGCGCGCCGCTGTCGTGGTTGTGCTCCATGGCCGCAAACAGCCGCACAAACGGCGTGGTCAGCACCTTGCCCACCAGCAGGCTGCCCAGCAGCAGCGGCATCAGCAATGCCAGCCCCAGCAGCCCCGACGTGTTGCCCAGGTAGTAATTCAGCAGGATGCTGCCCACCCACCACGGCAGCGCCACCAGGCTCACGAACACCATCAGCGGCACCCGGCCCAGGTTGAAAAACGCCAGCGCGTGGTTCAGCCAGCTCACGCCCGCGTGGGCCGTATCGGGCGCGGCATGGCCATCGGTGCCCAGGTGCCCGACGTGGTCGGTATCCACGTCGATGGTCTTGAAGTCGAGCACCCCCAGTAGCACCGTCAGCCAGTAGAGCAGCACGAACACCAGCAGGCCGGTGGGCAGTAGGTTGGGCGGCGAAACAGCAGCGTGTAGAAGTTCGGTCATGGTAGGAAACGGAAGCTGAGGGCCGGAAGATAGAGCAATAATGCCTGCCGAAAATGCCCTGATTCTTAACCGTTCAGGGGAAGCGTGCCAACCGACAACGTTGGCTGAAGCTGCTGTTCCAGCTCAGCATTGCGCCGCTCCAGCCGCTTGCTGTACCGCTGGTATGCCACCACGATGAGCACCCAGCCAAACGGGAAGCTGGGTGTCAGACCCTGAAAATCGTAGTGCAGGACCCGAGCCACGACGCTAAAGAGCAGAAGGGCAAAGCCGAAATACAACGGGAGTTTTTCGTTGCTATTCATAGTATTTGATAGGCAGTAATGTTGATAGGGATAGGGAGTAGCCAGAACCGCTTACCCCAGCCCCAGCTTGGCCTTCAGCGCCTGCAAATCGGCGGAGGCCTGGCCGCTGCCGTCCTTGCCCAGCGCCTTATCGATTTCCTGGTCGATGGACTTGCTTTCCTGCGCAATCTGCCCGTACGATTCGGCCAGGGCTTCCTCGGTGGCCACCTTGTCCTTCATGCGCTCCAGCAGCGCCACCGTCCCCGACGAATCCAGCTGGGCCAGCTGCTGGTTGATGGTTTTGGTGGCCGTGCTCACCGTCACGCGGGCTTTCAGGGTTTTCAGCTCGTTGTCCCACTGCGAGATGGTGCTTTTGAGCTGCTGCACGTTCTGGTCGAGCTGCTGAGCCGAGGCCTCGAACTTCTGCTGCTCCTGGGTGGCGCGGGCGGCCTGCGCTTCGTGCTGGGTTTTCTTGAGCAGGGCTTCCGTGGCGAGGCGGTCGGCTTCGGCGGCTTCCAGCTCCTGGCGGTGGGCCTTCTGGAGCAGCAGCACGGCCTTGTTTTCGTAGTCGAGGGCGCGGCTGCGCTCCGCTTCGGCCTCATTGCGGCTCCTGATGGCCAGGGCCTTCACTTCCGCCAGCGCGTGCAGGGCCTTGTCCAGGTCCTGGCGCAGGTCGCGCAGGCCCTGCTCGGTCATTTTGATGGGGTCCTCGAACTGGTTGACCGCCGAATGCGCTTCGGCCTGCCCGATTTTGAAGATGCGGTTGAAGAGGTTCATGGCTGTTGGGAGTTTGGGGTGTTGAGGAAGTTTGGCCCGTCATGCTGAGCCTGTCGAAGCATCTCTACCGCTTCGTCTGAATGGTATTGCAACGAAGCGGTAGAGATGCTTCGACTTCGCTCCGCTGCGCTCAGCATGACGGTTAGGCGTCCTCAGAATCCGGTTTCGAAAACGCAATCAACTCGTCGCTGAACTCGCTGAGTAGCAGCCCTAGCGAGTTGAAAACGGCCTCCAGCTCGGGCCGGTCGAGGTGCTCCAGCTGCAGCGTGTCGCGAAAGATGACCTTGCGGCCCGTTTCGTCCAGCACGAAAGCCCCGTGGATGATGTCGCGGTTTTTCTGGAGTAGCCGCTGGTAGATGTCGCAGCTGGGGGCGGGCAGCTCCAGCAGGTACTGCTCCAGAATCAGCAGCGGCTCGCCGCAGCCCAGCACTAGGTGCTCGATGCCCAGCTCCGGCTTGCTTACTACCAGCAGGTTGTTGGCCTCATCCTGGTGGCGGATATCGAAGTCAAGTTCGAGCAGGTAGTTTTGAATCGTATAGAAGTAGGAGTTGGCCATAGAGTAGGTCGAACTTGGGGAGAAGGAAAGTTGGCCAGAAGGTACTTACTATCGGGAAGTAGTCTGTAGCACAGCGCCGGAAGGCAGAAGCTATAACAGCTCAAAATAATAGCGACCAGAAAGATGGGCATCGGGAATATGTGCTAGCTTTACGATGCAAGTGTACTCAAAGTTTGAGATAGGCTCAAGTTTTGAGCAGAAAATATTTTTGCCGCATGTCGTACGTAGGGAAGAACATCCGCAAGATAAGAACCGTCAAGAAGCTGAGTCAGGCCGCTTTTGCCGAGCTATTTGGCTTGGCCCGTCCCAGCGTAGGGGCGTATGAGGAAGGGCGGTCGGAGCCGAAAATGGAGACGCTGATCCAGATTGCTCATCATTTTGGCTTGTCGGTAGACCTGCTACTTACGAAAGAGCTAACCGTAAACGAGCTCTATCATTTCGATATTTTCCGGCAGGAAGCCGCCCCCGAAGCTCCCGCTACGCCAGCCGCCGCCGAGGCCGACCGGCTGGCCCAGCTCACGCCTTTCGTGCCCGCCGACCGCCTGCTCGAGTACATCGTGCAGCACCACAACACCGCCTTCATCGACGCGCTGCCGCCGCTCACGTTTCCGCATCAGCTGGGGCCGGCCACCCGGGCCTTCGAGATTGTGGGGGCCGAAATGCAGCACCAGCAGCAGGGCCTGCGCCACCAGGACGTGGTACTGTGCTGCCGCGTAGACAAGGCCACGGCCACATTGCGGCCGGGCCGCATCTACGCCTTCGTTACGCAAAACAGCCTGCTGGTGCGCCGCCTCTCCGAGCGGCTGCCCGCCAACGTGCTCCGGCTCCGCGCCGACAACCCCGACTACGGCGCGCAGGAATTTGCCCTGGAGCAGGCGCTGGAAATCTGGGAAGTGAAGGCGGTGTTTACCACTCACCTGCGCCCCCCGTCCCGCATCGAGGACCGGGTGACGCGGCTGGAGCGGCAGGTGGAGGAGCTGCTGGCGCGGCTGGACGGGTAGGCAGCAGATATATGCGGCTCTCAGACTACTTCACACAATTAACTATAAGGCCCCGGCTGTTGCTGGTGTTTCTGCTGCTGGTTGGCTTCGTGCTGCTGAGTTGGCAGAACTATCAGCCCCCCGCCGACGCGGAGCTGAACAAGCGTGTGCGGTATCTGGAGCGAGTTATTGAGGAAGGCGCGGGCGCGGGCACTGACCTGGCCAGCATCAACAGCCAAAATCCGGAATGGGCGCTGTTTTCTCTTTCCTTCACAGCGTACGCGCTGGCCAGCCGGGCCGAGCAGCAGCCGGCGCTGCGGCCAGAAGCAGCGCGCTACGTGGCGCTGGCCGTTGCGCAGGTGCTGCAGCCGGCTATCCGCAGCACCTTCGAGCCGCTAGCTACCGCGGCCAGTCCCATCGACACCACTGGCTCAGTGCTATATCTGGGCCACCTCAACCTGATGCTGGGCTGCCTGCGCCAGCTCGACCCTAAAACACCCTACGCCGGCCTGCACGATACGCTTTCGGGGGCGCTGTACCGGCGCTACGCTCAGGCGGCAAGTGGCTGCCTGGAGTCGTACGTTGGGCGGCGCTGGGTGCCCGACAACACGGTGGCGCTGGCGTCGTTGGCGCTGCATAGCCAGCTTACCGGCAGCCCCTACCGCATGGCAGCTGAGCGCTGGGTGGCGCGGGCCCGCCAGCACTACCTCGACCCCAAAACCGGCGTTCTGGCCTCGCAGGTGGATGCGCAGGGCCGGCCGCAGGAAGAAGCACGGGGCTCGATGGTAGGCTGGAGCATCTGGTTTCTGGCCCGCTTCGACCCCGAATTTGCCCGGCAGCAGTATCAGCTGTACCAGCAGCATTTCAGCACCAACCTGGGCGTGCTGCGGCTGTACCGGGAGCGGGCCGGCGCCTATACCACCAGTACCGGCGACATCGACAGCGGCCCGCTGCTGCTCGGCTACAGCATGCCCGCCAACGCCTTTGCCTTCGCCGACGCCGTGGCGCTCCACGACCAACGGAATGCACAGCGGCTGCACCGCCTCATCGCGCTGGGCCGCCGTTCGGTGGAAAGCCCCACGGAGCTGCGCTACGGAGTCCGGTTCCTGGATTTGCCGGTTAGCCCGCTGGCCGAGGCCCTGCTGCTCTACGCCGAATGCCCGGTGGTTCGCTAGCTTGCCGCCTGTTTGATTGAATTTCCATAATGCCTGTTTCATCTTCTGCTACGGCCGTTTCGCCGTCCCTGCCGCCCGGTATCGGGCTGATGCGTTTGAAATTCCTGCTGCTGTCGGCGCTGTCCACGGAGTGGGCGTTTCGGCAGGCGTGGCGCCTGTTCACTTCGCCTCGCCCGCTGCCTACTAAGAAGTGGGAAGCGGCGGCGCTGGCTGAGGCCCGGCAATTTTGGGTGCCCGTGGGCGGTAGCCAGGTGGCGGCCTACGAGTGGAACCCCGGCGGCATGCGCACGCTGCTGCTGGTGCACGGCTGGGAGCACCGGGCCAGCTTCTGGGGCACCATGGTGCGGCCATTGGTGGCGGCCGGCTTCCGGGTGGTGGCGCTGGATGGGCCGGCGCACGGCGCTTCGCCGGGCACGCGCACCACGCTGCCGGCCTTTGGGGCGGCGGTGCAGGCCGTGGCCGATGCGCTGGGTGAGGTGTACGGCGTGGTGGCACACTCCTTTGGTGGGGCGGCCGTGGCGGGCATTCCGGTGCGCTTCAACGAGGCCACCGGCGGGCAGCTGCCGCGGCTGGTGCTGCTGGCGGTGCCGGCCAGCACCACAGCGGTGGCCCAACGGTTTGCCGCCCTGCTGCAGTTGCGCCCGGCCGTCATGGCCCGCATCGGGCGCCACGTGCGCGAGCAGCACGGCCGCGACGCCGAGAGCTTCAGTTTGCTGCACATGGGCCACCAGCTGCCCGTCGGCCGCGCCCTGCTGCTCCACGACCACGCCGACGCCAGCATCCCGTTCTCGGAGGCCGAGGCCATTGCCGCCAGCTGGCCCGCCCTGGATTTCCGCTCCACCACCGGCCTGGGCCACAACCGCATCATGCGCGACGCGGGCGTGATAGAGCAGGTGGCGGCGTTTCTGGCGTAGGTGGCAGGCGGCCTAGCGGCTGACTTCGAGCCAGCCTTTGTAGGTGCGGCCGGTTTGCGGGTGGCGCAGCAGGTAGTAGTAGGTGCCGGGCGCGGCGTTCTGGCCCCAGTCGTTTTGGTAGGAGCCAGTGGAATAGATGCTGCGTCCCCAGCGGGAATAGATGGTGAGGGCCCAGCCGCTGCCCTGCAGGCCCCGAATGACGAACCGCTCGTTCTGCGTGTCGCCGTTGGGGGTGATGATGTTGGGGATGGTAAGGCAGGCTTCGGTGCCGACGCGGCGCGTGGCGGTCTGGGTGCCACAGGTGCCGGAGATGGTAAGCGAGTAGGTACCGGCTTCGCGCACCAGCAGCGCGGGGGCGGTAGAGCCATCGGACCAGCGGTAGCTCAGGCCGGGGGCCGTGGTGGCGGGGGCCAGCAGCCGTAGCGTGGCGCCTTCGCAGAGGGTGGTGTCGGGGCCGAGCGTGAAGGTCCGAACGGGTTCGGCGGCGCGCACGCGCAGGGTAGCTACGCGGCTGCAGCCACTGGCAAAAAAGGCGGTGAGCGAGTAAGTGCCGGGCTGCTGGGCGCTGATGGTGGGCGTGGTGGCGCCGGTGCTCCAGAGGTAGCGGGTGGCGTTGGGCGCGGCGGCGCTCAGGGTGAGAGGGCGGCCGGGGCAGAGCAGCGAGTCGCCGAGGATGGCCGCTGTGGGCGCAAAATCCCGCACCGTGTAGCGGGCCGTGCTGCTGAAACCGCCGCCGAAGCTGGCCGTGACGGTGTAGGTGCCGGGCTGGGTGGCGGTGATGGTGGCGGTAGTGGCCCCGGTATTCCAGGCGTAGCTGGCCGCGGCCGGCGTGGCGGCGGCCGTGAGCAGCACCTGTCCGCCATTGCACAGCAGCGAGTCGCCGAGGATGCGCACGGTGGGCGCTCCGCTGAGCCGCACGAGCCAGAAGTCGCTAGTGCCATAAGGGCCGGCCAGGGGTTGGGTTTTGTCGCCGGAGCTATCAGAATAAGACGTGCCGCCGAGGAGGAAGCCGCCATCCGTGGTCTGGCGCAGGCTGTTGAGCGCGTCGCCGTTGTTGCCGCCGTAGGCCAGGTCCCAGCGTTTGGTGCCGTTGGCCTCCAGCTGCACCAGCCAATAGTCGCCGTTGGGACTACGGTTGGGCTGGGTCCGGTCGCCGGAAACTCCGGAGGCAGAAACCCCGCCCAGGGCGTAGCCACCGTCGGCAGTCTGGCACAGGCTGCGCAGGTCGTCGGCGTCGATGCCACCCAGCGTCCGGTTCCATTGCGGCGCACCGGCGGCGCTGAGCTTCACCACCCAGTAGTCGTGCTGGCCGCGGCTGGGCTCCGACTTCTCCCCGGAAACCCCGGAAAAGGACAGGCCGCCCACCAGGTAGCCGCCATCGGTGGTTTGCTGCAGGCTACGGAGCTTGTCGTCGTCGGTGCCGCCGAGGGTCCGGTCCCAGAGCTTACGGCCGCCGGCATCGAGCTTCACCACCCAGAAATCGGCGGAGCGAAACGGCACGGTGGGGCCGCGGTTGGGTTCCGATTTGTCGCCGGTCGCGCCCGATTCAGAAAATCCCCCGACGATGTAGCCCCCATCCGTGGTTTGCTGCAGGCAGGTCAGCTGCTCGTTTTCCTGGCCGCCCAGCACCTGGTCCCATTGCTTGACGCCGTTGGCATCGAGTTTCAGGAGCCAATAATCGGCGGTAGGGTAGGCGCCGGGCAGGCCCCGGTTGGGCTGGGTTTTGTCGCCGCTGATGCCGGAAGAGGAGGCGCCGCCCAGGATGTAGCCGCCGTCGGCGGTCTGCTGCAGGGCGCTGAAGTAGTCGAGGCTATTGCCGCCGAAGGTGTAGTCCCACTGTTTGGTGCCGTTGGCCGTGAGCTTGACGATCCAATAGTCGCTGGACTGGGTGGGACCCTGGTTGGGCTGGGTTTTGTCGCCGGAGGCCACGGACAGCGACCAGCCGCCGAGGATGTAGCCGCCGTCGGTGGTTTGCTCCAGGGCCAACAGCTCGTCGGTGCTGGAACCGCCGAAGGTGTAGTCCCACTGCCGGGTGCCGTTGGCATCGAGCTTCACCACCCAGTAGTCGGCGAGGCCCCGGCTGGGCTGGGTTTTGTCGCCGCCGCTGCCGGAGGTGGAGAGGCCGCCCATAATGTAGCCGCCGTCGGCGGTCTGGCGCACTACGGCCAGATCTTCGAAGGCCGTGCCGCCCAAGGTAAGGTCCCAGAGCTTGGTGGGAGTCTGGGCCTGGCTGGCCACCGTGGAAAAAAGGAAACCGAGCAATAGCAGTGCCCGCAGCCCGGGCAGATAAGGCAGTGACACCAGCGTAGTCTTGAGGAATGTGGTAGCGGGCCGGAAAGCAGCCGCCAAAAATGCAGCAGGCGGTGCCAGGTTGTCGCAAAAAACCTGATTGGGCACGGAAAAAAAGGACTCCTGCCTCGTTCGGGCCCGACTGCCCGGCGACACCCGTACGACAACGACTCAACAAAGAAGCTGCATAACGGGCGTGCTACGTTCACACCGTGTCGTGGCCGGCGGCAGCCAGCTCGCGCAGTACGTCGCGCAGGCCTTCCGGTTCCCTGATCAGCTGGCCGATGTGGTGCAGGTAGTCGGTTTCGGCGCGCAGCTGGCGCTTGAGCTGGCGGATTTCCTGTTCGCGCTTCTTGCCGGTGCTGTCCATGAAGCCATTGTCGCCGAATTTCAACTCGTTGAGCTGCTGCTTGAGCTCCAGCTGCTGCTGGTGCAGGGCCTGGGTGTAGCGCGCGAGCAGCGTGTCGTCGGTGGAGTCGGTGGGGGCGGCTTCGGAGAGCAGCTGCAGCAGCGTGTAGAGGTCGTTGGTTTCGTAGGCCTCCGTGATGCGCTGCATGAGGGCCGTTTTGATCTGCTGAGCCTCCGGGTCGCGCTGCAGGTCGGGGTGGTGGGTGCGGGCCAGCTGGCGGTAGAGGGTCTTGGTGTTGGAAAGCAGCTCCTGCTGCGCCTGGCGGGCAGCTTTTTCGGCAGCTTCCTGCGCTTTCTCGGCCTTCGATTTGCGCCGGTTGCGGGCCTGCGCCGCGGCCTGCTCGTGCGGCGGCAGACTGCTGTCTGCCGGCTCAGCGGCGGATTCTCTCGGCTCCTGGGGCTGTTGTTCATCGTCGTCGTCGGCATCGGCGGCGCGGCGGCGGGGGGCGTACTTGCGCAGGATGTCGGCGGCATCCTCGCCGAAGCGGTTCTGCAGGGCCCGGGCGTTGCCCACCAGCAGGGCCGTAATCTGTTGCTCCTCCAGGCGGCTGAAATAGCTCAGCAAAAAGGCTTCTTCCAGCGGCGCAAACAGCGCCTGCCGGGCCTCTACTACGGTTCGGGCTGCGGGGCCCACCTGCTGCCAGTAGCGCCGCAGGGCGTCTTTCTGCTCGTCCTGCAGCTCCCGCAGGCGCTGCCGCAGCCCCTCCACCTGCGCCACCGCCGCCCGAAATGCCTGCTGCGCCGGTGTGCTCACCGGCTCGCCGGAAGAGGGCACAGGCAAAGCATTAGCGGCAGGTAGGTCGGTGGCAGGGTTGTGCAGGTTCATGGTGTAAAGGTAGGTTTTGAGGTGGTGGGGTGAACGGTGATGGGGTGACAGGTGGCAGGTAAAGAAAGAACGTCATTCCGAGCGGAGCGAGGAATCTCGCGTGCTGACGTTGGAGTGGCATTGTCTACCACGCTAGCGAGATTCCTCGCTCCACTCGGAATGACGTTCTTCACTTTACCTGTCACCTCATCCTCTCATAACCCCATTCCCTCATCACAAAAAAAACACCTCATACGCTACCCGAAACGTGTTGCAGTGCGCGTCTACGATGTCGGAGAGGCGTTCGGAGTAGCCGCCGCCCATACTCACGGCCACAGGCAGGCGGTGCTGGTGGCAGAGGCGCAGCACATACTCGTCGCGCTGGCGGCAGCCGGAGAGCGTGAGGGCCAGCTTGCCCAGCTTGTCGGTGGCCAGCACGTCTACGCCGGCTTGGAAAAACACGAAATCGGGCTGCACGCGTGCCAGCAGGCCGGGCAGCGTGTCGTGGAGCAGGCCCAGGTAGGTGGCGTCGTCGGTGCCCAGGTCCAGCGCTACATCCAGGTCCGACTGCTCCTTGCGCAACGGGTAGTTGGCGCCGGCGTGCATGCTGAAGGTGAACACGCGCGGCTCATCCCGGAAGATGCTGGCCGTGCCGTCGCCCTGGTGCACATCGAGGTCCACGACCAGCACCTGCCGGGCCAGGCCGTGGTGGAGCAGGTGGGCGGCGGCCACGGCAATGTCATTGAGCACGCAGAATCCTTCGCCCCGGTCGCGGAACGCGTGGTGGGTGCCGCCAGCCAGGCTCATGCCGATGCCCGTGCGCAGCGCTTCCTGCGCCGACTGCACGGTGCCGGCCACGCTGCTCAGCGAGCGGCGCACCAGCTCCGGGCTTTGCGGCAAGCCCAGGCGGCGCACTTCGGCGGCCGTCAGCTGCAGGTCGCGCACCCGGTGCCAGTAGTCGGCGGAGTGCACGCGCAGGATGTCTTCCTCGCTGGTCAGGCCGGGGTCGTAGAAGTCGGCGGCGGGCGCAATGCCCTGCCACAGCAGCTGCTCCCGAATCAGCTCGTACTTGGCAATCGGGAAGCGGTGGCCATCAGGCAGGCTGATGCTGTATCGTTCGGAGGTGGCGAGGCGCGGCATATGCTGCGCAAGTACGTAACCCAGGGACGGAGGATGGGGCAGGCGGTTGTTTGCCAGGATTTCGGAACGTACGTAGAGACGCGTACTCGCGTCTCGTCGTTGGTGATGTTGTTTACATGACGCGGCTCCAATCGTGCGGTGCCATTCGTTCAATGACGAAACGCAAATATGCCTCTCCACGGGATGCGAAAAATCACAACATTTATTAATGGTCTGCCGATAAATAGGAAAGGATAGAGTCACGAGTTGAAAAAAATAATTAAAATATTTTCGAAATTAATTTGGTGGCTATAAAAAGTCCTTTCATATTTGTGACACCAAACACAACAACCCCATGCTGCGCCACATCAACTACACCTTTGAGCAAGACCGGATGAAGCCAAGTGCATCGTCCATGGTTCGGTATAGCTGAAGCAGTAGCAGATTCCCTCTGACACTTCCGCAACCCGAACCCAGAAGGTTCGGGTTGTTTGTTTTTCAACCCCTTATCCCCTTCGGCCATGCACCAGCCAGCTGCTTACGTTGCGCTATCCTTCCCGAGTAAACGGCAAAATCGCCGCGAGTGGGATATGTGCGGCCGGGACTTTTTATCGAAAGATTCACGCGGATAACTTCCGTCTGATGCCTTCGTGAAGAAGCCCGGCTCTCCCCAGAAGCCGGGCTTTTTTCATGCTAATTTTTCAATCGAATAAATTAATTTTTATTCGAAACAGGAAAAGTATGTCTGAATTATAGAGCGCAAAAGCCCGGCTTATTTCTCAATTAAATGCGTGTCGTTTTCATCTTTTTACCGCCATTTTTATGCGTTTTAATTTACCCTTCCGCAAAGCCCGGCCCGATACCGTAAACCACGCCGGGGCCGCCGCTTTCACTTTGTCGCCTGCGCTGGAGCTGTACGCCGCCGTGGCCACCACGGCCCTCACCGACCAGTTCTACGAAACAGCCGATACGCGGCTGACGCGGCTCCGGGAGCTGGTGGCGCGGTGCGAGCCCCGCTTTGTGGCCCAGCTGGCGGTGTATGCCCGGGAGCGGATGCACCTGCGCTCCGTGCCGTTGGTGCTGGCCGTGGAGCTGGCCCGCCGCCACCGCGGCGACAGCCTCGTGAGCTGCCTGGTGGCCCGCATCGTGCAGCGCCCCGACGAAATCACGGAGCTGCTGGCCTTCTATACGCAGGCCAACCAGCGCACCGGCCGCAAAACCCTCAACCGCCTCTCCAAGCAGGTGCAGAAAGGCCTGGCCCAGAGCTTCAACCGCTTCGACGGCTACCAGCTGGCCAAGTACGACCGGGCCGGCGCCGTCCGCCTCCGTGACGCGCTGTTTCTGGTGCACCCTGCCGCCAAAAACGCCGAGCAGCAAGCCCTGTTCAACCAGTTGGTGGCGGGTACGCTGCCCACGCCCTACACCTGGGAAACCGAGCTGTCGGCGCTGGGGCAGGTGGCCTACGCCACGCCGGCGGAGCGCACGGTGGCCTTCCGCCAGAAATGGACCGAGCTGATTGGCAGCGGCAAGCTGGGCTACATGGCCCTGCTGCGCAACCTGCGCAACATCCTCGAAGCCGACGTGTCGGCCGAAACGATGGTGGAGGTGTGCGCCACCCTGGCCGACCGGTTTGCGGTGGCGCGCAGCAAGCAGCTGCCCTTCCGGTTTCTGGCGGCCTACCGCGAGGTGAAAGCCCTGCACGGCGGCCACGTGTCGGCGGTGCTGGCGGCGTTGGAAGACGCCATCAGCCACAGCGCCGCCAACCTGCGCGGCTTCGGCCCCGACACCCGCGTGGTAATTGCCTGCGACGTGTCGGGCTCGATGCAGCAGCCGGTGTCGCCGCGCAGCAAAGTGCTGCTCTACGACGTAGGTTTGGTGCTGGGTATGCTGCTGCAGAGCCGCTGCCAGCACGTGGTGGCCGGCATGTTCGGCAACACCTGGAAGCAACTCAGCTTGCCCCGCGGCCCGGTTTTGCGCAACGTCGACGAGTTCTACCGGCGCGAAGGCGAGGTCGGCTACAGCACCAACGGCTACCTCGTTATCGAGGACCTCAAGCGCCGCCGCGAGGTGGTAGACAAGGTGCTGGTGTTCACCGACTGCCAGCTCTGGAACACGCACTTCAATGGCACCACCATCGCCAAAGAGTGGGCTGAATACCGCCGCACGGTGGCACCCCAGGCGCGGCTGTACCTCTTCGACCTGGCCGGCCACGGCACCGCCCCCCTCGACGTGCGCGCCGAGGACGGAGTGGCCCTGATTGCCGGCTGGTCCGACAAGGTGTTCGACGTGCTGGCGGCGCTGGAAAACGGTGGCTCCGCCCTCACCGAAATCGAATCGATTGACTTCTAATACCCGCAACCCCGGGAGTGGCATTCCGCCAAGAAAAGCTGCCGCTGCTCCCGGGCCCCTGCCCGATTTTCTACAAGCCCCACGCAATAATCATGTCCAGTACATCGTAAACTCTTTGGGAAGGCGGCTGACCACTATTCGGCAGCCGTCGGCCGGAACGGCGCGGCGCCGGGGCAATTCGGCCTCGGCCCCCCGTTCCAACCCCTGAACTGCGGCCGTTGGGTGCCGTAAGCGGGCGGTACTTCGCTGGTTGAAGCAGGCTTCTTCGGAAGTGCTGCCGGGTTCGAGTCCCACGCCGCGGCTACTGCCGGGGTACAATCCGCCGGCTGACCGTTGCCCCAGCGCCGTGGTTTCAGGACGTTATGATAAGTCGGGTGCCGTGGAGAAGCGTTTCTTCGGGTCGCACGTTCGAGTCGTGTCTGCCGGCCGCATCAGGGCAGGCAGTAGCTCAGCTGGTAGAGCAGAGGTGGCATCAGCCACTGTTTCTCACCTGTTGCCCCGGGCTTATTCTATTTCTATTGCCTATTTACTTCAGCGTAACGCTGTACGGGTGCCGTAGCCGGGCCATACTTCGCGCTCTTAACGCCCAGGTCGCGGGTTCGAGTCCCGCTGGCTGCTGCTTCGGTGGCAGCTGTAGCTCAGTTGGTAGAGCAGGTTTTTGGAGGCCGGGCGCTTGTTGCCTCGTACAAATTGCCGGCTGATCGGTGCCGTAGCAGGGCCTTACTTCGATGGGGTCGGTGGGGTCGTGGGTTCGAGTCCCACCTGCCGCAAGGCAGTAGCTCAGTTGGTTAGAGCACGCATGTGGGCCCTGCACCCTGTTGCCCGATTAGCGGAAAAAAGCTGGTGCCGTAGGGCCGCCATACTTCGTCCTGTCACTACCAAGCGGCGGTTCGGCTTGTTGCCCAGCTTTTTTCATCCGGCAAATTCAATACGAAATTCTACTCAGTTATCCGCATTACCCATTATTTACAGCTCATAGTTAATTACTTGATAAGCAACGATTAGTATTTAATACTCAATACCAGCTAATCCATACTAACTACTTTCCACTCACGAATTCCTCCATCATGGCCTCACAATTACGTGGCAACGACTTGCGCCAGCTCGGGTTTCCCGAAGGCCGGGCTATTGGCCTGGCGCTGGCCCAGCTGCAGCGCAAGCACCTCAAAAAACTCTCTCAAACCGACCAGTTGGCTCTGCTCACGGCGCTGCTGGCAAACCCCACTGACTTTCTTACCGACCTCGACTGGAGCCATACGGCCGCCGCGCTGCTGCCAGCGCCCAGCCGCCATATTGCCCTCGCCGAGCGGAAAAGCTACGCCGTCTTCGGGGCCGAGCACATCGAGCAGGGTGCCATCCACCAGATGGAAACGGCCATGAAGCTGCCCGTAACCATGGCCGGCGCCCTCATGCCCGATGCCCACCACGGCTACGGCCTGCCCATCGGCGGGGTGCTGGCCACCGACAACGCCGTGATTCCCTACGCCGTGGGCGTGGACATTGGGTGCCGGATGGCGCTGTCGGTGTTTGCGCTGCCGCCCAAGTTCCTGGAGCAACGGGTGCAGGAGCTGCGCAAGCTGCTGCTGGAGCACACGCGGTTCGGCAACAAGCAGGGCTTCGTGCGCGGCCAGAAGCTCGACCACGCCGTGCTGGAGCGCCCCGAGTTCCGCGACATTAACTTCCTGCGCAACAAGCAGGGCACGGCCGCCGAGCAGATTGGCACGTCCGGCGGCGGCAACCACTTCGTGGAATGGGGGGTGGTCGATATCCTCGACCCCACCAACGAGCTGGGCGTGCCGGTGGGCCAGTACCTAGGGCTGCTCTCGCACAGCGGCTCGCGGGGCTTGGGCGCCAGCGTGGCCAACCACTACACCAAGCTGGCCAAAGACGTCTGCCAGCTGCCCGCCGAAGCCCAGCACTTAGCTTGGCTTTCCCTGGACAGCGAGGCCGGCCAGGAATACTGGGCGGCCATGAATCTGGCCGGTGACTACGCTTCGGCCTGCCACCACCAGATTCATCAGCGGCTGGCCAAGGCCTTGGGCGAGCGGCCCCTGGCGAAAGTGGAAAACCACCACAACTTCGCCTGGAAAGAGCGGCTGGCTGATGGCCGTGAAGCCATTGTGCACCGCAAGGGCGCTACGCCGGCCGGGGCCGGCGTGCTTGGCATTATTCCCGGCTCCATGACGGCTCCCGGCTTCATTGTGCGGGGGCGGGGCGAGGCAGCCTCGCTGTCGTCGGCGTCGCACGGGGCGGGGCGGGCCATGTCCCGGACCCGGGCCAAGCAGGAGCTGGGCGAAGCGGAAGTGCGGCGCTACCTGCAGCAGCACGGTATCGAGCTGATCGGCGGCGGCCTCGACGAAGCTCCGCAGGCCTACAAAGACATCCGGGCCGTGATGCAGAGCCAGACCGAGCTGGTGGATGTGCTGGGCTCATTCACGCCGCGTATCGTGCGGATGGAAGGCGGCTGATAGCCCCTTGGATTGCTGCGCAGAAAACAACGCCCAGGCCTCGGCCTGGGCGTTTGCAGTTGTTAGGAGGAAGATTGAAAAATGGTCTGACAACCCCAATGCCCGGCATGCAGAGTGTAGCATGCCGGGCATTGGGGTTTACTATTCGCGCAACTCAGGCAAGCACGCGCCGGTGGCGGGCCACGCGGTGTCTGGACTTGAATTTGCCGGCCGGATCAGTGTGGCGCTGGTCGGCGTCCATGTTCCATAGGCCAGAAGACCCGATACAGCCCGATAGGGTATTGGCCGACAGGATACCGCTGGCAAGCAACAGCACTGCTATGGCAGTAGTAGGCAAAGATGAGGTGAGCACATGGCGTTCCATACGAATGGGGATTCGTGGTGAGAAAGAAACTCAATGGAACCTGGGCTAGGTGTAATGCGCAGGAGTTAGCGTGGAGCGGAGCGGCGGCTGCACTAATAGTGCAGCTAATATTTATAGCAAAATGATATGCAAAGATATATACGGAGAAGACCCGAATGTTGGATTCTAGTTGGAATAAAATATTTCTGATGTTGTTTTTAAGTATTCTGATAACCAATTGGATGAGTCTGTAAAAAGGGAGAAATATTTTTGATTTTTGTAATGTGTTACCGCAGATTCGGATCAGGCACATACCTTGGTGGTAGCTGGTGCAGCTACGCTACTATACCGTGCTTCTAGGCTCATGAAGGTGTCGGATAGCATTGCAGCCACCTAGCAATATGCTTGGAAACGTAATGCAAAAAGCCCGCTCCACGAGGTGGAGCGGGCTTTTTGCGTATTCGAGGCGAAGGGTTTATCGTTTGCGATGGTCGCACAGTTTTTTGAGGCCGAAGCCTACGCCCGCTGCCAGCAGCAGGGAGGCGCCGCCATCAATAGGGACGGCAGTAGGGGTTGGGGTGGGGCCACCCGAACCGGGGCCCTGGGCCTGTACTAGGTTAAGGCCACCAGACACCAAAACAATGCCAGCCGTAGCTAGCACGAAACGAAGAGAAGAGGAAATGATTTTCATACGAAGAGGGCTAGCAAAATAGGGAAGACAAGTTGCGCTACACTGTGGCCCGGCTGCCCGCAAGAGCTGAGCAGCCAGGCCAGGTGTGCAGTCTATTCTACAATCAGGCGCTTGTTGATGGTGCCTTGGGCAGTCTGCAGACGCAGCGTGTACACCCCGGCAGCTACGCCCGACAGCGAAACCTGACGAGCATCGGTAGAGCCAGCGGGCAGCGTGAGGCTGCGTACGGCCTGGCCAAGCGAGTTGACCAACTGCACATCGGTGGCCTGGCGGGCCAGCGAGGCTGGCAGGCTAACCGATACCGTACCGCGAGCTGGGTTCGGGAACACTGCCACCTGCTGGCTCAAAGACGCTGGCGCGTTGGCCAACACGCGCTGCTGGGTGAGCAGCAGCGAGAACCGGCCAGTAGCAGCGGCGCCGGCATTCAGCGAGAAGCTGTATTCCGACTGGCTGGTGAGGTCAGTGAGAGTGCCGGTCTGCGCATCGCGAAGGTAGGCATAGGTGCCAGCCGGCAGGCGCAGCAGCTCTGTGGCGCGCAACGTGTAGCTGCCAGCAGCAGCTTGCACCCGGAGTGGCACCTGCACATCGCGCTGGGTTAGTTGCGGCAGGGCATTCACGGCGAGCAGTGTGCCCGACGCAGCCTCGCTGGCCAGCAGGAGCGGCGCACCGCCCTGCAGCTTATAAGCATCCATTTGCGAATCGAACCCAGCAGTGGCTGTGCCCTCGAAGTACACTACGGCTTCATCGGCGGCACCGGCGGCACTACGCAGGTCCAGTCGCACGAGTGGGGCGTCGGCTATGCCACGCTGGAACACGGGGTTTTCGTAGGTGGTGTAGCGGGCTGTGTTGTTAAACGTGAGCGAGGCATCTGAAGTGCCAGGGAAACTGGCTCGTACAAAGAAGCCTTGGCCCGAAGCAATGCGCCGCTCGCCACCGTTGGTGCCCGCACCGTTTACGGTGTAAGTGGAGTAGGTGCCAGCATACTGGCCCGTAGAACGATACACGTATACCGTAGCGTCCACGTTGTTGCGCACTACCAGTTCCCAATCAATGGGCGACGGGTAGGGGTTGCCACGCAGGTGGTAGCCTGATTCAGGCTGCGTGCCGCGGGTCAGGCCGCCGGCAGTATACGTACCGTTGTTGAGCGTACCCACGAAATCCACGGTCTGTGCGGCCGGGATGTTAACCGTGTAGCCGCGCCCTACGGCCAGCGCATCGCCAGTGCCGTTTGGCGAGAAGAAGCCGCGGTCAAAATCCTGAGGGGCAGGGTTGCCGCTGGTTGTTACGCGGGTTTCGTCATAACCGAACACCGTAGGGAAGGGCGTAACGGCGCTTGGTACAGCAGCGGTGTTGTAGGCGGGGTTCACCACCGGCGAGAAGCCGCTGGTGCCCAGATCGGCTACCGTGGAGCCCGTCACAGGCGCTGAGTAGTGGCGGTAGCCGCTGCCGCCGTTGCGGGTAGCATCAATGTAACGCTGCACCGTGGCCGTGCCACTCACAACGGCCGCGCCATTGTTTACGACGTGGGCCGTGCCGGTGGCGTTGGAGAGCAGCGTCAGGTTGCCGTTGGAGGTGAGGTTACCATTCAGCAGCAGCACCCGCTGCACCAGTACTGGGGCGTTGGCTATTACGCCGGCCGGGCCGGCGGTCAGGTTATTGAAGGTTGTGCTGGAGCCGCTGATGGTTTGGGCCGTGGAGCCCGAGAAGCGGAACTCGCCGTTGCCGGTACCCAGCACTGAGCCGCCGGTGTTCGTGAAGTTGCCGTTGAGCGTGAGCTGGCTGCCATCGGCCGTGGTAAGGGTGGCGCCGTTGCCCAGCAGCAGGCTGTTGACCTGTTGCGTGGTGCTCACCACCGGGTCGTTGGCTACGTTCGGAATCGTGACGTCGTCGGTGGCAGTAGGCACCTGCATGGGGTTCCAGTTGCCGGGGTTGGTCCAGTCACTATTGATGGCGCCCGTCCAGGTGATGCCGTTGAGTACCGGTGTCAGGAAGGCAGCCAGGCCAGTAAGGTTGGAGCCGCTGCCGATGCGGCCCACCACCGTGGCGCTGCCGCTGGTCAGGTCGACCGTATACAGGTTGTCGGCGCTGCTACCTGTTGGCGTTGCTACCAGATAAGCCGTGTTGGCCGGAGTAGCTGGCGTAGTCAGGTCGGCGAAGATGTCGAAATCAGCCCCGGGCGTGATGGTCAGGCCCGTAGCGCCCTGGTCTACGTAGGTGCCGGCGTTGGCATCGGTAGAGCGCAGCAGCACGTTGCGCGTCTGGTCGTAGCCGTAGAGCGTGGTGCCGGTGGCGGTGTTGTTGTCGTTGTTAGTGTAGCCCACAGCCGACAGCGCCGGTGCGCCGTTGGGGTTGGAAAGGGTGCCGTCCGTGAGGAAGGTGCCATCGTTCGGGTTCATCCGCAGGTTGGCCTGAGTAGAAGCCGACGTGATGCGGATTCGGTCCGGAACCGGGTTGAAATCGAAACCGATGCTGGAAGCCACGGTGCCCAGCGGCATGGCCTGCAGACTGCCTACCGGCATCAGGGCCCCGGATGTCAGGTTCAGGGTGTAGAGCTGGCCCTGCTGGTTGGCAGCATCGTAGCCGAGCGCATACAGCATGCCGGTGGCAGGGCGGAAGTCGGTGCCCACCAGCACCTGCGAGCCGTTGGCGGGCAGGCCGGTGATGTTGACGGCCGTGCGGATAACACCAGGGTTACCGGAGTCAAACGACACCAAGTTGCCGCCGGCCACGCCGTACAGCAGGCGGCCGGTGAGGGCCGCCGACGCATCAGCGCCCCCAATCAGGGCAGCCACGTCGCGCACCGGAATGCCCAGCCCGATGGCGCCTACCAGCGTTGGGTTGGCCGTGCCCAGGTCCAGCGTGTAAAGGTTGCTGGTGGCCTGGCCGTTGGGGTTGGCGGTCAGGAATGCGCGGTTGGTGGAGGTGCTCTGGTCGAAGAAGATGTCGAGGTCGGCCAGGGCGTTGTTCGGGTTCAAGGTCAGCCCGGTGTTGTTGCCTACCGTGTTGAGGATGCCGGCATTCGGCGGGTTCTGGGTGGCCAGAATGCTGAGCGCCTCGTCGATATCATACAGCGTGGTGCTGGTGCTGCCCACGTAGCTGTTGGTGTAGCCCACCGTGCCGATGCGCGGCGTCTGGCCAACGTTCACGTCGGGGGGAGTAATACCATCACCGGGATTGTAGGTCAGCGGCCCGTCGGTGGCGGCCAGGGCGCCGTTGTTGGGGTTGAGGCGGTAGTTGGCCCGGTTGGTGCTCACCACCCGGATGCGGTCCACGGTGGGGTTGAAGTCGAAGCCGATGTTATCGGCCGGGCCGCCCAGCTCCAGCCGGATAGCCGCGCCAATGGGCGTGGCCACTCCGGTAGCCGGCACAATGCTGTAAAGCTGCGTGTTGGGGCCGGTTGTGGTGGCATCGTAGCCCAGGCCAATGTACTGGCCGTTGTTGGGCCGGAAGTCGGTGCCTACCAGCGTTTGCCCGGTCGTAACCCCCGTAATGGACGTGGCCGCCAGGATGTAGCCGGGCGTGTTGGAGTAGAACGATACCAGCGTGTTGTTGGTGTTGAGCGCGTACAGCAGCTGCCCGCTCGGGGCCGGAGCGGTCCGGTCGATGCCAAACGTAATATCATCCACCGCCAGCCCTGCCTGGCCAGTCATCAGTAGCGACGCGTTGCCGGTGGCCAGATCCAGGGTAAAAAATGTGGTCTGTGGAATGGAGTTGGTGAACCGGGTTACGGTTAGCAGTGCTATCTGCGTGCGGGTCGCCGGGTCGGTGTAGATGTCGAGGTCGGTCTGGTCGCCGGCCGCCAGCAGTGGCTGAGAGAGGCGCGTGATGGGTACGGGCGAGGCTAGCGTGCCGTTGTTGGGCGGATTCTGGATGTAGAGCGTCGAGCGGCTCTCGTCCACATCGTAGAGCGTAGTAGTAGCCGTACCGATAAAGCTGTTGGTATACGCTACCGAGCCTACGGCTGGCGTACCGCTGGGCATGTTCAGCACACCGTCTGTGAAAGCCAGGGCGCCGTTGTTGGGGTTGAGGCGGTAGTTGGTGCCCGTCAGGCTCGTCACCCGGATGCGGTCCACGGTGGGGTTGAAGTCGAAGCCGATGCCTTCGGTGCCGTTGCCTAGTGCCAAAGCCAGCGTGCCGCCAATGGCTGTAGCCGCGCCGGAAGTTTTGCTAATGGTGTAGAGCTGAGCCGTGCCGCTACCCGTATACCCCAGCGCAAATAGCTCGCCGGTTGCCGGCCGCGAATCCAGCCCAACGATGGTCTGGCCGGCAGCTACGCCCGTAATGGGTAGAAAGGCAGGCGTACCATTGCCCACAAAGCTCGACACTATCAGTTGGCTGGATGCCCGGTTGAGCCCATAAACTGTCTGGGCCTGTGCCGCTACGGTGCCCATCAGGCCCAGGCCCACGGTGAGGCCCAGCATACGGCGGTTGAAAGGCGTAAACGCAGAGCGTAAGGGTGTTTTCATCACAGGAAACAGGGTAAGGTTGAAAGGAAAAAATACAGCCGAATGTCCACAGCGGTAGGTTGTATTTTGCCAATACACCTTGCCAAGTAGACACAAACCTTACGGCAACGGCAAGCGGAACGGATTGGCAAAAAGGATTAAAAATTCATTAAAAATTTATGTTGTATAAGATTGTGGCTATTCAGGAACACTCGCCATTCGGTATCGTTCAGGGCTTTTCTCAAATCCGGAACCGCCAGTCAGCTAAGTAGTAGGTTGGGTCAAAACAGATTGTAAAGTGGTATTTTGCCGATATAGACCGTTGCAGATTACCGGCGGGCCCCGGCATGGGCCGGGCGGGCCGGGCTGCCCCGCGCCCTGGCTTCTCTTTTTGAAACGGACGGTCCCGAAACGGAAGCATCCGGATATATGCGCGCTTGCGTACGTCTGCTAACTTACGGGCTGGTTGGCCGGGCCCTGAAGGGCCTGGCTCGTCATATTCTCACTTCCTGTCATGTCTACTATTCAACGATCCGCGGCCGCGCAATGGCATGGCCGTGGCACCGACGGCATCGGCCAACTCAGCACGGGCAGCACCGTGTTGCAGGAAGCCCGCTACAGCTACCGCTCACGCTTCGCAGAAGGAGGAATGGGCACTAATCCGGAGGAGTTGCTGGCCGCTGCGCATGCCGGCTGCTTCGCCATGAAGCTGGCGTTCAACCTGCAGTCAGCGGGCTTCACCGCCGACCACATTCACGCCCAGTGCGCGGTAGCTTTGCACGAGGGCTGTATTGTCAGTTCGCACCTGACCGTCGATGCGGCCGTGCCCGGGCTGTCGGCCGAGCAGTTTCAGCTTCTAGTGGACGATGCCAGCCAGAACTGTCCCGTATCAAAAGTTCTGCAGGCTACTATCACCTACCAAGCCATACTGGCCTAATTTGGCGCTGGCTTACTCCGGCTTTGCGGCAGGAGCTGCCATCGGTGCCACCCGCACTGCGTCGCCTACCCGGATGAGGCCGCCCTGCACAATGCGGGCCGTGATGCCGCCGTGGCCGCGCATGGCGTTGTAGCCCCCGGGGCCCAGCTCTTCCTCCATGCGGGAGCAGGGGTGGCACTCACCCGTGATTTCCAATACAACAGTTTCTCCAATGAGCACCTGCCGGTTTTTGAGGGCCAGCAGATTCAGGCCGCTCACCACCAGGTTACGGCGCAGCCGGCCGGGGTGTACCGGCGCTTCCATGCCCAGGTAGCCGGCCACGGCCGCCAGATGCTCGTGCTGCACCAGCGTAATCTGGCGCTTGCCGCCGGCCTTGGGCCGGGCATGGTCGCCGGCCAGGTGCCGGTCAGTTTCCACGGTAGCTTCCGGCACCGAAAGCAGCGGCTCGCGCCGGGCCGGGCGCAGGCCTATCCATTCCAGGCGGCCGGTTTGGGGCAGCGTGGAAAGGAGTTTGGCAATGGTGGATTTGTCGTCGCCGAAAAAAGGAAAAGGCATGGCAGAGCGCTGGAATGGAAAGAAAAGAGGCAGCCTGGAACCGCCCCGGCTACTCCGTCTACGCACACAGCGCAGCCGCAGCCATAACAACTATGACAGGCGCGCGCAGGTCAGGCGCTGACAAGGCGGGCCACGAAGAAGGCCGCGCCGGCGGCCAGCGCCCCGATGTCCGCCATCCGTAGCGCCCCGATAACGGGCGGCTGGCCCGTCAGGCGGCTTTTCAGGTAGCCGAACAGCAGCAGACACACCAGCGTTATCACCGCCGACCAGAGCAGGCCCTCGGTGGGAGTGTCGGTGAGAAAGTAGGCGCTCAGCGGAATCAGGCCGCCCAGCGCATACGCCAGGCTGATGGTGAAGGCGCTTTTAGGAGCCTGGCGCGGGTCGGGCTGCTCTAGGCCCAGTTCGTATTTCATCATGAAGCGCACCCACTGCTCCGGGTCGGCGGTGAGTTCGTGCACGGCCAGAGCGCGGGTTTCGGGCGAGAGGCCCATTTCGGCCAGAAGCTCGTCTACTTCGGCGCGCTCCACGTGCGGCACTTCCTGCACTTCCCGGTGCTCACGCGCCAGCTCGGCGGCGTAGTGCTCCACTTCAGTGCGGCCCGCCAGGTAGCCGCCCAGGCCCATGGCAATGGAACCGGCCACAATTTCAGCCAGGCCCGCCGTAATCACCAGCTCTGACGACTGCACCGCCCCGCTCAGACCAGCGGCCAGTGCAAAAGGCACCGTCAGCCCATCAGACAGGCCGATAACGATGTCCTGTAGGATGGCCGAGCTGGTCAGGTGAGCCTCGGGGTGAGGGTGCGTGTGGGCGTGCTGCATTGGGAGGAGTAAATATAGAATGTAAGCTAACCCAAATTTGATTTCAAGCGTATGGATGCACGTTGCCGGCCTTCGGGCAGCGACATTCTTCTGACCTTACTTCGCTTCCTTTTTTCCCATGGCCAAAGCTCCCGCCAAGAAAACTGCCGCCCCTGCTGCGCCAGCTACTTCCAAGGCTTCGTCTGCCCGCAAAGCCGGCGTTTCTTCCGCTTCAGAACAAGCTGCTCCCAGCGTGCAGCCCATCCTCAACCAGCAGTTCCACGCCCCGGCGCCGCTGCAGAAATACGGCACTGTATCCCAGCGCCTGCCCATCGGCCTCGACGAGAAAACCCGTCAGCAGAGCGTGACCAACCTCAACCAGCTGCTGGCCGACACCATCACGCTACGCGACCTGTACAAAAAGCACCATTGGCAGGTGGTAGGCCCTACCTTCTACCAACTGCACCTGCTCTACGACAAGCATTATGAAGAGCAAAGCACGCTGGTAGACACCATTGCCGAGCGCATCCAGATTCTGGGTGGCGTGGCTGTGGCCATGGCCCACGACGTAGCCGAGCTGACCAGCATTCCGCGCCCTCCCCGCGACCGGGAAGAGGCTCCTATTCAGGTAGGCCGCCTGCTGGAAGCCCACCAGATCATCCTCAAGAACTGCCACAAGTTTGCCAAAGAAGCCGACGACGCCGGCGACGACGGCACCAACGACCTGGCCGTGAGCGACGTAATGCGCCTCAACGAGCTGCAGGTGTGGTTCGTGTCGGAGCACGTGGTGGACACGCCACTGGCCCGCGCCGAGTAAGCGCCTGCCTGCTAAAGGCACCACGAAAAGCCGGTCTGTTTCCTGAAGCGGACCGGCTTTTTTGTGCCCTAGCGGGGCTGGTGGCCGGCCTGCAGCTTGGTTTCGTGGTTTTCCTCGGCTTCCTCCACGCTGTGCGTGCGGCCCAGATTGTGTTCCTGTCGGGCCATTTCGGCCAGCTTGGTGAAGTAGCGGTGGAGCAAATGAATTTCCTCTTCCGAGAAATCCTGGGCATTGATGAGTCGGTTGCTGGCGCCTTTGTGAGCGGCAATAAGCTCATTAAGCTTGAGGTGCAGCACCAGCGAATCCTTGTTCTGCGCCCGCTGAATCAGGAACACCATCAGAAAGGTGACGATGGTGGTGCTGGTGTTGATGACCAGCTGCCAGGTTTCGGAATACTGGAAAACAGGGCCAGTGAGGGCCCAGACGACCACCGTGCCCAGCGCTAGGCAGAAGGCCAGCGTCGTGCCCGACCACGCCGTAACCCGGCCCGCAAACCGGGCGAAAAAGTTGCCGTGCGAGGAGCCGGCAGGCAGTAAGTCGTGCATAGGTATCATTCAATGGGAGGTGAAACGCCTGTCCAGCATGCCAGCGCAGCTGATTTTCGGCAAAATGAGGGCAGTAGTATGAAATTTTAATGAGTCGGCTTTTCGCTGATTCTGAGTGCACAACGGGAAGCAGTAGGGCGTAGGCATGGCATAATCAGCAAAAAATACGGGAGTGGGCTTGCGCCACCCGGTCAGAGTCCCTACTTTTGCTCTCGCTTTACCACCTCAGTAAGGCCTCAGGCTTTGGCTTGAGCAAGTTTGAAAGGAGTGCTTGCCAATCTGCGCACGTGGTGAAACTGGTAGACACGCCATCTTGAGGGGGTGGTGCCTTCGGGTGTGGGAGTTCGAATCTCCCCGCGCGCACTCCAATAAAAAGCCGCTTCAGCTTAGCTGACGCGGCTTTTTTGTGTCCGTTTGCGGCTCCCTTAGGCAGAGGGCTTACCCGCCGTTGCGCTCGAACGGGTTGAGCGGCACTACCAGCACCACCTTTTCGCGCTCTACCAGCACTTGGCCCGGCAGAGCGCCTTTGGGCTTGCGCACGAATTTTTTGGGCGTCACCGTCACCGGGCAGAGCGAGTCGTTCTGGCGGCGCGAGTACCACGCGGCCAGCTGGGCGGCGCGCTCTACCACGGGCTCCGGCACCGGCAGGCCCGCCCGGTGCCGGATAACAACGTGCGAGCCGCTTACATCCTTGGCATGCAGCCATAGGTCGTCTTTGTGGGCGTAACGCTGCGTAAGCAAATCGTTGTTCTGGGCGTTGCGGCCCACCAGAATCGTGAATCCGGAGTCCTCGAACACTTTGAAGGGCAGCTCGGTGGCGGCTTTGGCTTTGGTTTCGGGCTCCAGCTGGTGCTGCTTGCGCCAGGCGCGCAGGGTTTTCAGATCGGGTGGGAGCAGGGGCAGTTCTTCCAGGCGCTCCAGGCACCAGAAGGCTTCGGCTTCGCGGCGCTCTGCCCGCTCCGAAAGCTGGCGGGTTTCCAGCTGCTGGTTTTTGGCTTTGCGGTACAGGTTCTGGGCCGTGCGCTGGGGCGTCTCGCTGGGCTTGAGCTTGATGGTGCGGGGCTGGTTGTCTTGGTAGAAATCCACGACTTCCACGCTGCTGGCGCCGGCCGGAATCTGGCTCAGGTGCGCCATGATGAGGTCGGCCGTCTGGCGGTAGCCCACGGTGTGCTCCAGGGCGTAGAGCCGGCGGTGGGCCATGCTGGCGCTTGTGCTTGCTTCCTCGGCCCGGCGCTCCAGCGTCTGGCGCAGCTGCCGCAGCTCCAGCTCATGGGCGCGGCGGCTCAGGGCCAGTGGCACGAAGGCGCGCAGGGCCGCTATGGGGTCGGTGGCGGGCAGTTCCCGCTCTATCTCGCCGAGGGGCAGCAAGCTCAGGCGGGTGCGGCCTTCTAGCGTGGTCAGATAAAAAGCCACTGGGTTTTCGAGTTGCCGCAGCACCTGCTGCACCAGTTGCTCCTGCTGCGCTGTGGTGGCCTGATCGTAACCGTGGGCGCGCAGGTAGCGGGCGGGCAGGTCGGCCAGGGCGGGGTAACGCTTGAGTGGGTGCGGGGCCGTAGCGGCAGAGCCGGCCGGCTGGTCGGCGGCGGCTGTGAATACCGGCTGCAGGTCGGCATCGGTGGTGTAGCGCTGGTGGAACAGCTCGGCCGGGCCCTCGGGCCGGTGGCGGAACACGGCGTTGGGACGGGAGCTATACAGCTTCAGCAGCAGCGTGGCGCCACTCTCGAAGCGCAGTTGCAGCACCCGGTCGTGGGGCGCGGCCGTCACGTCGCGCAGCTGCTGGCCCAGCAGGTCGGGCAGCAGGTCTACGGAGTTGGCGCGGGCGCGGTGGAAGGTTTCGGGCAGCGCCAGCGCCGTGAAGGTGGCCGACAGCTGGGCTTTCAGCCAGAACTCGGCCGTGCCGTTGGTCAGGCCCAGTACCAGCTCATCCTTTTCCTGTGAAAAGCACGCCACCACCCGGTAGCCGGCCAGCTGCTGCGTGAGGGCGGGGGCCAGCTGGCGCAGGAAATAGTAGTTGGTGTGCATGAAAGAGCGGGCAGAAATCGGGTATCTGGAGAGTAAGCTGGATTATACGACAGCTCCCGGCGAAGATAGAAACGGCTGCGCTGCCACTGCTGCTTTGCAACCTTCGGTGTAGCTGCAGGCTCCACCAAACACGAGCAACTTTGCTCGGGCATCCAGATATAGTTTATGAAACAGTATTTACTTCTTGCCGCCCTGACTGTTAGCCTTGGAGCCTGTCAAGAGACGGATAGCAACGAAGACGCGACGCCAGTTGCTATCGAGGCGCAATTCAGCCAGGATTTCACACTTAGCTATCGGCAACAGGCTATACTGCCAACCGTAATTCAACCGGAGCTGACAATAGAGTTAGTTGATTTGCAGTATTCTATCTGCCCCAAAAACGCTCGTTGCTTCGGCGCCAATTTTGCGTTTCCGATTCTGGCCGTAACAGACGCGCAAGGCCAAACGCAGCAACTGAAAATGCCAGTAAATCACACAACTGGCTTGCGTTATGGATCTTTTGTTGACACTACCAGCGTACGGGCAAACGGCCGCCGCTACTTACTGCAATACACAGAATGGAGCGTAAAATCTGACTGTGATCAACCAGAGAAAAAAGATCTATCCGTAGCTCTGCGTATCACAAAGCAGACTGTAAATTGACTGGTCCTTACTCTACCTCCAGCCGCAGCCCATCATAGGCCAGCCGGATGAAGTCGGGCAGGGTGGCTTCTACTTCGCGGTGGCGGCCCAGCAGGTGGCTGATGTGAGTGAGGTAGGCGCGGCGCGGGGCCAGCTCCTCCAGCACGGCCACGGCCTCCGAGAGCGAAAAGTGCGAAATGTGCTTTTCCTGCCGCAGGGCGTTCAGCACAATCACGTCGGAGCCGCGCATCAAATCCAGCGAGGCCGACGACAGGTGGTTGGCGTCCGTGACGTAGGTGAAGTTGCCCACCCGAAAGCCCAGCACCGGCAGCTTGTAGTGCAGCGCCCGAATCGGCTGAAACGACACGCCCTGCACGTCGAACGGGGTGGTGTCGCTGAGGATGGGGATGGTTTGTACCTGCGGCACGCCGGGGTACTTGTGCTCCGAGAAGATGTAGGCGTACTCACGCCGCAGCTGCTCCAACACGCGCAGCTCGGCATACACCGGCATGTCCTGCTGCTGCTTGAAATTGTAGGCCCGGATGTCGTCCATGCCGGCCGTATGGTCTTTGTGCTCGTGCGTGAACACCAGCGCATCGAGGTGGTCGATCTGCTCGCGCAGCGCCTGCTGCCGGAAATCGGGGCCGGAGTCGATGACGAGGCTTTTGCCCTGCACCTGCAGGTGCACCGACACCCGCAGCCGCTTGTCGCGGTAGTCGAGGGAGCGGCACACGGCGCAGTGGCACCCAATCACGGGCACGCCCTGCGACGTGCCCGTGCCAAGGAAGGTAATCTGCATTGCTTAATGGTTGAATTGTTAAATGGTTGGTTGTTCAACAAGTCGTTAAAACAGCCAACCATCTAACCATTTAACAATTCAGCCATTCGGCATCTAGCCAACATACTGCTTCACCACGCGCACCAGGGCGTCGAAGTCCAGCGGCTTGGGCAGATAGTCGGTGACGCCGGCTTCGCGGAACTGCTCCATGGAGTAGTTGTTAGCGTTGCCGGTGATGGCAATGATCGGAATTTTGGAGATGCGCTCATCCTGGTGCGCCCGGATTTCGCGGGTGCACTCCATGCCGTCTTTCACCGGAATGTTGATGTCCATCAGAACGCAGTCAATGGGCTGGCTTTCCACCTGCTTGATGACTTCGCCACCGTTTTTGGCCGACACGATGCGGTATTGCTGGAGTTCGAGGATTTTCTTGGTCAGGTTCAGAATGACAGAGCTGTCTTCCGCAATTAGTATTGTTTTCGTGTCGCTCATGGGAGGAAGAAGAATGGAGAGTTGGTAAGACAAAGAAAAGGATCAAGCATTGCGCAGGCAAAAAGGAACTCAATCCACGCTGGTTAACGCGAGATACTGGGTTTTGAATTGGTTGAAATAACGCAACAAATTCTGGAAATCCTTCTCTATGTTTTGGGTGGGGTTCAGTTTCAGCTCGTGCTCTAGGTGTTTGGCGCATTCCGCCAGGGCCGTAAGCCCTAACGTAAAACCAGTGCCCTTTAGCTGGTGCAAATGTGGTAAAATCCCGGCGTACTGCCCGCCACTTACCAACGTTTCGGCTTCTGCCAGGAGCTGGCCGGCTTCTTCCTCGAAGTCCTGATAAAGCTGCGCCGCAAACTCGGCCCCGCCCAACTGGCGCAGCTGCTCCAGCACTTCCGGATCGATAAACAGGGGCGGATGGGCGGCCGGTGCAGGCACTACCGGAGCTGGGGCCGGGGTTGCAACCGGAGCCGGCGCTGCTTCGCCGCCGGGTGGCAGCAGGGCCGGGCCCGCCAGCACCCAGCGGCGCAGCACGGCATGCAGGTCTTGGCTTTTCACGGGCTTGGAAACGTAGTCGTCCATGCCTTCATTCACGAAGCGCTCTGCATCCTCCTTCATGGAGTAGGCCGTCATGGCCACTACGGGCGGGCAGGCGCTGCCCAGCCGCCGCCGGATTTCGTGCATGGCCGTGACGCCGTCCATCTCCGGCATCTGGATGTCCATGAAAATCAGGTCGAAAGGCGCGGTGCTGCTGGTGGCCTTGCTGATGGCCTCGAAGCCGTTGTCGGCCATTTCAATCTCGCAACCCAGCTTGTCGAGCAGCCGGGTGGCCACCTTCTGGTTGATGGGGTTGTCGTCGACGAGCAGCACCCGGGGAGGCGTATCGAAGCGGGCAATATCTGGGCCCCGCTCGCGGGAGGCCAGGCGCTCCTGTACGATTTCCTCTTCGTTGTGCGCCGCCCGGCATACCAGCGTAAACCAGAACGTGCTGCCGTCGCCCTCGTTGGAGAGCATCCCGATTTCGCCGCCCAGCAGGGCCGCCAGCTGCTTGCTGATGGCCAGCCCCAGACCCGTGCCGCCAAACGATTTGGTGGGCGTCGTGTCGAGCTGGGTGAAGTTAGTGAAGAGCAGTTTGGCGTTGTCTTCGGAAATGCCAATGCCCGAATCTTGCACGGCAATCCGCAGCATATACTCGTCGCCGGTGCGCGAGACGGTCGAGACGATGATGCTGACGGTGCCCTGCGCCGTGAACTTGATGGCGTTGGAGGTGAGGTTGCTCAGCACCTGCAGCAGACGCGTTTCGTCGGAGATGATGAAGCGCGGCGTGCCGGGCGCAATGTGGTAGGTGAAGGTGAGACGCTTCTGCTGGGCGCGGTTCGAGAACAGCGAGTGAATCTTGTCCAGCGTGTAGTGCAGGTCCATGCCTTCCTCGTTGAGCTGGAGCTTGCCGGCCTGAATCTTGGACAGGTCCAGAATGTCGTTGAGGATGGCCAGCAGCGCGTCGGAAGACTTGCGCAGCGTGTCTACATACTCTTCCTGCTCCTCGCTACTCACGGTCTGGTGCAGCAGGTCAATCATGCCGATGATGCCGTTCATGGGCGTGCGGAGCTCGTGGCTCATGTTGGCCAGGAACAGCGTTTTGGCTTCCAGCGCGGTTTCGGCGGCCTCCTTGGCGTGGCGCAGGTCGTCCTGCATCTGCTTGAGGCCTGTAATGTCGCGCCCGATGCCTTCGGTGCCGCCGGGTCCGTCGAGTACGCGCCGCGCATTCACGAGCACGCTCACGGCGTGGCCGGCCTTGTGGCGCATGGCTATTTCGAAGTTGCGGGCCTCGCCATGTTCCTGCACGCTACGCAGCAAAGTTTCGCGCTCATTAGGGTACAGATAGTAGTCAGTGATGGAGGTACCCGTCACTTCCTCGGGCGTGTAGCCCAGCATTTCCTCCACCGAGGGGCTTACCAGCGTCAGGATGCCTTTGCCGTCGGTGCGGTAGTACACGTCCTGGAACGACTCGAAGATGGCGCGGAACTTCTCTTCCTGCGCCGCCAACTCCAGCTGCCCACGCTTTTTCTCCGTGATATCGTGGGCAATGCCCGAAATTTCCTCGAACGAGCCGTCGTCGAGGTAAATGGGGTTGAGGAAGATTTCGCGCCACGAATCGGCCCCGCGGGCGTCGCGCAGGCGCACCTCAAACCGCTGCGGATGGCCCTGGAACGCCTTGCGGTAGTTGTCCAGGAACAGTTCGCGCGGCTCCTTGTCCATCATGGCCAGGTCGGCCTGGAACAGGTTCACGTTGGGCGTGGGATACACGCCGTTGCGGCGCAGGAAATAGGCAGCGTAGTTGCGGTTGAAGCTGGTCAGGCGGGAATGGGTGTCCACGCTCCACATCAGGTGAGAGCCGCTTTCGAAGATGGCGTTCAGGCGGGCGTTCTGCTTCTGAATCTGCACCTCATTGCGCTTGCGCTCAATAGCCAGCGCCACCTGGTTGGAGATAAAGTGCAGGATTTCCAAGTCGGTGGGGGCGTAGGCGTCGGCCTTGTAGTAGTCCTGCACGGCAATCACCCCGATAATCCGCTCGCCAATGCTCAGCGGCGAGCACAGCATCACCTCCGGCATCAGCCCGTAGGCCGTGATGGTGCCGTTGGCAATCAGCTCTTCCAGTTCGTGGCGCAGCATATACTGCGGCCGCCCCGTGCGGATGATGTACTCCGACATGCCCGACGAAAACGGCCGCGACACGGCACCCGTCTCGCCCTGCGAGTTCTGGTCGACGAAGTAGGCAAACTGCAGCTGGGTGCGGGCCTCGTCGCAGAGGGCAATAAAGAAGTTGTTGGTTTCAATAATCTTGCTCAGCTCGCGGTGAATGGCGCCGTAGAGCGAGTGCAGATCCTTGGAGCTGATGGCTAGGTTGGCAATGCTGTAGTACACCTTCTGCAGCCGCTCCGCCTTGATACGGTCCGTAATGTCGTGCAGAATGGCGCGGGTACTCACTGGCTCGTCGTCCTGCCAGGAGCAGGAGATGGAGCCGATGAGGTGGACGGGCTTACCGGTTTTGGTGAGAAACACGGTTTCCAGCTTGTTCACCTTTTCGCCCTTGTAGAGGTTGCGCAGCTGGTAAAGCAGCTTGGCCTTGTAGTAGGGGTGCACCACGTCGGAGAGCGTGAGGTGGGGCAGGTCGTCGTCGTCGTAGCCGAGCTTTTCCTTCCAGGCCTTGTTCACGAACAGCAGCCGGTTGTCGATGCTCAGGTTCTGAATCAGGTCGTGGGCGTTGTCGAGGAAGTCCTGCAGCCGGTTGCGGTTGTCGGTGAGGGCGCGGGCGGCCACATGGCGCTCTGTGAAGTCGCGCCCCACCATGAAGATGCCGGTAATCTGGCCCTGCGTGTCGTGGGCGAATTCGGCGTGCCAGTACACCATGCGGGTTTTGCCGCTTTTCGTGACAAGGGCCCGCTCGTAGAAGTCCTGCAGGTGCTCCGTCTGGATGATGTTCCGGTAGTTCTCCTCGTTGGCGGCACGGGTAGCAACCGGCGAAAACAACTGGTTGTAAACGTGCCCCAGCACTTCGCCCCGAGTATACTCAGTGAAGTCGAGGAAGAAGTCGTTGACATCAAGGATGATGCCTTCGCGGTCGAGCCGAACGTAGCTCAGGGTGGTGCGGGAGAGCAGGTCGCGCAACTGGTGCTGGCTGTGGTCGATGAGGCGCTGCTGGGTGGTTTGCTCGTAGCGCTGGCTATCCTGGGTGACGTCGCGCAGCACCAGTTGCACGCGCACCGGGCCCTCGGGCAGGGTCAGGCGGTGCAGGGTAGCCCAGGCCGTGAGCGGGCTTCGGCTGCTAGGGTAGCGGCCGCTCCAGCGGGCCGAAACCTTCTCGCCGGTGCGAGCAGTACGGCGGATGGCTTCGCGGAGGTGGCTTTCATCGCGCCATTCCTCGGCGTAGCCGGGCAGGCGCACGGCACCGGGCACTGCCAGTGCCATTAGGCCGGTTTGCTGGAGCTGGGCCAGGGTGGTGCCCAGCAGGCGTTGCGCGGTGTTGTTGCAGTCGAGCAGCTGGCCCTGCTCGTCGTAGAGCATCTGGGCATCGTAGGCCTCTTCAAACAGAGCGCGGTACAGATCAGGAGGCGAGGCCACGGCAGACGAAGCCAGCGGAATGGCGGATTGCGGCATGAGGGAAGGCAGTGGCGTCGGCGGCAACGACAAGAAACTACCGCCGGGGCCAGGTTTAACCGTTAAATTTGTCGAAAATATCCCAAACCCCCTGCGCTTTTTGCCCGGAGCCCGCTGTGGCCAGAGGCGGCGCTTCCTTCTATGGCTGCACCGCGCCTGGTTTTTACCGTCACCACCGATCTGAATTACGACCAGCGGATGCAGCGCATTTGCGGCTCGCTGGCGCGGGCCGACTACGCGGTGCTGCTGGTGGGGCGGGAGTGGAGCACTTCGCGGCCGCTCACCCCGCAGCCCTACCAGCAGCACCGGCTGCGCTGCCGCTTCCAGCGCGGCAAGCTGTTTTACCTGGAGTTCAACCTGCGGCTGCTGTGCTACCTGTGGGGCCAGCGCGCCGCCGCCTGGTGCGCCATCGACCTGGATACGGCGCTGCCCGTGTGGCTGCGGTCCCGCTTTGCGGGCCAGCCGCTGGTGTACGACGCCCACGAGCTGTTTACGGAAGTGCCCGAAGTGGTGGCGCGCCCGGCCGTGCAGCGCCTGTGGCGCGCCGTAGAGCGGTTTGTGGTGCCGCGCGCCGCCCTGGCCTACACCGTGGGGCCGGCGCTGGCCCGGCTGTTTGAGAGCCGCTACGGCCGGCCGTTTGAGGTGATCCGCAACATCAGCCGCTTGGAAGCCACGCCCCTGCCGCCCGCTCCGGCCGCCGCGCCTGAGGGCGGCTACATCCTGTACCAGGGTGCCCTCAACGCTGGGCGCGGTCTGGAGCAACTGCTGGCGGCCATGCCCGCCGTGGCAGGCCGGCTGGTGATTTGCGGCGAAGGCGACCTGTCGGAGGCGCTGCGGGCGCAGGCGGCGGCGCTGGGGCTCACCCAGAGCGGGCAGGTGGAGTTCCGGGGCTTTGTGCTGCCCGATGAGCTGCGCGAGATTACGCGCCACGCCGGCCTGGGCCTCAACCTGCTCGAAAACAGGGGCCTGAGCTACTACTATTCGCTGGCTAACAAATTTTTCGACTACCTGCACGCCGGCATTCCGCAGGTGGTCACCGACTTTCCGGAGTACCGCGCCCTCAACGAGCAGTACGACGTGGCCGAGCTGGTGCCCGACCTGAAGCCCGACACTCTGGCCGCCGCTCTCAACCGCTTGCTGCCCGGTGGCGAGGCTGCCCGCTACCACCAGTTGGCTGAAAACTGCCGGCTGGCCCGCCCGCAGCTCAGCTGGCAGCACGAAGAAACCCGGCTGCTGGCGCTGTATGCCGCGCTGGTCGGCCCTCCCCAACCTGTTTCCGCATGAGTGTTCTTTCTGATCTGATAACTACGCTGGAGTTGCAGCTGGCCACTGCTCCGGGCCCTACGCTGGTGGTGGTGGCCGGCCCCACCGCCGTGGGCAAAACGGCGCTCAGCGTGCAGCTGGCCCAGCATTTCCGCACCGAAATCGTGTCGGCTGACTCGCGGCAGTTTTTCCGGGAGATGAGCATCGGCACGGCCAAGCCCACTCCTGTCGAGATGCAGGGCGTGCCGCACCACTTCATCGACTCGCACAGCATCACGGAAGACTACAGCGCCGGCCGCTTCGAGGCCGATGCGCTGCGGGTGCTAGCCGAGCTGTTCGGCCGCCACGAGGTAGTAGTGCTCACGGGCGGCTCCGGCCTCTACCTGCAGGCCCTCACCGACGGCCTTGATGAGCTGCCCACTTCCAACCCGGACCTGCGCGCCCAGCTGCAGCAGGAGCTGGCTGCCACCGGCCTCGCGCCGCTGGTGGAAGAGCTGGCCCGCCTCGACCCCGTGGCCCACGCCCGCATCGATAGGCAAAACCATCAGCGAGTGCTGCGAGCCGTGGAAGTGTGCCGCGCCACCGGGCAGCCGTTCAGCAGCTTCCAGACCGGGCGCACGGCCGCCAGCCGGCCCTTCCGCATCATCAAAACGGCCCTCACCCGCGAGCGGGAAGTGCTGTACGAGCGTATCAACCAGCGCGTCGACGAGATGCTGGCCGCGGGCCTGCTGGCTGAAGTGGAAAGCCTGCTGCCCTTCCGCCACCACAACGCCCTGCAAACCGTGGGCTACCAGGAAATCTTCGGCTACCTCGATGGCCTCTACGACTGGGAAGAGGCCGTGCGCCTGCTCAAGCGCAACACCCGCCACTACGCCAAGCGCCAGCTCACCTGGCTCCGCCGCGACGCGGAGTATCAGTGGGTTGAATTGTTAAATGGTTAAATGGCCGAAGGGCTGGCCGTGCTGTTAGCCCCGGAGGGGCGGCATGTTGGTAGCCATCCGGCCCGCCTGAAACGACAAAAAGCCCCAGCGGGGCGACACCCTGTCCGCGCGGATAAGGTGTCGCCCCGCTGGGGCTTTTGTTATGGGAAAGCGGCTGGTATCTACCGATATGTCGCCCCTCCGGGGCTAACAAAACGGCCAGCTGCCAGGCCAGTCAGCTAACCGGTCCGCAGACCAGTCAGCCATTTAACAATTCAGCCATTCAACCATTAAACACTCAGAATCTCTACCATGCGCATGAAGCTCTGGTTGATGAGTTTCTTCTTGTTGATAGTGTCGGAGAAGGGCGTGTAGACGAGCTTGCGGTCCACGATGCCGGCCATGACGTTGCGCATGCCATTGAGCAGGCCTTCCACGGCCGCAATGCCGATCTGCGAGGCCAGCATGCGGTCGGCAGCGGAAGGAGCGCCGCCGCGCTGGATGTGCCCGATAATGGTCACGCGGGTGTCGAGCTCCGGAATGGCTTCCTTCACGCGCTGGGCCACGGTGTGGGCGTTGCCTTCTTCCTCGCCTTCGGCTACTACCACAATGAACGAGGTTTTGGAACGGCGCCAGCTGTTTTGCAGCGAGTCAATCACGGCCTCGGTGCTCATCTGGGTTTCCGGAATCATCACAATTTCGGCCCCGCCACCGATGGCGCAGGGAATGGCAATGTAGCCGGAGTCGCGGCCCATCACTTCCACAAAGAAGCAGCGGTCGTGCGAGTCGGCTGTGTCCCGGATCTTGTCGATGGCCTCCAGGGCCGTGTTTACGGCCGTGTCGTAGCCGATGGTGTAGTCGGTGCCGAACAGGTCGTTGTCGATGGTGCCGGGCGCGCCCACGGTGGGGATGCCGAACTCCTGCTCGAAGAGGGTGGCGCCGGTGAAGGTACCGTTGCCGCCGATGGCCACGAGGCCTTCGATGCCGTTGTTAACCAGCTGGTCGAACGCCTGCTGGCGGCCTTCCTTGGTCATGAACTTCTGGCTGCGGGCCGACTTGAGGATGGTGCCGCCTTTCTGGATGGTGTTAGCCACCGAGGCCGAGTCGAGGCGCACGAATTCGCCCTTGATCATGCCGCTGTAGCCGCGCATGATGCCATACACCTCAATGCCGTGGTAAACGGCCGTGCGCACCACGGCCCGAATGCAGGCATTCATGCCCGGTGCGTCGCCGCCGCTGGTGAAAACTGCAATACGCTTCATCATACTTCTTGTCAAAAATGCCCGTTCCGCCCTCCCCGGGAAGGCGGAACGGGCAAAGGTGGCAAATCAATAGCGAAAAGCCGCTCCGAATTTGGGAACAGCAACAAAATTATGGCAAAGCCGGCTATCTGTTTTTTTTCGGGCTGCGTATGCCCAGCAGTTGCAAACCTGTGCCAAGCCTAGTAACTTCCACTTGCCGCCCCCGGCCGGGCGGTTTTTTTTGTTTCTTTTCCGTCTGCCCTTCCTAAGCCGCACCCACCTATGTTTGGTTTTTTTGAAAACGAGCAAACCCGCAAAGTCAAGAGCCATATTCAGAACCTGGCGGCGCTGGCCAAGGCCGACGGCCACATCGATGAGCGGGAGATGAGCTTTATCGTAGCCGTGGGCAAGAAAAACGGCATCCGGGCCGACGAAATCCGGACGCTGGTAGCCAACAGCGCCAACAGCCGCATGATTGTGCCCGACAACGACTCCGAGCGATTCGACCAGATTTTTGACATGGTGGACATGATGCTGGCCGATGGCATCGTGGACGACAACGAAATGGACTTCTGCACCATCATGGCCGAAAAGCTGGGCTTCCGCAAAGACGTGGTTGGCCTGCTCATCAAGCAGATTTCGCAGGGCGTGAAAGACGGCATGGACCGGGACAGCATCAAAACCGACACGCAGGCGTTGTTGAATTAAAAAGTAAGAATTAGAAATTAAAAACTGGCCGTTCAACGCCCCGTTTGGGAATCGTTGAACGGCCAATTTTTTATGCCTGACTCTTACGCTACAATGGCCGATATGGCCCGGAGCAGGGCGGCGCAGGCCTCGTCGATTTGCTCATTGGTGATGATGAGGGGCGGGGCGAGGCGCAGGGAATTGTCGCAGAACAAGAACCAGTCGGTGAGGATGCCTTCGTGCTCCAGGGCGTGGTCGATGATGGGCTTGAGGACCTCGAACGAGTCGAACTCCACCGCCATCAGCAGGCCGCAGCCGCGCACCGCCCGGATGGCCGGATGCACCAACTGCCGCCGGAAACGGGCCGCCTTTTCGGCCACGCCGGCCAGCATGCCTTCTTCCTGAATGGCCTGCAGCGTAGCCAGTGAGGCCGCGCACGACACCGGATGCCCGCCGAACGTGGTGCAGTGGCCCAGGATGGGGTTGGTTTTGAAGCCCGCCATGATTTCCTGCGACGAGATGAACGCCCCGATGGGCATACCGCCGCCCATGCCCTTGGCACAGACCAGAATATCGGGCGTGATGCCGAATTGCTCGAAGGCCCAGAGCGTGCCGGTGCGCCCGAAGCCGCACTGAATCTCGTCGAGAATGAGCAGGGCGCCTACTTCAGTGCAGCGCTGGCGCAAAGCGGGCAGGTAGCCGGGCTCGGCCACGCGCACGCCGGCCTCGCCCTGCACCGTTTCCACGATGACGGCGGCCGTGTGCTCGGTTATCAGGGCCAGATCCTCTAAGTGATTGTAGCGGAAGTGCTGCACGTCGGGCAGCAGGGGGCGGTAGGAGTTCTTGAAGCCCTCGGAGCCGGTGATGCTGAGCGCGCCGTGCGTGGAGCCGTGGTAGGCATTGTGGCAGCTGATAAAGCCGGTGCGGCCGGTGTGGCGCTTGGCCAGCTTCAGGGCGCCCTCAATGGCCTCGGTGCCGGAATTGGTGAAGTACACCGCGTCGAGGTGGGCGGGCAGGGTGGCGTGCAGGGCTTCGGCCAGCAGGGCCGGCGGCGCCTGCACCAGCTCGCCATACACCATCAGGTGCAGGTACTTGTCGAGCTGTTTTTTTATGGCCTCGATGACGCGGGGGTGGCGGTGGCCGACGTTGCTCACGCCGATGCCGGAAATCAGGTCGAGGTAGCGGCGGCCGTCGGGGCCGTACATATACACGCCCTCGGCCCGCTCAATTTCCAGCAGCAGCGGAAAATCGGAGGTTTGGGCTTGGTGGCGCAGAAAAAGCTGGCGAGTGGTAAGCATATGCGGCAAAGGTACGGCACCGGCCGCGGCCAACGGCCGGCCCCGGGTAGGTAGCAGGCAACAAACGGGCAACAAAAAAGGCTGCCGCGGCAGCCTTTTTTGTGGGAGAAGTTAGTCGTCGAGGCCGGGGCCGCCGCCGGGGGGCAGGCCACCGCGCCGGTCGGCTACGCGCTTGAGTACGTCGCGGGTGAACTGCCGCTCAGCCACGAACAGCTTGCCGACCTGCCGGATGGTGAGCACCTTCTGAAACTTGTCGAAGTACTCTTTCTCCAGATTCACTTCCTGCTGGCGCAAGGCCAGGGCCTGGGTCAGGTTGTCCTTGATCTGGGCGTCGGAAAGGCCGTCGGGCTCGTCGGTGCGGAGTAGGCGCATGCGGCGGTTCAGGTCGCGGCGCTTCTGCGTGAATTCGTTGTAAACGGGCCAGAAACGCTGGGCCTGGTCCTGGGTAAGCGCTATTTTTTCGGTGAGGTAGGCGATTTTAGCGTTTTCGAGCTGGCTCAGGCGGCCACCCGGGCGGACGCCTTTCTGGGCCACGGCCGGCACGGCAGCCAGCAGGCACAGCAGCAGCAGCGTACGGAAGAGGTAGTTCATGGGAGTGAAAGTCGGGAGAGAAGACAAGGCGAATTATAGATAGGTTTCGTCGGTGGGCTGGGCATCGAGCACGTCCTGCAACTCGGCGGAAGAGGCCTGCAGGTAGCTTTCGGGCAGGGCCTGGGCTGTGGCGGGCAGTTCGGCCAGGTCGGTGAGGGTGATGCGCTGCTCGTTGGCCAGCAGGTACTCTACCAGTTCGGTGCGCGGCACGCTGGCCAGCGTGCCGGCGGCCGGCGTGGTGGGCACTGCGCCGGGCCCGCTCAGCAGAAACGAGGCCGCGAAGCTGCCCAGCACCACCGTAGAGGCCAAGGCCGTGCGCAGCGGCGCCGAGAGGGCCGCCAGCCAACCCGGCACGGCCAGCGGGCCGGAGGCCATGGCGTGCGGCTCCACGCGCTGCATCACGCGCATCGGCAGCTTATCGAAATAGCCGTCCGGCGGCGGTGCCAGCGGCTGCGGCCGGCGCGGATGGTCATCCAGACGAAAAGGAGTTTTCATGGCACTTAGAAGCAACTCAGGCAGTAAGGTTTAATCGGGGTGTTCGTTGTCAGTTGGTGGATATCGACACTGACAACTGACAACTCATTCAGCATTTGTGATGTAGGCTTCGATTTTCTTGGCGGCGTGGTGGTAGGAGGCTTTCAGGGCGCCTACGCTGGTGCCGGTTACTTCGGCCATCTGCTCGTAGGGCATTTCGTCGTAGTAGCGCAGGTTGAACACGAGGCGCTGCTTGTCGGGGAGCGTGAGAATGGCTTTCTGCAGGCGCAGCTCGATTTCGTCGCCGGCCAGGCCCGGGTCGGCTTCCACTTTGGCCGTAAGCTCGGCCGCCACATCATGGATGGGCAGGAAGAACTTGCGGCGCTTGCTTTGCAGGAAGTTCAGGCACTCGTTGGTGGCAATGCGGTAAATCCAGGTGTAGAGCGAGGCATCCTGCCGGAAGTTCTCCAGGTGCTTCCACACTTTCACAAACACGTCCTGGGTGAGGTCGTCGGCGTCGTCGTGGTCGATGACCATCTTGCGCACGTGCCAATACACCTTAGTCTGGTACTTGCGCACCAGCTGGTTGAAGGCCACGTTGCGGGAGGCCGGGTCTGCGAACTTGCGGAGGATGTCCTGGTCTTCCAAGCAGAAGATGGGGTTAGGCGGGGCGGAGAGCGAGCGGTTGGCCGGTTAGAGTGGCAGGGCTGGCCTGGGTTTAATCAGGGACGAATAAAAAGCACGGCGGGCGCCGAAACAGCAGGGGCCGGCGCTATCTTGGCGGCTTATTCATACGCTGCTATGGCCTCAAAAATATTCTATCTGGACGAAAGTAAGCAGGATGCTATTGTGCTCAAGTGGGGCCTGCTCTGGAGAAACTTCACCATTCACAAAGACGGCCAGCTGATCGGTAGCCTCCATGGCACCACCGAGCTGGAGCGCGGCGACACGTTTCTGCTGCCCGACGGCCGCTCGTTGCGCGTGCAGCTCACCCGCAAATTCGTGTTCAGCCAGGGCCTGGATGTGCTGCTGGATGGCCAGACGCTGCCCGGCAGCCACACGCACCCGCAGCAGCAATTCCGGCAGGGGCTATACACACTGCTGTTTTTGGCGGTCGTAAATATTGGGCTGGGGCTGCTGGCGCTGCTGCCGGGGATGCTGATGCTGCGGCAAATGGGCTTTGGTTCTGGCCTCATCGGGGCAGGCCTGATCTACGCCGGACTGGCTTGGTGGGCCTGGAGCCGGAAATCAGCCGCGGCCATGTACTGCGCGCTTGGGCTGTTTGTGCTGGATTTTGTGGCGGGCATCGTGCTGTCGACCACCGCGGGCGGCAGTGCTACAGGCGCCATGTTCATGCGCCTGTTCATTGGCGTTCTGCTGCTGAATGGTGCGCAAGGGGCCAAAGTGCTACGCGGGCAGCAGGAACCGGTAGCGGAAGGAAGCGTGTAAGCAATGCGGCGTTCAGCTGCCGGGAGACGGCCACCACACAGCGCCGCTACCGCCGCGTGCTGTACGACAGGCCCACCGTGACGTTGGTGTTTTCCGGCACCCGGCCTTCGCTGAACTGGCTCTCGAAGGAGTAGTTGTAGGAGAAGCTGACAGCCAGCTGGCGCGTGAGCTTGAGGGCGGCGGTGGTGAGGTTGCTGAAGCGGTAGTTGCCGAAATCGGCCAGGGAAGGCTGGTAGAACGTAGTGGAAGCCAGCGTCAGAATCCGCACCGACCAGGCGGCTTTCAGGCGCACCGAGTTGCGGGCCGTTACCTGGCGGCGGCCATCGAGGAAGCTGGTTTGCTCCCGGATGATGAGGTTGCTGACCGATACTTCGCGGCCCAGCGTGTCGGAGTAGAAGGCCCTGCCGGGCCCGGCGCCCACCTGCGTGCGGCTGGTGATGCCGCGCAGGTTGCTTTGCTCGAACCCGCCGAGGGCGTAGGCCCGGAACCGGCCTTTATAATAGTAGGGCGTGGCATTGAGCAGCAGCTCCCGCTCGCGCAGCCGCTTGTCCTGCCGGCCAAAGATGAAGCTGCCGGTCAGGGGCAAACCGAAGTGCTGGCCGCGCGTGAACGTGAGGCTCTGGGTGGTGGACAGCAGCGTGCGGTTGACGCCGCCGCGGCTGTAGGCGCCCGTCAGCTGGGTGTTGTAGACGATGAGCGTGGTGTCGGGCTGCTGCTGGTTCTGGGCCTGGGCCCGGCGGGCGGGCAGCAGCGCAACGAGCAGGAGCAGGAGGAAAGATAGGCGCATAAGCAAAGGAAATAGCACAGTCGGCAAGCCGTAAAACCGCGGAAAAACCCGTTTCTTCCCGCTTTGCCGGCGGCCCCAAACTTACGGCCGTCCTCCGTGCCTATGAAGCTGCTACTGCATTTTATCCTGTGTGTATGGCTGAGTGGCCTGGCGAGCGGCCCGGCCTGGGCCCTGCGCATCACCGAGCACCGCCGCGTGGGCACGGCGGCGCCGGCGCGGCTGCAGAAGCTGGAGTTGGGGTTGGCCCTGGCCACGGCCCCGGTGCAAAACCCCTACGACCCCGCCGAAATAACGGTGGGGGCCGAGTTTACCAGCCCCAGCGGCGTGGTGCACCGGGCGGTGGGCTTCTGGTACCAGGATTTCCGGCGCTGCACCACCTGCGCCCCGTTTCCGCGCCAGAGCGCCACCGACACCTGCACCTACTGCACCACCTGCCCCGAAGACCCGCGCTACCTCGTGCCCGTGCCCACGCGCCTGCCCTGGCGCATCCGGTTTGCGCCGCCCGAAGCCGGCCGCTGGAGCTACCGCCTGCTGGTGCGTCACCAAGATTCCAGCACCGTAAGTGCGCCCACCTACTTCACTGTAGCCGCCGCCGACAACCCCGGCTTCGTGCGGGTGCACCCCAACGGCCGCAACTTCGCCTTCGCCGATGGCCGCGTGTTCTTTCCGCTGGGCATGAACGTGGTGAACAACGGCGTGGAAGAGCGCTACACCCGTCTGCCGTACCACGATGTGCGCGACGGGATCCGCAAAATAGCCGACAACGGCGGCAACTTCGCCCGCCTGATGCTGATGCCCGGCCAGTTCAGCCCCGAAGGCTCCGACAGCCCCGCCGGCTGCTACGACGCCCGCCAGAATCGCGCCTACGACCTCGACGCGCTGGTGGAGCAGGCTGCCCGCCGCCGCGTGTACCTGCAGATTGCGCTGTCCTCGGTCACGGACATTGCCGACAACGGGGAGGTGGGGCAGGCCTGGCAGCGGCACCCGTACCGGCAGCGGCTGGGCCCGGATGCGCCGCCCATCCGCTTCTTCACCGATTCCGTGAGCCGGCAGCTGTTCCGGCAGCGGATCCGCTACGTGGTGGCCCGCTGGGGCTACTCGCCGGCCATTTTCGGGCTGGAAATGATGAACGAGGCCGACCTGTTCGGCGGTAAAGCCGACAACTTCTGGAACCCCGGCAACTCGGCCCGCGTGGGCAGCTGGGTGCGCGAGATGATAGCCTACGCCCGCACCCTGGCCCCGCAGTATCTCTACACCAGCTCCCTGGGCTACGCCTTCAGCGGCGACTACCCGGGCCCCGATGGCAAGCCGCTCTACCAGGCCCCGGAGCTGGATTTCGTGCAGGACCACTACTACAGCTCCGACCTGAACGTGGAGCACCAGCGTGCCTACCTGGCCCGGCGGGCGGCCGTGCATTTCCCCGGCAAGCCCTACCAGCTGGCCGAGTTTGGCCTCGGCATCGAAAAGCAGTGCTGGTACGGCAGCTCCAACTTCACGGCCCCGCGCTACCCGCCCGGCGTCCGCTACCACGACCTGATTGAGATGCACAACACGCTCTGGTCGTCGGCGTTCAATGGCTCGGGCGGGGCGGCGCTGTATTGGTGGGCCAATCAGGTGTTCGGGATCTGCTACGGCGGCCAGTACCACTATTTCAAGCCGCTGCAGCTGTTTCTGGCCGGTAGCCCCATCTTCAGTGAAGACTATGAGGTGCTGGCCAGCGCCTGCCCCGGCACGGCCGGCCCCAAAGACACGCCGCACACGCCCACCACGCCCGGCAACTGCGTGCCGGTGTGGGCCGCCGGCAGCCCCGTCAAGGACACCGTTTCGCTGGAGCCCGGCGGGGCTTTCACGTCTGACACGCGCCTGGAAGTGTTTGCCCTGCGCAGCCCTGCGCAGGTGCTAGGCTGGGTGCACAACCGGGCTAGCTACTGGTACCAGCTGCCTCACCAGGCCGGCTCGTTCACCGATACCTCCTGCCTGCTTTTCAACGACAACCAGCCCAGCACCCCCGACAGCATTACGGCCCTGGTAGGCCAGACCGTAAGTCTGCCCGGTATGGCCCGCCCGGGCCGCTACCGCTTGGAGTTTTTCAGCACCTATCCGTTCTATGCCCTCAGCGCCGGCGGCTCGGTGGCGCAGGGCGGGCGCATCACCCAATTCACCACCGAGGTGCGCACCGATGCGGCCGGCCAGCTCACGTTCACGGTGCCGCCGCTGCGTCCGCTGGGCCGCCCGCCCTTCGCGCCCGACTACGGGTTTCGGGCCACCTGGCTGCCGGATACCACGCCCAACGTTACCTCGAAAGCCCCTGCCAACTCCGCCCCTAAAAAGCAAACCACCCGGCCTGCAGTTCGCAAGCCTGCCACCCAGGCTACTCCTCGTCGCTAGCCGTCAACTCAGGCGCTTTGCCTGGCTACATGCTTATGTGATACCGCCGCATCCTTCTATTTCCTAGCTTGAAGAAGAGCAATAGGGCTTAGTTTCACGTAACCCCGCAAGCGCATGGAAGCACAACTGGAGCAGATTCGGGAGCAGCAGAAAGACACCTGGAACCGGTTTTCGGCGGGCTGGCGCAAGTGGGATAGTTTCACCATGGACTGGCTGCGGCCCATGGGCGAGGAGATCATCGCCTGCCTGCACCTGCACGATACGGATATAGTGCTGGACGTGGCTGCCGGTACCGGCGAGCCCGGCCTGACGATGGCGCCGCTGGTGCCCCACGGCAGAGTGGTTATCACCGATCTGGCCGAGCAGATGCTGGCCGTGGCTCAAGACAATGCCGCTCGCAAAGGCATCCACAACTACGAAACAGTTGCCTGCGACGTGTGCGAGCTGCCTTTCGACAATGAGTCGTTTGATGCCGTGAGCTGTCGGTTTGGGTTTATGTTTTTTCCCGATATGGCCCTTGCCGCGCAGGAAATGGTGCGGGTGCTGAAACCGGGCGGGCGAATAGCCGCTGCCGTGTGGGGTACGCCCGACAAAAACGCTTGGATTACAACCATCATGGGCACCATCAGCCAGCACCTGCAACTGCCTGCACCCGCCCCGGGCGCCCCGGGCATGTTCCGGTGCGGCAGTCCGGGCTTTTTGGCCGACTTGTTCCGGCAGGCCGGCCTGCACAACGTCACGGAAAAAGACCTGACCGGCCACCTGAAATGCGGCACCAACGACAACTATTGGAATTTCATGAACGACGTGGCTGCCCCGGTGGTAGGGGCGCTAAGCAAGGCAGACGAGCCAACGAAAGCCGCCATAAAAACCGACGTCTTCGCCCAGGTTGACCGCCGATATCCTGACCGAAAGGCCGCCCTCGACTATGGCGCAGTGGTGGTGTGCGGTGAAAAGTAGGAGCGGCTGGCCAGCGGGGTTTTGTTTGCTGCGCTGAAACTATCCGGCAGCCTCCAGGCCCGGCCGGTGGCGCATCAGAGAGTGAGAAAAAGTGGGAGAGATATAGGAAAAAGGTAATTTGAGCCCTGGCACCTACTACCACCGCTATGAGCAGCATGATTCACTTCGTGGCCAACCACGATGACCTCAGCACCGACAAGGGCTTCCAGTTCAAGTTCTACTGCGACAAGTGCCGCAACGGGCACATGTCGCGCTTTCTGCCCAACAAAATCGGGATTGCCGGGGAGCTGATGCGGGCCGCTGGCAGTCTGTTTGGCGGATCGTTTTATGATGCCGGCACCGCTGCCTACCACGTGCAGCGTGCCATCGGCGGCAAGGCCCACGACGACGCCCTGGAAACGGCCGTGCAGGAAGGTAAAACCTACTTCAAGCAGTGCACCCGCTGCGGCCACTGGGTGTGCCCTGATGTGTGCTGGAACCACACCGCCGGCCTCTGCGAAGATTGCGCCCCCGACGAACACGAGGAGCTGGCCGCCCAGCAGCGCCAAGCCGCCCGCGAGCAGATCCATACCAAAACCCGGGAGCACGACTACACCCAAGACCTCGATTTTCTGGGCCAGGCCAAGGTAGAGCAGTGCCCCAACTGCCAAGCCCGCCTCCAGCCCGGCCAGAAGTTCTGCCCCGAGTGCGGCACCGCCAGCGCCACCGCCGCCGCCGCGCCCAAAGAGAAATTCTGCGGCGACTGTGGCGCCTCCGTAAAGCCCGGCCAGAAGTTCTGCGCCGGGTGCGGAGCCAAGCAATGACAAATAGAAACGTCACCATCTACATATTTGGACACTGGCTGTAAACTCAGAAACACTTAATCATGACAGAAGAAATTGAAGAGAGTATAAAGAAATTAGTAGCTCGGAATAAATTAAGTGAAGCTATTACTCTTGCAGAAGGGCAGATATTGCTAAACCCAGCTTCCGACTTTGTGGATGCAGTAGGGAAAAATTTGCTTCATCTCACAGACGATTTAGTTGATTATCTAAATCGATTTTTTGCTGGTGCTGAGAACGAAATAAAAGTTCAGAGCCTGTTTGCTGAAATGAATGGCTTCACCATAAACTGCGATTCGTGGTATGTTGACCTATTTGCCTTCGACCGGGATGAGGGGCTCAACGATACCGATTGGCTGGCTGACGACAGTTATCCAGCTGCTGTCCCGCTGCCAATAACCGGGCTGGAAGACATTCAAGCCATTTATGAGAACTACGCGGAAAAGTGGGAGGACGCCGCTGGGGAAGAGGCTGCCCATGACTGCGCTGCCCTGATCCTACTTCGGGTGCAGGAGCTTTTTAATGCCGCCAAAGGAGTGGCCGCCCAGCAACTCAAATGGGCTACCCTCCCGATCTACGTAACCTCCCACGACGCCTATATTGAACTGCTCTACCGAGCATAGCAAGTCCCAGACGTCACAACGCCCCGGCTGCAACACGTGCGGCCGGGGCGTTGGGCATTTGGGGCGGCTGTCAGAAACCTACTTCCGGCGGGCCATTACCTTCTCCACGGCGCGCACGATGGCGGCTTCGTTGAGCTCGTACTTCTCCATCAGCTGGTCGGGCGTGCCCGATTCGCCGAACGAGTCGTTCACGGCTACCATTTCCAGCGGTAGGGGCTCCTCGCGGGCCAGCAGCTGGGCCACGGAGTCGCCGAGGCCGCCGTTCATCTGGTGTTCCTCAGCCGTCACCACACAGCGCGTCTTGCGCGCCGACTCCAGAATCAGCTGCGCATCCAAGGGTTTGATGGTGTGGATGTTGATGATTTCGGCGTTGATGCCTTTCTCGGCCAGCAGCTTGCCGGCCAGGATGGCCTTCCATACCAGGTGGCCGGTGGCGAAGATGCTCACGTCGGTGCCTTCGTTCAGCACCACGCCCTTGCCGATTTCAAACTCCTGGTCGGCGGGGGTGAAGTTGGGCACCACGGGGCGGCCGAAACGCAGGTACACGGGGCCCTCGTAGTCGGCAATGGCCAGGGTGGCGGCTTTGGTCTGGTTGTAGTCGCAGGGGTTGATGACGCACATGTGGGGCAGCATCTTCATCAGCCCAATGTCCTCCAGAATCTGGTGGGTGGCGCCGTCTTCGCCCAGCGTGAGGCCGGCGTGCGAGGCGCAGATTTTCACGTTCTTGCCCGAGTAGGCAATGCTCTGCCGGATTTGGTCGTAGACGCGGCCGGTGCTGAAGTTAGCGAAGGTGCCCGTGAACGGAATCTTACCGCCAATGGTGAGGCCGGCGGCCAGGCCCATCATGTTGGCCTCGGCAATGCCCACCTGGAAAAACCGCTCGGGGAAATCCTTCACGAAGGCGTCCATCTTGAGCGAGCCAATCAGGTCGGCGCACAGCGCTACCACATTGGGGTTGGTTTTGCCCAGCTCGTGCAGGCCGGCCCCAAAGCCGCTGCGGGTGTCCTTCGATTCGGTGTAGGGAAAGTCTTTCATGGGTTGGATGTTGGGAGCTTGGGGACTAAGGGTCTTGGGTTTTATGTGAGAGGAAGGGCCAGCCGCTCGCGCCACTGCAACCCGTCGGGCAACTCGGCGGCGCTGAACTCCAGGTGAATCACGCGGCGCGGCTGGGCGCTGGTGCTGCGGTTGGAAGCGTGCAGCGTGAGCGGCTGCATCAGCATCACGCCCCCGGCGGGCACGGCGCACGTCAGCGCCTGCGGCGTAAAGGTAGGATGCTGGTCGTTGGGGATGACGCCGTGGCGGTGCGAGCTAGGCACCACCCGCAGCGCGCCGTTGCTGGCGTCGCAGTCGTCGAGATGCAGCCGCACCGTAACGATGCTTTCCAGGATTTCGCGGGGCGGCAGCACGGTGGTTTCGCCGCCCTTGCTGCTCCAGGGGCCGTAGCCGGGCAGTTCCATCCGGTCGATTACAGCTACCATCACATCCTGATGCCAGGCCACCAGCCAGTTGGAGCCGGCCGGCTTATCGAAGTAGATGGCCTTCACCAAGTGCGGCGTTTGGGTTGGAAACAGCGCCGCCAGCACGTCCCGCAGCCCGGACGTCAGGAGTTGCTCCTGCAGCACCGGAAGCTCCTGCAGCAGATTCTGGATGGCAAACACGTCCTGGCTGCGCCGGAAGCGGGGCGAGGTGGTATCGGCCGTGGCGATGGTGCCCAGCACCGCCGCCGTTTCAGCCGGAGTGAAAACGCCGGGCAGGATGGCGTAACCGTCGGAGCGGAGCTGCGCGGCGGCCAGTTTGAGAGCAGGAGCTGATGCGGCTGGTATCGTTACAGGCATATCAGGCAAGCGTAAAAGCTCCGCGAGCCTCCGCGGTGTGGCGAATGGCGGCTTTGTGGTTGGGATGCCTGGCGGCACAAGCTGAAGCGTGTGCTACATTTCATCGGCCAAAGATGCTAACCGAGCTGGTCTGGCCCGAGCGGATGGTGAAGTTGCGCACGTCGGTGAACTGGCTGCCGGTGGCGGTTTTGGTGCGGAAGATGAGGCGGTAGGAGCCGGGCTGCATTGGTACGTTGATCTTGCTGCTGCCGCCATCGGGCAGGTTGTAGAGCCAGGTCTGGGTTTCGTCGTCGTTGAGGCGGTAGATGCTGCCGTAGCCTTTCAGGTCCGACACAATGTTGAGGATGCCCGGCGCCGGGTACGTGACGGTGGTTTCCTGGCCCTGCCGGATGCTGATGCGCCGCACCTGCCGGGGCAGCGTCAGCAGCTCCACGTCGTAGGTGCCGGCCAGCAGCTTCTGCCGCGCCCCGAAGGGCAGGGCCAGCAGCGTGCCGTCCTTGCCGGGCTGCCGGATAACAGCCTGCACCGTGCCGTAGGGGTTGGGCGTCACGTTGGGGTTCTGCAGCCAGAGGGTGCCCTGCGGCGTTTTGTAGGTCAGCACGTTGGCCTTGCCCGGCCGAATCTGCAGGTTTTCCTGGCGCACCGGCGGCACGGTGTTTATCACCAGGTCGTAGCTCTGCAGCGCGTCGATGTCGAGGGCGTCGGGCTGGCCTTTGGCGTCGCGGTAGTGCACGTAGTTGTACTCGGGCAGGCCCGTGACGTTGTTGAGAAACGTCAGGTTCACGTTCGTTTCCACGCCCCGGCCGGCCTCGTCGGTGAGGTTGACGGCCACGGTGGTTTTGGCCAGCGTCTGGGCCACCACGTCGTTGAGGATGGTGCGGAACGTCTTCACGTCGGCGGCATTGTAGTACTGCCCCAGACATTCCAGCTGCTTGCCAAACTCCCGTTCGGCCCCGATGCCAATCACGAAGGGCTTGAGAAACACCCGCTTCCGCTGCAGCGCCAGCGAGGTGGCGCACGGGTCTCCTTTGCACGATTCCAGCCCGTCAGTAATCAGAATCAGCACGTTGCGGGCCGTTTTATCGGTCGGGAAGTCGCCGGCCGACTGCAGCAGCGAGTAGGTGATGGGCGTGTTGCCGCGGGGCTCAATAGTTTTGAGCTTGGCCTTGATGGCCCCCGCGTTTTTGGGCGCGAAGGCCACTTCCAGCTTGGAGTCCTCGCAGTTGTTTTCCGACTTGTCGTGCAGGTGGCCGTAGGCGCGCAAGCCCAGCTCCAGGTTGGGGTAGGCGTTCAGCGAATCGACCATGCGGGCCAGCAGGCCCTTGGCCACGTCCATGCGCGCCCGCCCTTCCCACGGTGCCAGCATCGAGCCCGAGGCATCCAGCAGAAACAGGATGCGCGTGACACGCGGCTTAACCGGCGGCGCGTTCTGGGCACGCAGCCCCGCGCCCGGCCAGGTGGCCAGACTCACAAGCACGCATACAAAAACGGCCAGGCGGCGCATAAGAAAGGAAACAGCAGCTCCCCCACGAAACGCGGGGAAGCCAAATGTCAGCGGGTACGGCACCAGCAGCAAACTGCCGCGAGGCTCATAGCAGCAACGCTCATCAGACCAATGCCTGTATAAAAAGGCTTCTGCTTACAAACGCAAGCCAGACATTAAACCGGCGGTTTGATCAGCGAAATCCCCTTTTTATCTGCAACATCTGCGGTTTAGTAGTCGCCGGCTTCTTCTACCAGCAGCTGCTGCAGCGCCTTTTCCAGCTGCTCATCGTTGGGCGCTACGCCGTGCCACTTGTGCGAGCCCATCATGAAGTCCACGCCGAAGCCCATCTGGGTGTCCATGAGCACCATTACGGGGCGGCCCTGGCCGAGCAGGCTTTGGGCCTCCTCGATGGTAGCCAGCAGCGTGGTCAGGTCGTTGCCGTTGGTTTCCAGTACCTGCCAGTTGAAGCTCTCAAACTTGGCGCGCAAATCGCCGAGGCCGCCGATCTTGTCGGTGGGACCGTCAATCTGCTGGCCGTTGCGGTCCACGAAGGCAATCAGGTTGTCGACTTTATGGTGTGGCGCGTAGAGGGCCGCTTCCCAGATCTGGCCTTCCTGCAGCTCGCCGTCGCCCATGAGCACGAACACCGTGCGGTCGTCGCCGTTGAGCTTTTTGGCCTGGGCCGCGCCCGTGGCCACGCTCAGCCCCTGGCCCAATGAGCCCGACGCAATGCGGACACCGGGCAGGTGCTCGTGGGTGGCGGGATGGCCCTGCAGCCGCGAGTTGAGCTTGCGGAACGTAGCCAGCTCGCTCACCGGGAAGTAGCCGGAGCGGGCCAGCACCGAGTAAAACACCGGCGAAATGTGGCCGTTGGACAGGAAAAACAGGTCCTGGCCGGTGCCGTTCATGTCGAAGGGCTGGGGCGTGTGCTTCATCACCTTGAAGTACAGGGCCACCAGCAGGTCGGTGCAGCCCAGCGAGCCGCCGGGATGGCCAGAGTTCACGGCGTGCACCATGCGCACAATGTCGCGGCGCACCTGCGCGGCAATCTGCTGCAGCTCGGCCACCGACTTGGTGGCTTCGGGGGCGTGGGTTTCGGAAGAAGCGGCGAAGGAAGAGGCGTCGTGCGACATGAATTCTATGAAGTTGAGGGAAAGCAAAGGTAGGAACTTGGGCGAGGCGCGCGAAAAAAAAGCCCCGCCAAACTGGCGGGGCTAACAGGGCCTACAGCAACTGGGCCGCGTGGTTTTTGGTGTCGACTTTGGTGATGACCTTCTCGATGCGGCCGTCGGCGTCGATCAGGAAGGTGTAGCGCATGGTGCCCATGTACTTGCGGCCGTACATGGATTTCTCCTGCCACACGCCGTAGGCTTCCACCAGCTTTTTGTCTTCATCCACGAGCAGCGGAAACGGCAGCTCGTACTTATCGGCGAACTTCTTGTGCGACTTCTCGCTGTCGATGCTCACGCCCAGCACCTGAATGCCGGCGGCCTGCAGGCTCTGGTAGTTGTCGCGCAGGTCGCAGGCCTGGGCGGTGCAGCCGCTGGTGTCGTCTTTGGGGTAGAAGTAGAGGGCCACTTTGCGGCCGGCATAGTCCTGCAGGCGGTGCAGGGTGCCGTGCTGGTCGGGCGCTTCAAAAGCGGGGGCGGCGTCGCCGATCTGGGGAATGGGCATAAGGCTGGGATTTGCGGCAAATATAGCGCGCCGCCGCGTGCCGGGCACGGTTACGGCTTGCCGGCAATGGGCTGAGGCGTGAACAGGATGCGGTCCACATCAAAACCCAGCTCGTGGGCCCGGGCCAGATACTGGTCGCGCAGGTTGCGCTCCATGTGCGGCGTGCGGCTCAGCAGCCACAGGTTGGTGCGGTCGGGGCCGCCGGCCACCAGGGCGTGGCGGTAGTCGGAGTGGTCGAGGGCAATGATCCAGTAGTCGCCTTCAAACGGCCAGAAGAAGCTCACTTTCAGCTTGGCGTTGGTGGCGGCATCCACCACGCGGGCCGTACCCGTCACGGTTTCCACGGGGCCGTTCAGGCCGTCTTTGTGGCAGGTGTTGCGCACGGTTACTTTGCCGTCGGGCCGCAGCATGTACTCGGCCGTCACGTGCTGGCAGCCTTTCTCGAAGCGCGTCGGGAGCCGGGCCACCTCGTACCAGAGGCCCATGTACTTGTGCAGATCCACGTGGGCCACGGTGGGCAGGGGCGGGTGCAGCTTGCGGCGGGCGAAGGCGTAGGCGGCCACGCCGGTAGCTACGGCCGCAGCCACGGAGGCCAGCAGCACCGGCTTGCGGCGCTTGAGCAGGTTGTTGGACATGAGGGTAGGGGAAAGGTTACTGGAATATACGAACCCGTACGCGGCCGACGCTACAGCACCACGTTCAGCACCTTCTCGTTGCCAGCCTGGTCGGTGAGGCGGAGCGTGGCTGGGCCGCGCAGGGCCGGGCCCAGCGTATCGGAGCGCTCCGAGAACAGGGTGCTGTTTTTGTGCTCGAAGCGCAGCAGGTGGAACTGCCCGTTCACTTCCAGCCGGTAGCTGGCCAGCCCCGACAGGTCGTCGCCGACCTTAAACACCACGCCGCCGGCACCTTTGCTGAGCAGGCGGCCCGAAGGCGGAATGGTGTCGGTGAGCAGGCGGAAGCGGCCGAAGGTTTTGATGGGGGCCGACACGGTGGTGTTGTCGGCGGCCCACTTGCCGCCCACGTAGCCTTTGCCGCCGTTGGGCGCTATGCTGTAGATGGCGGTGCGGCGCGGGTCCGTTACGGGCGTTTCGGGCCGGAGCGTGAGGCGCAGGGTTTCGTAGAGCGGCGTGCGGGGCAGGTGCACCGTCCAGAGGCCGGCGGCGTAGCTGGTTTGCACATACAGCGTGTCGAACAGCGTTTTGGGCGTGAAGCCCAGCTGCAGGTGGCTGGTGGAGAAGGCGAAGTCCCGGCCCGACGGAATGCTGCCCTGCCGGTCGAAGCGACGCGTGACGCCCTGGAAGCTGAGCGAGTCAGGCAGGCCGGCGCGCAGGTCGTAGAGGTAGGTGTTTTCGCTCTGCACGGTGTAGCTGGGGCGCAACGTGAGGCGGCGGTTGCCTTTGTAGAGCGTCAGCGGCCCGCCTACAGAAGCCGTGTCGGGGTCGGCGGCCGTGGCCACCAGCAGGTTGCGGCTGATGTCGTAGCGCAGGGTGGGCTTTTTCACCAGCGCCGAGCGGGTTTTGTAGTACACCGGCTGCTCGCCGCGCAGCACGAAGCGCAGCGGCGTGCGGTTGCCGTAGGAGTCGGCCAGCATGATTTCCACGGCGTAGAGCTTGCCGGCTTCCACGCGCAGCTTGCCCTTGGCGGGGCCGGTTTTGTACATGCTCAGGTCGTTGCCGTCGTCTACGAACAAGCGCTCCAGCTGCCGGCCCTGGGTGGCGCGCCACTCATAGTCCACGTGCCGGTTGATCTGGCGCGAGCCTTCCGGAAACGGAATATCGTCCACGACGTGCGAGTAGAGCGGTTGGCCGTTCACGCGCACGTCCACGCGCTGCAGGCCGTTCTTGTTCCACACGCCGTCGAACCTATCGAAGCCTTGCACCAGCAGCCCCACCTGCCCGAAGGCGGCAATGGTATCGGCCCACACGTAGCCGCCGCCGTTGGGCAGCATCGGCGCTTTCGGCACGAATATGCTCTTGCCGAAGCGGCCCTGCACGCGGGCCTCAATGCCCAGGGCCTCCACGGCAAACGCCTGCAGCTGCGGCGCCACGTGGTCCTGGATTTCGGCGAAGCCCCCAAACTGCAGCGGATTGAGCTGGTGGTCGTCGGCGGTGCGCACTTCCCAGTGCAGGTGCGGGCCCGCCGAGCCGCCCGTGTTGCCCGACAGTGCCACCACCTCACCGCGCTTCACCGGAAACTGGCCCTTGTCAAAGAACAGCTCCAGCTCGTAAGTCTGCTTCTCGTACTGGCGGCGCAGCAGCTCGGCGGCCACCGGCCCCTTGAAGTGGTTGAGGTGGCCGTACACCGTCGTCAGGCCGTTGGGGTGTGTGATGTAGAGCACGTTGCCGTAGCCGTAGCTGCTTTGCTTCATGCGCGAGATGTAGCCGTCGGCGGCGGCGTACACCGGCAAATCCACGCGGCCGTCGGTCTTGATGTCGAGGCCACCGTGGAAGTGGTTGGGGCGCAGCTCGCCCATGCTGCCGGCCAAGTAGTTCTGTACGCCGGGCTTAATAGGAAACAGAAAGTAGCCGGCCGGCACGCTGGGGCGCCGGGCGTCGGCGGGAGCCGCCGCGGCAGGTTTCGGGCCCGACGAGTCAGGCGCCTGCCCTTCGCAGGACGTGGGCGGCCAGGTGAGCAGCAGCGGCAGCGCCGCCAGACTCAGCAGCCGGCGCGAAAAGCCGATAAACAATGTATTGGGCATTCAAAAAGGAAATGTAGGCGGCAGTCTGTGGCACGGACTTCAGTCCGTAGCCTACTATACGGGCACAATACCGGAGCGCAGCCCGTGGGCCACAATTCTTAACACCAAACGCCGAGTAGCGTGGTTGCTGCGAGCTACGGACTACAGTCCGTGCTACAGGGGCTATTTCACGGCCAGGTTCAGCAGCTGCTGGTCTTCGATATAGCCCGTGAGCTGGTCGCCGGGTTGCACCGGGCCTACGCCGCTGGGCGTGCCCGTGAAGATCAAGTCGCCCATTTTCAGGGTTATGAACTGGGAGATGTAGCTGATGATTTTGTTGAAATCGTGCAGCATCAGGCCGGAGTTGCCCTGCTGGCGCACCTGCCCGTTCACTTCCAGCCGGAAGTTGATGTTCTTCAGGTCCGGGAAGTCGGCCACGGGTTTGAACTCCTGCGAAATCGGAGCCGAGCCGTCGAAGCCTTTGGCCAGCTCCCAAGGCAGGCCCTTGCTTTTGAGCTTGCTCTGCAGGTCGCGGGCCGTGAAATCGATGCCCAGGCCGATGGCGTCGAAGTAAGTGGGCGCAAACTTCTCCTCGATGTTCTTGCCGTTTTTGCAGATGCGCAGCACCAGCTCTATTTCGTGGTGAATGTCCTGCGAGAAATCGGGCACGAAGAACGGCTGGTTGCGCTGCAGCAGCGCTGTGTCAGGCTTGGCGAAGATGACGGGGGCGTCGGGCGTTTCGTTCTGGAGTTCGGCAATGTGCTCGGCGTAGTTGCGGCCAATGCAAAGGATTTTCATAGCGTAGATAAGCAGGGGGAGAGGAAATGATGCCGGCCACTGGTGGCGGCCGGAGCGCAGAAACAGGGGATACGTACAGGCGGGCGCTGCTGCCTGGCGGCCGCCCAAAAGTCAAAACTACCGCTAATTCGTAGCGGCAGAACGAAGAAACGGCAAAAAACGGGTACGCCGCCGCCCAATCAGGGTGAAATAAACATTTTTGTTGCCCGGCAACGTATAGAAGCCTCGGGCCGACTCTGCCAGCAGGCCGGGCCCGCGCCCTCTCTCATTCCCCAAGCCTCTCCTTCCCATGCTTAGAAAACTCGCCCTCGCCAGCTGCCTGTTAGTTACTGCCGCCTGCTCCACGGTGCCCATCACGGGCCGCCGCCAGCTCAGCCTCGTTTCCGATACGGAAATGAACCAGATGGCCGCCACCGAATACCAGAAGGTGCTGGCCTCCAGTCAAGTGGTCAGCAGCGGCGAGCAGGCCGCTATGGTGAAGCGCGTGGGCCAGCGCATTCAGCAGGCCGTAGACTCCTACTTCCGCCAGCAGAACGCCCAAGCCCAGCTGGAGGGCTACGCCTGGGAGTTCAACCTGATCAATGATAAGCAGGAAAACGCCTGGTGCATGCCCGGCGGCAAGGTGGCCGTGTACACCGGCATCCTGCCCATCACGCAGGACGAAAACGGTCTGGCCGTGGTCATGGGCCACGAAATTGCCCACGCCGTGGCCAAGCACAGCTCGGAGCGCATGAGCCAGCAGATGGCGGCGCAGGGTTTGGGCGGCGTGCTGTCGGCCTCGGCCGGTCAGAACCCTACGGCCACCCAGAACGTGTTTCTGCAGGTGGTAGGGGCCGGCTCGCAGCTGGGCCTGCTCAAATATGGCCGCAGCCAGGAGTCGGAAGCCGACCGCCTGGGCCTTATCTTTATGGCCATGGCCGGCTACAACCCCGATGGGGCCGTGCAGTTCTGGCAGCGCATGGACGCCCGCGACGGCCAGGCCTCGCCGCCTGAGTTTCTCTCCACCCACCCCTCCAACGGCACGCGTATCGCCGACATTCAGCGCGACCTGCCCGAGGCCCGCAAGTACTATACCGCGCGTTAATTTCTTCGCTTTATTCAGCATCCTATGATAGACTCCTCCCGGCCATTCTGGCGCCTGCTGCTGGCCGCAGGCCTGCTCACTGCTTCCTTGCCTGCCTGCGAAACTACTAAGCGTGGCTTTCCGGAGATGAGCTCGCCCGACGGCGAAACCAGCGAGGCCAGCCGCCGCCGCCGCGAACCAACCAGCAAGCTGGTGGCTTCCGTCGGCGACCGGGGCCTGATTAAGTATGAGGTGCCCCGCGAACAGCTGGCTTTGGCCTTCAGCCGGCAGTTCGGCGACGGCACCAGCATCGACAAAACCATGGTGCGCAAGGTGCAGGGCAAGCCCAAAGACCCGGCCATGTACTACCTGGTGGGCCTGGGGCTGCGCAACGGCATGTTCCGCGGCATGGCCCTGCCCCTGAACCTGACCACCGACAACGACCTGTACCTGAGCACCAGTGCCTCGCGCTACATCATCAACGGCGTGGGCTGCACGTTCTGCTTCTTCAATTTCGAGAACAACGACATTGTGGGCACGAGCTGTGAGGAAAACACCGGAGGCAGCAGCTGCGACCTGCGCGTCGAGGAAACCAACACCCTGCTTCTCAACCGCTAGCCATGCTGAGCCGCAAATGGATGCTGCGCCTGGCCCTCACCGGCCTGGCCCTACTGGTCACCACCGACCGCCGCCGCCGGCCAGCTGCCACTCCGCCCGCGCCGCCGGAGCCGGATACGAAATCGGAATAAACCGCAAAGGCCCGCCTCACAAGGCGGGCCTTTTTTGTGGCCGGAAATCTGGCTAGGCTAGCGGCGCTGGTCTTCCGTCTGCTCCACGAAGCGTGCAATGCGGCTCGTCAGCAAATCCGGGTTCACCTTGTCCAGCGGGTGCGGGGTGTTGAAGATGATTTCGAAGGTGGCGCGGGGCATGAAGTCGGCGAAGTGGCGGGAGGCATCCACGCCGGCCGTTTTGTCCAGCTCGCCCACCAGCACCTGCACCGGCACTTCCAGCCCCGACAGGTTCTGGGGCGTGAGCAGCGGCACGTCGCCGAGGCCGCGCATGAGGCCGGCCGTGGCGGCCAGCAGCGCCGGCAGGGGCGTGGGGGCGTGCTGCTGCTCCAGCTGCGCGGCAAACTGCGGAATCTTCTCCCGCATCTTCTCTGCGTCCAGAAACCGGGTTTCCAGCGCGGCCGTGGCCGGCGACCAGTCGAGCTTGGTGCCCAACGTGGTGATGCTGCGAAACCGGTGCGGGGCCGCCACCGCCGCCGCCAGCGCCGCGTAGCCGCCCATGCTGTAGCCAAACACGTGCGCCGACTCCCAGCCCTGCGCATCCAGAAACTGCGTCACCTGCGCCGCAAAATGGCGCATGGAAAACACGTCCGTTTCCAGCGGCTGGCCGCCGTGCCCGTCGAAGCTAAAGGTGCGTACCGTGTATTGGGCGGCCAGCTCGCGGGCCAAAGGGCGCAGCTGCTTTTCGCAGGCCAGCGCGCCGTGCAGCAGCAGAACCGGGTGTTTGAGTGGAGCCTGCATGGTTAGCGGACCACTTTTTCGGCCAGCTCGGCCAAATCCAGCCCGTCGAACGTGCCCGACGACATCATCAGCAGGTTGGCCTCGTGCCAGTCCTGGGCATGCAGGAAGGCGGCCAGCTCGCCGCTATCCGTGAATACACGCAGGTCGGGGCGCTGGAAGGCCTGCTGCACGGCTTCCGGCGGCAGGGCCGGCAGGCGCTTGTGCTCCAGCACGTGGGGGTTGAAGTACACCACGGCCACGTCGGGCGCGTCGAAGGTATGGGCGTACTGCGGCAGGAACGCCGGGTTCAGCGAGCTGAAGGTGTGCAGCTCCAGGCAGGCCACCAGCTTGCGCTTCGGAAACTGCTTTTTAAAGGAAGTAGCCGTGGCTTTGAGCTTGCTGGGGGCGTGGGCGAAGTCCTTGTACACCACCGAGCCTGCCCCTTCGCGCACCAGCTCCAGCCGCCGCGCCGCGCCCTTAAACGAGCCCAGCGCCTCGTAAAAATCCTTGCCCTTGATGCCCAGGCACTTGCACACTTCCTTGGCCGCCGAAATGTTGCGCAGGTTGTGCTCGCCGAACACCTGCACCGGCACTTCCTCGTCCTTCTTATTGAGCAGGTAGGTTTTGCCGTCCCGGATGACGTGCTCGTGCGGGCCGTAGCCCACGTAGGCCACGTCGGGGCTGCTGGGCACGGTCACGAGCTGCACCTGCTCGTCGTCGCGGTCGTAGATGAGCGTGCCGGCCTTGGGCGTCATGTCAGCGAAGATCTTGAACTGCTCGCGGTAGATTTCCTCGGTCGGAAACACGTTGATATGGTCCCAGCTAATGCCGGAAATCACGCCGATGTGGTGCTGGTACAGGTGGAACTTGGGCCGCCGGTCAATCGGCGACGACAAATACTCGTCGCCCTCAATGATGATGATGGGCGCGTCGTCGGTGAGCTGCACCATCAGGTCGAAGCCTTCCAGCTGGGCCCCCACGGCGTAGTCGAACTTGCGGCCGTGGTAGCGCAGCACGTGCAGAATCAGCGAGGTAATGCTGGTTTTGCCGTGCGAGCCGCCAATCACCACCCGCTGCTTGTCTTTGGACGCCTCGTAGATGAACTCCGGAAACGAATACACCCGTAGGCCCAGCTCCTGGGCGCGCAGCAGCTCGGGGTTGTCGGCGCGGGCGTGCATGCCCACAATCACGGCGTCGAGGTCGGCGGTTACTTTTTCCGGAAACCAGCCCTCGGCGGCGGGCAGCAGCCCAGCGGCAGCCAGCCGGCCTTTGGCGGGCTCAAATATCTCGTCGTCGGAGCCCGTGACGTGGGCGCCGCTTTTGTGCAGGGCCAGAGCCAGGTTGTGCATGATGCTGCCCCCGATGGCAATCAGGTGCAGGCGTTGGAGCGAAGAAGGAGTAGCGGCCATTTACAGAATAAGTAAGCAGGCGGCAAAGGTAGGGCATGGTGCCTAAGCTTTGGCTTGCGCCGGCTGGAGAGCTGTGAGCCGTAAGCCGCAAGCTTTTTCACCCCGGCCATTTTGCTAGCTGCTTGCAACTTACGGCCTGCAGCTCATCGGCAAAACGGCACGAGCGGAAGCGGATGCTACCCCTGCTCATTCTACGCAAAAGAAACCTTTTTGCCCAGCCCTCACTTGTGAAGCCCAGCCGTTAGCTTTGTACCCCTTTCCAGAAAAACGGGCCGCTACGGAAGAAATTCTGGCCAGACCGGCTCAACCTGCTTACCTTGTAGTGCCCCCCTATTGATGAACGACCGGATGGATGACCGCCTGAAACTCTCGGCTTCGCGCGCCAAAGCCGCCTGGAGCAGCCGCCCTGCGCAGCTGCCCATGGGCGGGCCCGCGGGTAAGCTGCCGCCCCAGGCGCTGGAGCTGGAAGCCGCCGTGCTGGGCGCCCTCATGCTGGAAAAAGATGCCCTCACCACGGTTATCGACATCCTGAAGCCCCAAAGCTTCTACAAGGACGGCCACCAGCGTATCTTCAAGGCCATTCTGAACCTGTTTGATAAGTCGGAGCCGATTGATATTCTGACGGTTACGCACGAGCTGCGCGAGATGGGTGAGCTGGAGCCGGCCGGCGGCGCCCACTACGTGGCCAACCTCACGTTCAAGGTCAACTCGGCGGCCAACATCGAGTACCACTCCCGCATCATCACCGAAAATGCCATTAAGCGGGAGCTGATCAACATTGCCAGCACCATCCAGCGCGACGCCTTCGAGGACACCACCGACGTGTTCAACCTCCTCGACAGCACCGAGCAGGCCCTGTTTGAGGTATCGGAGTCGAACATCCGCAAGAACTTCGACGACATGCGCAGCCTGATGGGCAAGGCCATCAAGGAGCTGGAAGAGAAGAAGGACCAGAAGGATGGCCTCACCGGCGTGCCCTCTGGCTTCTCGGCCCTGGATCGGGTGACATCCGGATGGCAACCATCTGACCTGGTGATTATTGCGGCGCGCCCCGGCATGGGTAAGTGCCTTGGCAAAGGCACCAAGGTGCTGATGTACGACGGCACACTGCGCAACGTGGAAAACGTGCAGGCCGGCGAGCTGCTGATGGGCGACGACTCCACGCCGCGTCGGGTGCTGAATATTGCCCGGGGCCGCGAAAACATGTATTGGGTGCGCCAGAACAAGGGCGAGGCCTACCGCGTCAACGAAAGCCACATTCTCTCGCTGAAGCGCAGTCGCACCGAGGGCGCGCACCGCCACGGCGACGTGCTCAACATCACAGTAAAAGACTGGTTGGGCAAGTCGGCCAAGTTCCGCTCCAACTATAAGGGCTATAAAGTGCCCGTAGAATTTGCCGCGCAGGAAGTACCGGTTGATCCGTATTTCCTGGGCGTGTGGCTCGGAGACGGCGCTTCCGACAACTGCCGCATCACGGGCCAAGACCCGGAAATTATCGAGTATCTGCACCAGTACGCTGCCGAGCTGGACATGCAGGTAACAGTAGGCGTAGTGGCGGACCGCTGCAACAGCTACGGCATCACGCGCGGCCGGCAGGGCGGCAGTATCGCCCAGTACTCGCTGCAGGACGAGCTGCGCCAGTTGGGCGTGCTCGGCGACAAGCACATTCCGCAGTTGTACCTGAGTAACAGCACCGACAACCGCCTGCGTCTGCTGGCCGGCCTCATCGACTCCGACGGCCACCTCGACCCGGTGTCCAACGGCTACGAAATCACCCAGAAAAACCACCGCTTGGTCCGGCAAATCAAGTTCTTGGCCGACTCGCTGGGCTTCCGTACTTCCCTGAAGAAGAAGCGGGCCGCCATCAGCGCCATCGGCTACGAAAGCGAGGTGTACCGCGTGCGCATCTACGGCGACATCAACCGGGTGCCGGTGCGCGTGGCCCGCAAGCAGGCCCAGCCCTGGCGCAGCCCCGTGGATTGGCGTATGACTGGCATTTCGGTGGAGTTTGACGGCGAGGACGATTACTACGGCTTCAGCATCGACGGCAACCGCCTGTTCTTGCTCCAGGACATGACCGTGACGCACAACACGGCCTTCGTGGTATCCGCCATGCGCAACGCGGCGGTGGAGTTCAAGAAGCCGGTGGCCATTTTCTCGCTGGAAATGTCGTCGCTGCAGCTCGTGAACCGTCTGATTTCAGCCGAGGCGGAGCTGGACTCCGAGAAGATCAAGAAGGGTAACCTCGCCGACCACGAGTGGGCCCAGCTCAACCACAAGATTTCCAGCCTGTCGTCGGCGCCGATTTATATTGACGACACGCCGGGCCTGAGCATCCGGGAGCTGCGCACCAAGTGCCGCCGCCTCAAGGCCCACCACGATATTTCGATGATTATCATCGACTATCTGCAGCTGATGACCGGCAACACCGATGGCAAAGGCGGCGGCAACCGTGAACAGGAAATTGCTTCGATTTCGCGGGCGCTCAAAGGCATTGCCAAAGAGCTCAATGTGCCGGTGCTCGCCCTGTCGCAGCTCTCGCGCTCCGTGGAAACCCGCGGCGGCGACAAGAAGCCGCAGCTGAGTGACCTTCGTGAATCCGGCTCTATTGAGCAGGACGCCGACATGGTTATCTTCCTGTACCGCCCCGAGTACTACAAGATTACGGAGGACGAGATGGGCAACCCCACGCAGGGCACCGGTGAGGTTATCATTGCCAAGCACCGGAACGGCTCCCTGGAAACTGTGCAGCTCAAGTTCATCGGCAAGTTCACCAAGTTCGCCGACCTCGACGGCGCGGGCGGCTTCGGCGACGCGGGCTTCAACCCCAGCGCCTTCCCGCCCAGCAGCTTCGACGAGCAGACCGGCTTCACGCCCAACACCATCCGGCTGGGCTCGCGCCTCAACAACGACGGCCCGCCACCCGCCCAGGCCTTCCCCCGCAGCAACTTCGATGACGGCCCGCCGCCGTTCTAATCTTTGTTTCAAAAGCGTCAGTCGGTAACGGCTGACGCTTTTTTTGTGCCACAGCCATACGGCGGCTTTTGCGTAAAATTGCCCGTATGAAAGACCTGCTGCGCCCCGACCTGACCTTCCGCCTCACCGGCCGCCTCTGGGTGGAATCCGCGGACGACCGGTTTATGGGCATCGGGCGGCTGGAGCTGCTGCGCCAGATTCAGCAGCACGGCTCCATCTCGAAGGCGGCGCAAGAAATGGGTATGTCGTACAAGCGGGCCTGGGATTTGGTGTCGTCGCTGAATGCCCAGAGCGCCCGGCCGCTGGTGCTCACCCAAACCGGCGGTAAGCGCGGCGGCGGCACCGTGGTAACGCCTGAGGGCGAGGCGCTGATTGCGGAGTTCGAGGCCCTGCAGGCCCGTTTTCAGGCGTTTCTGGCGGCGGAGGCTGAAGGGCTGTTCTGATATAGGTTCCCGCAGAAGACGCAGAGGTTTTCGCAGACGCGGAGGTCGTTCACTGCGTCCTCTGCGCAACCTTCTGCGCCCTCTGCGGGAAACCCGGGCGCGCCATATTCGTTATGTTTGTAAAAATATAACGCATGAAACACGTTACGCCCGCTCTGTTGCTGCTTCCGATACTGGCCCACGCCCAGGCCCCCGCCGATACCACGCGGCTGGGGGAGGTGGTGGTGACGGCCTCGAAGGTGGAGGAAAGCATCCTGCAGTCGCCCGTAACGGTGGAGAAGCTCAACGCCCGGCAGCTGCGGCTTACGCCCGCGGCGTCGTTTTTTGATGCCCTGGAACACCTGAAGGGCGTGCAGATGATTACGCCCAGCCTGGGGTTTCGGGTGCTGAACGCCCGGGGCTTCAGCAACACCACCAACGTGCGCTTCGCCCAGCTCGTGGACGGCATCGACAACCAGGCCCCGCACATCGGCGGGCCCATCGGGAACGTGCTGGGGCCGAGCGACCTGGATATTCAGGCCGTGGAGCTGGTGCCGGGCACGGCTGCGGCGCTGTACGGGCTCAACGCCATCAACGGGCTGGCCAACTTCAGCACCCGCAACCCGTTTCGCAGCCCCGGCCTGAGCGTGCAGCAAAAAACCGGCATCAACCACCTCAACGACCCGGCCACCGGTGCGCACGCCTTTTCCGAAACCAGTGTGCGCTACGCCCGGGTGCTGGGCCCGAAGTGGGCGGTGAAGGTGAACGGCACTTACCTGCGCGGCTACGACTGGATTGCCCGCGACCCGACCGACATCAACCCCAACGGCAACGCCACCACCGGCCTGCCGGGGGCCGATAACCCCGCCCGCGACCCGGTGAGCAGCTACGGCAACGAATCCTCGAACCGCTCGACGCTGACGCTGGGGGGCAAAAGCTACCAGGTGGCCCGCACCGGCTACCGGGAGCAGGACGTGACCGACTACCAGCTGCAAACCCTCAAGTACGACGCGGCCCTGCACTACAAGCTCTCGGACAAAACGGAGCTGGCCTACACCTACCGTGGGGCCAGCTTCGACAACGTGTACCAGCGCAGCAACCGGTTCCGGCTCGACAACTACCACCTGCAGCAGCACGCCCTGCAACTCATCGGCCCCGTAGTGCAGGCCCGTGCCTACTTCACCCAGGAGAACACCGGCCGCAGCTACAACCTGCGCAGCATGGCTGAAAATCTGGACCGCAGCTTCAAGCCCGATGCCCGCTGGAACCAGGACTACACCGCCGCCTGGAACCAGGCCGGGGCCGACAGGCAGACGGTAGCTCAGGCCCACGCCACGGCCCGCGCCGCCGCCGATGCTGGCCGTTTGCAGCCGGGCACGCCGGAGTTTCAGCAGCGCCTGCGCGAGCTGGCCGACATCAACAACTGGGACCAGGGCGCGGCCCTGCGCGTGCAGGCCGACTTGCTGCATCTGGAAGGCCAGCTGAACCTCGGCGAAGCCCTGCGCCGGGGCGGCGGCAAACGCCTGCCCGCCTGGGCCGACGTGCTGTTGGGTGTCGACCACCGCACGTACTTTATTCAGCCCGATGGCAACTACTTCATCAACCCCGCGGCGGGGGAGGACCCGTACAGCACGCTCACGTACGGCAAAATGGGCGGCTTTGTGCAGGCCGGGGCGCGGCTGTGGCAGGAGAAAATTCGCCTGACGGCCACGCTGCGGGCCGATAAGAACGATTATTTCAGTACCCGCTTCAACCCGCGCCTCACGGCCGTGTACTCGCCCACCCAGCGCCACAACTTCCGGGTGAGCTACCAGAGCGGTTACCGGTTTCCAAGCTTGTTTGAGGGGTTTTCCAACGTGAACAGCGGGCAGGTGAAGCGCATCGGGGGGCTCCGGGTGATGTCGGACGGGGTATTTGAGAACAGCTACCTGCGTAGCTCCATTGATGCCTTCAACGCCGCCGTGACCCGGAGCGTGAACACCGGCAGCCTCTCGCGCAGCCAGGCTATCAGCCAGAACCAAGGCCTGCTGCAGAAAAACCCCTACACCTACCTGCGGCCCGAGCACATCTATTCCATCGAGCTGGGCTACAAAGCGGCGCTGCTGCCCGGCGGCCGCTTGCTGGCCGACGTGGACTTCTACTCCAACACCTACCGCGACTTTACTGCCCAGGTGGAAGCCTACGTACCCCTGGACGCCACCGGCCAGCCCCTGTCCCCCAACTCCGACCAGAACGCCGTGGCCACCGCCCTGAGCGCCCGCGCCGGCCAGGCCCGCTACCGTCTCTGGACGAACTCCCGCAGTCGGGTGTACAACTACGGCGGCTCCTTGGGTTTGCGCTACGAGGTGGCCGGCGGCTATCTAGCCGGAGCCAGCACCACCTACGCCCGCCTGCGCCGCACCGAGTCGGGCGACGGGCTGGAGGACGGCTTCAACACCCCGCGCTGGGCCGCCAACCTGAGCCTGGGCAACGAAAACGTGGCCCACAACTTCGGTTTCGGCCTCAATTACCACTGGCAGCAGCGCTATTACTCCCAAACCTTCCTGGTAACCGGCTACGTGCCCGCCTACGGTACTCTCGACGCCCAGCTGAGCTACCGCCTGCCCGAGCCCAACCTGCGCCTGAAGCTGGGCGCCAGCAACGTGCTCAACCACTACTACGCAAGCTACCTCGGCGGCCCTAATGTAGGCGGGCTGTACTACCTGCAGGTTACGTACGGGCTGTAAGGGGCCGCATGGGGAGGAGAGCAGGGCATATTAACGGAGGCGCATCTACAAAGCAGATACCAGCTCCATCAGGGCCTTTTGTACCGTCGGTATGCGGGTGCAGATTCTGGGGTCCATGATGTTGCCGCCAAAGCCATTCTCTTCTTCAGACGCCTTCTTAACCAGCTTCTGGAGCGTGGGCTTGAGGTCGTGCGGCTGGTGAGCTGCCAGCGTACGGATGGCTACCACTTTGGTGAAATCGGTTGTGTTGTTGTCTTGCAGCAACTGCAGCAACTCCTGATGGGCTTCCGGCGTGTTAATAGCCATCAGGGCGCGGGCGGCAGATACCTGCGCATGAAAATTGTCTGCGTCGTGCAGGAAAGGCAGCGTAGAGGCGTAATACTCGGTGAAGCCCAAGTGGTAGATAGTTTCGAGAGCCACATGCTGCCGGAAAAAGTCCGCCATGCCTTCCTCGCTGATCGGAGCGGGCTTGTGGGCTAGTTGCTCAGTAATAAATGCCCGAACCGGGGCCGCGTCGTAGGGCAGGCCATGGTATTTCCGGAATATGGCGCCCATCGTCATTTCGTACACCGGCTGCTCGACGCCTGCCTGGTGGTAGCTGTGCCGGTAAGTTGCGTAAACGATACCCTTCGACACACCAGCGAAGCCAGTACTGGGCGTGGCCAGGCTGAAGCCTCCCTGCGGATTCTTCTTCAGAAAAAAGTACGCTGTGTCTGCCGCATCAAGGTGAAATTCCGGCCCGTGCCCTCCCGAAGTGCTGCACAAGTCCAGCAGGTAAAAGTCCGTGACCTGCAGGCTCCCGTCCAGAGTGCCGCCCGCTGCATCACGGATAATTTGTAGGGTCAGTTGCTGCTTGTCAGCTTTTGTGACTGTGGCTAAAACAAAGTGGTCGGCCTCCTTTACTACTCGTTCATGCCAGGGCTCGTCCCAGGTGGTGGCACGGGCGGCAGAGGCTACTAAAACTAAAAGAACTGCCAATAGATAACGGCAGTTGACGTACCAGCCAGACATAGCAAAACGGAATAATACGGTGACGATAAAGCAACCTTACAATAGTAAGGGCTTTTGGCCAGAACTTCGGAAGGTGAATTTTCTATTCGATGCTTGACTCCCTTCGCACTACTTCCACTACAAGCCCCCGCTGACTGAAACCCGGTTTTCTACCTTCGCCGGCCAGCTGACACCGCAGCAGTTAGCTAGAGGGGATTTCCTTAGGCCCGGAGTTTCAGCAGCTATATACCCCACGCTGGCCCGGCTGTGCCCCAGCGCCACATTGCGGCCTACCTGGGCATTACGCCCAAGTCGTTGAGTCGGCGGCGAGCGGGGCGGGGGACCCGGCAGGTAGTTAAAAACCCGGACCGTAGGCCTGGCGTGAGTGTTGTGTTTTATAAAATATAAGGAAAGGCAGAACCTAATCTTGCTGCTGGTATTCCGAGAACCGGATTTGTTTAGATTAATTCTTGATATGGAGCTAATCCGCTGAAAAACCAAGCGGTAGGTGAGGGTTGAGGAAAAGGATAGGATTTTGTACAGGAGAAATACGGCCGAAAGCATAACGCTGGTGTGGAAGCTCGCGTAACCTGATAAGTCTGCCTTGCCGATCCGGTCAGGCTGGGCTTGCCTGCGTTTCCACTCCAACACCACAATGCTCTTTCTATGATCCAGCAACCGATTCCCTCAGCCGCCAGCGCCGGTGTGGTAGCTGCGCCGCCGCCCACCAGCCCGGTGCAGCTTACTATCAACGGGCAGCAGCACACCCTCCAGATTGCGCCCTGGACTACCCTGCTCGACGCTCTGCGCGAGTATGCCGGCCTCACGGGTACCAAAAAGGGCTGCGACCATGGCCAGTGCGGCGCCTGCACGGTGCTGGTAAACGGCAAGCGCGTGAACAGCTGCCTGACCCTGGCCGTGATGCACGACGACGACGACATCACCACCATCGAGGGCCTGGGCACCCCGGAGGCCATGCACCCGCTGCAGCAGGCTTTCGTCGACCACGACGCCTTCCAGTGCGGCTACTGCACGCCCGGCCAGATCTGCTCGGCTCAGGGCCTCATCAACGAAGGCAAAGCCCACACCGAAGACGAAATCCGGGAGCACATGAGCGGCAACCTCTGCCGCTGCGGCGCCTACGTAGGCATCCTGAATGCCGTGAAGGAAGTGGTGGATAAAGGCAGTAATGAGGTGAGGAAGTAACTGGGAATGAAGTAAGGCCCTGTTTGCTTGCGGCGAACGGCAACTGCTTCTCCTGTACTGCCTCATCACAAGTCACTTCATCACCTCATCACCCTACACCATGAATTCATTTACCTACCACCGCGCGACGGCCGTTGAGGATGCCGTGCGGGACCAGGCCAGCCACCAGGGCTCGGCCTACATCGGGGGCGGCACCAACCTCATCGACCTGATGAAGGAAAACGTGGAGCGCCCCACCCACCTCGTGAGCGTGGCCAAGCTGCCGCTGGCTGCCATCGAAAGCCTGCCCGACGGCGGCCTGCGCCTGGGCGCCATGGCCACCAACGCCGACACGGCCTGGAACGAGGACGTGAAAAACCGCTACCCGCTGCTCAACCAGGCCATTCTGGCCGGCGCCTCGCCCCAGCTGCGCAACGCGGCCACCAACGGCGGCAACCTCATGCAGCGCACCCGCTGCTTGTATTTCTACGACCTGGCCACGCCTTGCAACAAGCGTGAGCCGGGCACCGGCTGCTCGGCCATCGGGGGCTTCAACCGCATTCATGCCATTCTGGGCGCCAGTGAGCATTGCATTGCCACCCACCCGTCGGATATGTGCGTGGCCCTGGCGGCGCTGGCTCCTACGGTGCGCGTGAGCGGGCCCAACGGCGAACGGAGCATTGCCTTCGACGACTTCCACCGCCTGCCCGAAAATCAGCCCGAGAAAGACAACACCCTGGCTTCCGGCGAGCTGATCATCAGCCTCGACCTGCCCGAGAAAGGCTTTGAGAAGAACTTCAGCTACCTGAAGCTGCGCGACCGGACCAGCTACGCCTTCGCCCTGATTTCGGTGGCGGTAGGGCTGGAGCTGGAAGGCGGCACCATTAAGGACGCCCGCCTGGCGCTGGGCGGCGTGGCCCACAAGCCCTGGCGCGACCAGAAGGCCGAAGCCATGCTGAAAGGCCAGCCCGCCACCGAGGATACCTTCCGCCGCGTGGCCGCCCAGGTGGTGGCCGACGCCAAAGGCCAGGGCTCCAACGACTTCAAGATTGCGCTGGCCCAGCGCGCCATCGTGCGGGCCCTCAAGCAGGCCGCCGACGGCTCGCAGAAGGCTTCCGACGTATTTCAGAACTCCAATCCCTAACCCGCATGAGCACCACTAACTATATCGGCACCGCCACCAGCCGCGTCGACGGGCCGGCCAAGGTGACGGGAACGGCCACCTACGCCGCCGAGTACCACCTGCCCAACATGGCGTATGCCTACGTGGTGAGCAGCCCCATTGCCAAGGGCAAAATCACGAAGATCCACGCCGACGAGGTGCTGGCGCTGCCCGGCGTTATTCAGGTGTTTTCGCACGAGAACGTGCCCTCCGTGGCCTGGCTCGACAAGAAGCACAAGGATCTGGTAGCGCCCGGCGGCTCGCCGTTCCGGGCTCTGCAGGACCCCGAAATCCAGTTCAGCCAGCAGCCGGTGGCCCTCGTGGTGGCCGACTCTTTTGAGCTGGCCCGCTACGCGGCCTCGGTGCTGCGCATCGAGTACGACGAAGAAAAGCACGAAACCAACCTCGAAACCCAGCGCGCCAAAGGCTACGAGCCGGGCAGCGGCAAAACCGGCTTCCAGCCGCCGCCGCCGCCCCGCGGCAACCCCGACAAAGCCTGGGGTGCCGCCGAGCACCGCATGGAGGCCGAGTACGTGCACGGCACCCAGCACCACAACCCCATGGAGCTGTTCAGCACCACGGTGGAGTGGCGCGGCGAAGGCCAGATTACGGCCTACGACAAAACCCAGGGCGTTTTCAACGTGAAGAACTACCTGGTGGGCGTTTTCGGCCTGAAGAAGGACGACGTGCGCGTGGTGAATGAGTACATGGGCGGCGGCTTCGGCGCGGGCCTGCGGCCGCAGTACTCGGTGTACCTGGCCGTGCTGGCCTCGCTGGAGTTGCGCCGCTCGGTGCGCCTCACGCTCACGCGCCAGCAGATGTTCAGCTTCGGCCACCGGCCCCACGTGCTCCAGACCGTGAAGCTGGCCACCAACCCCGATGGCACGCTGGCCGCCCTGCAGCACCATGCCCTCCACGAAACCTCTCACTTCGAGGACTACACCGAGAATGTGGTGAACTGGAGCGGCATGCTCTACCAGTGCGAAAACGTGAAGCTGGGCTACCAGATTGCCAAGCTCGACGTATTTACGCCTCTCGATATGCGCGCCCCCGGCGCCGCCTCGGGCAGCATTGCGCTGGAAGTGGCCATGGACGAAATGGCCTACGCCGCCGGCCTCGACCCGTTGGAGTTCCGCCTGCGCAACTACGCCGACCGCGACCAGAACGTAGATAAGCCCTTCTCCAGCAAGAAGCTGCGCGAATGCTACCACCAGGCCGCCGCCAAGTTCGGCTGGGACCAGCGCAGCCAGGAGCCGCGCTCCATGCGCGACGGCAAGATGCTGGTGGGCTGGGGCATGGCCGGTGGCGTCTGGGATGCCACCCAGCAGAAATCGGCCGCCAAAGCCTCCATCACGGCCGATGGCAAGCTGACGGTGCTGAGCGGCGCCGGCGAAAACGGCGCCGGCACTTACACCATCATGACGCAGATTGCGGCCGAAACCCTGGGCCTGCCCCTGGAAGCCGTATCCTTCAAGCTCGGCGACACCGACCAGCCCGAAGCCCCGCTGCAGGGCGGCTCCTGGACGGCAGCCTCCGTGGGAACGGCCATCCAGAGCGTGTGCCAGGACCTGGCCGGCAAAATCCTGAAGCTGGCCCAGAAGCAGGACGACTCCCCGCTCAAGGACGCCAAGTTCGAGGACGTGGAGTTCCTCAACGGCCAGATTCGCCTCCGCGCCGACCACAACCAGTCCGTAGTAATCCGCGACGTGCTGCAGGCCAGCGGGGAAGCCAAAGTGGAAGCCGATGGCTCTACGATGCCCAACATGCTCAAGCAGAAGCAGTACTCGCTGCACGCCCACAACGCCGTGTTTGTGGAAGTGAAGGTAGACGAGGACCTGGGCACGGTGCACGTGACGCGGGTGGTGAATGCCATTGCCGCCGGCCGCATCATCAACCTCAAAACGGCCCGCTCGCAGGTGTTGGGCTCGGTCGTGTGGGGCATCGGGGCGGCTCTGATGGAGGAAACCGTGATGGACCACAAGTTCGGGCGCTACATGAACCACAACTTTGCCGAGTACCACGTGCCCGTCAACGCCGACATTCACGACATCGACGTCATCTTCGTGGATGAGGAAGACGATGTGGTGAACCCGTTGGGCGCCAAAGGCATCGGGGAAGTAGGCATGCTGGGGGTAGCCGCCGCCGTGGCCAACGCCATCCACCACGCCACCGGCAAGCGCGTCCGCGACCTGCCAATTACGATTGACAAGCTGCTGTAACGAAGTGTAGCATAGGCTTCAGCCTGTGCCGTCAGCCGCAAAAAAAAACGCCCCGCAACCAGATGGTTGCGGGGCGTTTTTTTGTGTGAACTACAAGCTGCAGTAACCGCCGCCGCTTGCCGTAACGCAAACCGCCCCGTAACCGTGAGGTTGCGGGGCAGATTTGTGAGTGGAAAAAAAATGTGTCTTGAGCACTCAGATGACAAGATTCATATCAATCTTGTATCCGCTACTTCTAAGCTCTTTAGCAAGACTTAGTTTCCAATCATTTGCCATTGATATGTAAACTACACCAGAAATGTCATTAGGGGTCTCAATATTCCCTTTTACCAAAGCACATACATTATTTCTGCCTATTTTACCAATTAAAAAACCATGCTCAAAAACGACATTTTGACGTGCCCTAGATTGAAGATTTTCTGCATCTTCTTTACTTGCTCCAACATCGCAAGGTGTATATAATACTATGCCGAATCCTACATTAGAATGAGCTTCGATTTTCTCTATAATTGTTCTTCCAGAGCTTGCTTGCTCATGAAGAATTATTGGGTTTAGCCCTAATTTCTCTATAAATCGTGCGGTTTCAATTTTGGCTAATTCATCATGGCCATGTACTATGAAAACCTTATTTAGGTCAGCTGTTGCATTTATAGAAATTGACTCTTTCTTATCTACTGAGTCGGATGATGATTTTATTAATTTGACTTTTTGATGTAAGTTCTCAAGATTATTTACTTTGCTTTCAATTTTTGCAATTTGTCCTTGCAAAATTTGATTTTCAGTTGGCGGTGGAGCCCCAATACTTCGAATTCGCATGCCGCTCCATTCACCCGCATTATCATACGAGTGCCTATATTCGTTGTACGGAATGTTGAATGATTGCTTCAATAATTCCAGATTATAATCGTTCCATGACGAAAAAAAGGTATACAGTGTTTTTGGGTAATTTTGATCATTTTTATTATTCAATATATCTCTTGCTATTTTGATTCTTTCTTGAAGCTCTTGCGAAAAATGTTCCTTTGATTTAATGAGCACTGTAACCTCATTTTGTTCTGATTGATTATTTCTCTTTGTTGCCATTTAATCTGTGAATTTAAGTTGCTATTTATTGCAAGGGCAATATAGTCCTCTTTGTATAAAATTTCTGTAAAAGCTAAAACTTACAATAATTTTAAACTGCCCGCCTTCCCCGCCACAACGCCCACAGCCCCAGCGCCGGGCCGATGGCCAGGGGCAGCAGCAGCAACTGAGGCGGCAGGCGCGGGGCCAGCCAGCCGGTGAGTTGCACGCTCCCGATGGTCAGGGCAAACCCCAGGCAGTTGACGATGGTCAGGGCCGCGCCGCGCGATTCGGCGGGGGCGTGCCGGGCCACTAGGGTGGAGAACATGGGCGAGTCGGCCACCACCACCAGCCCCCAGAACGCCAGAAACGCCACCAGCCCCACCACCGAGCCCCCGCCCAGCACCAGCCCCGAAGCCACACAGCACGCCCCCGACAGCGCCAGCGCCGTGGTGGCTACCCGCGCCGGGCCCAGCCGCCGGGCCAGCAGCCCCGCGCCCACGCAGGCCAGGCTGCCCCCGCCAATAATGCCGAACGAGAGCAACGGCACCGGCAGCGCCGCCGCCGGGTGCCGCGCCTGAAACGCCTCCAGCACCACCGGCACAAACGCCCAGAACGCGTACAGCTCCCACATGTGCCCGAAGTAGCCCAGCGCCGCCGCCCGAAACTGCGGCTGCCGGAACCCCGCCAGAAATGCCGTGATGCGGGGCCGCTGCCCGGGGCGGCGGAAAGGGCCATCGGGCACCAGCAGCAGCAGCGCCACCCCGCCCAGCACCGCCAGCGCCGAGGTAGCGCCCGTGACGTAGTACCACGGCAAGTGCTCCGTAACGCTACGCAGCAAATGCGGAAACGCCGTGCCCAGCACCAGCGCCCCCACCAGCCAGCCCAGCGAGCGGCCCAAGCCCTCCTGGTAGTAGTCGGCGGCTATTTTCATGCCCACCGGATAGATGCCGGCCAGGAAAAAGCCCGTCAGGAAGCGGCAGGCCAGCAGCCCTTCGGCCCCGAGGTCGCTCAGGTGCACGCCCAGGTTGGCCGTGGCCGCCGCCAGCGCACTCACAAAAAACACCCGTGAGGGCGAAAACCGGTCGGCCAGGGCCAGCAGCGCAAACAGCAGCGTGCCGCTGATGAAGCCCAGCTGCACGGCGCTGGTGAGCGAGGCCACAAAACCGGCCGGCAGCTGAAACCGCGCCGCCAGCTCGGGCGCCACGGCATTGCCGGCAAACCACAGCGAGGTGCAGCAGAACTGCGCCCCCACAATGGTGGGAAGAGTACGGGACATGAGAGCGGGCGAGAAAGTGGGAGAGCCGCGAAAGTACCCAAATCGGTCGGTTGCCGCGTTTCTTATCCTACATCAAGTCTCCGCCGTTTCGGGCCGGGTACCTTTGGTGTGTCGAAGCAGGTTAGAACGTCAACTACCGCCCGTCATGCTGAGCCTGTCGAAGCATCTCTACTGCTTCATTGGATTACTACTGCAACGAAGCGGTAGAGATGCTTCGGCAAGCTCAGCATGACGTTCTTTTAGCCTGACGTTCAAAATAACTGCCCGAACGGTGTAGAGACGCGACACTTCGCGTCTCGTCGTTGCTGACGTTGTTTACCTGACGTAGTTCCAGCTGTTCAACGACGAGACATGAAGTGTCGCGTCTCTACACCCCCGATAACGTCCTCATTATAGCTGCCATGAACTCCCTGCAAGATCTTCACAACACCGCCCGCAGCTTCCAGACCACCGCAAAAATGCCCGTGCTGTTTGTGGGCCACGGCTCGCCCATGAACGCGCTGGCCGATAACGCCTTCACCCGCACGCTGCACCAGCTGGGCCTCGATATCCGGAACCGGCAGCCGCCGCGGGCGGTGCTGGTAGTGTCGGCGCACTGGCTCACGCGCGGCACCTTCGTGGGCGTGAACGAGCGGCCGGACACCATCCACGACTTCGGCGGCTTCCCCCAGGAGCTGTTTGCTATGCAATACCCCGCGCCCGGCGCCCCCGACGTGGCCCAGGAGGTGCTGCAGGCCCTGCCCGACGCCCATCCCACCGACGAGTGGGGCCTCGACCACGGCACCTGGACGGTGCTGCACCACGTCTTCCCCGAAGCTGATATTCCGGTGTTCCAGCTCAGCATCGACTACCACCAGCCGATGACCTACCACGCCGAGCTGGCCCGGCAGCTGCAGTTTCTGCGCCGCCGCGGCGTGCTGATTCTGGGCAGCGGCAACATCGTGCACAACCTGCGCCAGAGCATGCCCAAGCTGATGGCCGACGACCCCACACCCTACGCCTGGGCCGCGGAGTTCGACGAGTGGGCCAAGCGCAAAATCGACCAGCGCGACTTGCACGCGCTGGCCCATTACCAGCAGGCCGGCGCCAGCGGCCCCCTCGCCGTACCCACCCCCGACCACTACATCCCGCTGCTCTACAGCCTGGCCCTGGCCGAGCCCGACGACGACATCCGCCACGCCTACGAAGCCGTGGAATACGGCGGCCTGAGCATGCGCACGTTTGTGGTAGGAGGGTAGAAGAGGAATTTGGCCTGTGATATACAGAACGTCATGCTGAGCTTGCCGAAGCATCTCGCGTGCTGACGTTGCTAAATCGTTAGATGGTAACCGCTCCGTAGCCCAGGGTTTAAACCCTGGGCTAGTGAAGCAACATCAGCACGCGAGATGCTTCGGCTGCGCCTCTGCATGACGTGCTGTAGTTGACGTTCTTCAGGTCCCAGGCAACGCCTGCGCCCCAGGCGGCATCTGGCGAAGCACAGGTTTTCTACCTTGTCCTCCCTATGCGCCAACTCCTCCCGCTGCTGCTCAGCCTGACCGCCGCCACGGCCGCTACCGCCCAGACGCCCGCCACCACCTACCGCGCCGCCGAGCGCAGGGTCAACGACCTGGTGCACACCCGGCTGGATTTGCGCTTCGACTACGCCAAACGCTACGCCTACGGACAAGCATGGGTGACGCTGAAGCCCCACGGCTACGCCACCGACTCGCTGCGGCTCGATGCCAAGGGCATGGATATTAAGCAGGTGAGTTTGGTGCAGAATGGCGCGCCCCAGCCGCTGAAATTCACCTACAACCGGCAGCAGCTGTTGGTGCAGCTGGGCCGCGTGGTGCCGGCAGGGGAGGCCTACACGGTGTACGTGGAATACGTGGCCAAGCCCGATGAGCTGGGGGCCAAGGGCAGCGCGGCCATCGGCGACGCCAAGGGGCTGTACTTCATCAACCCCGACAGCGCCGTGGCGGGCAAGCCGGTGCAGATCTGGACCCAGGGCGAGACGGAATCCAACTCGGCTTGGTTTCCCACCATCGACAAGCCCAACCAGAAATCCACCTCCGAAATCAGCCTGACGGTGCCCGCCAAGTACGTCACGCTTAGCAACGGCGCCCTCGTCAGCCAGAAGCCGGCCGGCGCGGGTCTGCGCACGGACACCTGGAAGATGGACCAGCCGCACGCGCCCTACCTGTTCATGCTGGCCATCGGCGACTTCCGCAAAACCACCGATACCTGGCGCGGTAAGGAAGTCAGCTACTACCTGGAGCCGCAGTATGCCGGGCAGGCGCGGTCCATCTTCGGCAAGACGCCGCGCATGCTGGAGTTTTTCTCTAACCGGCTCGGGGTGGAGTTTCCGTGGAATAAGTACGCCCAGGTGGTAGTGCGCGACTACGTAGCCGGGGCCATGGAAAACACCTCCGCTTCCCTGTTCGGGCCCCAGGCCCAGGGCTCGGCCCGCGAGCTGCTCGATTGGGAGTACGCCGGCGTGGAGCGCGAAGTGGCCCACGAGCTGTTCCACCAGTGGTTTGGCGACTACGTGACGGCCGAAAGCTGGGGCAACCTGACCGTGAACGAGAGTTTTGCCAACTTCTCGGAGGTGCTTTGGGCCGAGCATGAGTACGGTCCCGATGCCGGCGCCGCCCAGGCCTACCGCAGCCTGCGCACCTACCTCATCGACCCCAGCAACCACACCAAGCCCCTGGCCCGCTACCAGTACGCCGACAAAGAGGACCTGTTCGACAACGTGAGTTACCAGAAGGGCGGTAGCATCCTGAACATGCTGCGCGCCTACCTGGGCGAGGCGGTTTTCTTCAATGGCCTGAAAACCTACCTGACCCAGAACGCCTTCGGGACCGGGGAGCCGCACCAGTTGCGGCTGGCGCTGGAGCAGGCGTCGGGGCAGGACCTGAACTGGTTTTTCGACCAGTGGTACTACCGCCCCGGTCACCCCATCGTCAGCATTGACTACGCCTACGATGCTGCCCACCGGGAGCAGACTGTGACCATCAAACAAACCCAATCCGGCCCAGCGTATCAGCTGCCGCTGGCGGTGGACGTATACCTGAATGGTAAGCCGCAACGGCATCAGGTAAGGATGACGCAGGCCGCCGAAACCTTCCGTTTCCCGGCTGCCACCCGGCCCGAGCTGGTGAACGTGGACGCCGACAAGGTGCTGCTCTGGCAGAAAACCGACAACAAGCCCCTCACCGAGTACGCCACCCAGCTCCGCCTCGCCCCGCGCTACCTCGACCGGCGCGAAGCCCTGGCCGCCGCCCAGACCCAACTCAAAGCCCAGCCCACCGACGCGCTGGCCCGCCAGCTGCTAACGGCCAGCCTTACGGATAAGTCGCCGGGGCTGCGCCAGTTCGCCATCGAAGCCCTCGACCTGCAGAACCTTGCCCAGCGCAAAGCTGCCGCGCCGGCTCTGGCCCGACTGGCCGCCACCGACACCGTGGTAGCGGTGCGCGCCGCCGCCCTCACGGCTCTGGGCACGTTGAAGGACAAGCAGTACGCGCCGCTGTTCACGAAAGCGCTGGAAAACCCCTCGTACCGGGTGCAGGGCGCGGCGCTGCTGGGGCTGCTGGGGCTGCGGCCGGAGCAGGCGCTGGCCCGCGCCGCTGCCTTCGAGGCCGACAACAAGGGAGCCCTCACCGTAGCGATGGTGCAGGTGTACGGCCAGGCCGGCAGTCCTGCCCAATGGTCCCTGATGCGCACCAAATACGACGCGGCCGACCCACCTAGCCGCTTCAGTCTGCTGGCCAGCGTCGGCAGCATGATGGGCCGCACCGACGATGCCGCGGCCCTCACCGAAGGCATCACCCGCATCAAAGACCTGACCGTGCGCTACAAACCCTACATCGACTCCGCCCGCCTCATCGGCCTGCTCCGCCAGATCGAGCAGCAGCAAGCCACCCGCCCCAACGCGGCCCTGGTTGCCCGGCAGGTAACCGCCGCCGTCGCCGAAATCGAAGCCGCCAAGTAGAGACGCGTATTCGCGTCTCGTCGTTGAACGACCGGCACCCAAACAATGCCGGCAACGACAAGCCTGACTGGTGTAGAGACGCGACACTTCACGTCTCGTCGTTGCTTACGTTGTTCAGGCTGCGTCGATCCGGGTTGTGCAACCACGAGGCGCAAAGTGTCGCGTCTCTACATCGTTTTCAACCCTTGCTGTAGCTGACAACCGCCCGGAATATCGCTGCTCGACAGCAACCCTGGCCCCGTATACGCAGTACGCCTGACCTTCACCCAGCCGGTATGCGGGCCTTGCCAACAGAAATGGCCCGACCTTTGGGAAACCGCCACCCGGCGCGCCCCCAACCGGTGGCTACCTGAAGTTGCGCTGCTGCGTATATTCAGCCAGGCCTGAGCTTGAAGTTTATGACGCAGGAACAACTACGCTTAGCCGCGGCCAACGCCGGGCGGGCCCCATGGAAAAAGTTCGGACCCTACCTCACCGAGCGCCAGTGGGGCACGGTGCGCGAAGACTACTCAGCTGAAGGCAACGCCTGGGACTACATCACCCACGACATGGCCCGCAGCAAGGCCTACCGCTGGGGCGAGGAAGGTATCGGCGGTATTTCCGACGACCGACAGTTGCTGTGCTTCGCGGTGGCCCTCTGGAACGGCAAAGACGAGATGCTGAAGGAGCGCCTGTTCGGCCTCACCAACGGCCAGGGCAACCACGGCGAGGACGTGAAAGAGCAGTACTACTACCTCGACAGCACGCCCACGCACTCCTACATGCGGATGCTTTACAAGTATCCGCAGCGCAAGTTTCCGTACGGCAAGCTGGTGCGCGAAAACGGCCGCCGCACCCGCCTGGAGCCCGAATACGAGCTGCTCGACACCGGTATCTTCGACCAGAGCCGCTACTTCGACGTGTACGTGGAGTACGCCAAGGCCGGCCCCGAAGACGTGCTCATCAAGCTGACGGTGCACAACCGCGGCCCCAAAAAGGCCAGCGTGCAGCTGCTGCCGCAGCTCTGGTTTCGCAACACCTGGAGCTGGGACGGCAAGTCCACCCGGCCCAGTATGCGCGAGTCGCAGCCCGGCGCGGTGCACGCCCAGCACCCCGAGCTGGGCCACTACCACCTCTACTGCGAGCCGCACGGCACGGCCGAGCCGCCCCGCCTGCTGTTCTGCGAAAACGACACCAACGGCGCCCGCCTCTACAACCTGCCCGCTGAAGGCCGTCACTTCAAGGATGGCATCAATGACTACGTGGTGAACGGTGCGGCAGCCGCCATCAACGACGAGCAGGCCGGCACCAAAGTGGCCGCTCAGTATCAGCTGACCGTGCCGGCCGGCGAGGCCCGCACCGTGCGGCTGCGCCTGAGCCAGCCCTGGCAGGACGCGCCCTTCCACGACTTCGACCACCAGTTCTACCTGCGCCAGACCGAGGCCGACGAGTTCTACAACTGCCTCCAGGAAGGCCTGCCCGCCGACCCCGACGTACGCAACGTGCAGCGCCAGGCCTTTGCGGGCATGCTCTGGAGCAAGCAGTTCTACTACTACGACGTGAACCAGTGGCTGAAGGGCGACCCGGCCATGAGCAAGGCCCCGGCCAGCCGCCGCGCCGGCCGCAACAGCACCTGGCACCACCTCTACAACGCCGACATCATTTCGATGCCCGACAAGTGGGAGTACCCGTGGTACGCGGCCTGGGATCTGGCCTTCCACTGCATCCCGCTGGCCATGGTGGATACCGAGTTTGCCAAGCAGCAGCTGCGCCTGTTCACCCAGGACCGGTACATGCACCCCAACGGCCAGCTGCCGGCTTACGAGTGGAATTTCTCCGACGTGAACCCGCCCGTGCACGCCTGGGCTACTTGGCGCGTGTACCAGATGGACAAGAAACTCCACCACGGCCTCGGCGACACCGTGTTTCTGGAGGCCATGTTTCATAAGCTGGCCCTGAACTTTGCGTGGTGGGTGAACCGCAAGGACAAGAGCGAGCGGAACATCTTCGAGGGCGGCTTTTTGGGCCTCGACAACATCGGCGTGTTTGATAGGAGCGCGCCGCTGCCCACCGGCGGCTTCATTGAGCAGAGCGACGGCACCAGCTGGATGGCCATGTTCGCGCTCAACATGATGCGCATGGCCATGGAGCTGGCCAAGGCCAACCGCGTGTACCAGGAAATGGCCGGCAAGTTCTTCGAGCACTTCCTCTACATCGCCGACGCCATGACCCGCGGCGGCGACGGGCAGTTCAACCTCTGGGATGAGGAAGACGGCTTCTACTACGACGTGCTGCACACCCCCGACGGCGTGCGCACCAAGCTGAAGGTGCGCTCCATCGTGGGGCTGATTCCGCTGTTTGCAGTGGAAGTAGTGGAGCAGGATATTCTGGATGCGCTGCCTGAGTTTACGGCCCGCGCCACCTGGCTGATCCGGCACCGGCCGCACCTGGCGCAGCTCGTGAGCCGTTGGCAGGAGCCCGGCAAGGGCGCCCGCCACCTGCTAGGGCTGCTACGCCGCCCGCGTCTCAAGAAGCTGCTCACCCGCATGCTCGACGAAACCGAGTTTCTGTCCGATTACGGCATCCGGGCCATGTCGCGCTACCACTTGGAGCACCCCTACGTCTACAGCACCCCCGAAACTGACTTCACGGTGCAGTACGTGCCCGGCGAGGCCGAAAGCAGCATGTTTGGGGGCAACAGCAACTGGCGCGGGCCAATCTGGATGCCCATCAACTTCCTTATTATCGAGTCGTTGCAGCGCTACTATTTCTACTACGGCGACAACTTCAAAATCGAGTACCCAACGGGCTCCGGCAAGCTGCTCAACCTGCAGCAGGTAGCAGAAGCCCTGGCTGGCCGCCTCACCAAGCTGCTTCTCAAGGATGAAACCGGCCGCCGCCCCGCCTTCGGCAATGACGAGCGGCTGCAGACTGACCCGCACTTCCAGGACAACCTGCTCTTCCACGAGTACTTCCACGGCGATGCCGGCCACGGCCTCGGCGCCAGCCACCAAACCGGCTGGACTGGCCTAGTGGTGCGCCTGCTACAGCTCAGCGGCCAGTAGCGCGGGACTCTGCACAGCCAGCGGCCCGGTTTCCGCTCAGTAGCTGGCCTTGGGCTGAGGTACTGAGCGGAAACCGGGCCGTTGGCTGGTTTGGTTGAAGCTAAATACTGTGCGCTAGTTGTTGCGGTCAGTGAGCAGCGTGAGCTGGGCGGCCATTTCGGCCGGGCCCTGGTACACGAGGCGGCCATTGCGAATGGACCCGGCGTACACCTCTACCTCCGTGGAATTGTGAGGCAGAAACACCCGCACCGATTCACGCCGGCCGGGCCGGATGAGCGTGATGCCCGTAGGCGAGTTGTCGGGGGAAGCTATTTCGTAAAAGCCAGCGTTAGTAAGTTGTTTATCAAGCATTTCAGGTGAGTGGGTTTCACTGGCCCAAATGCTTGGAGTTGTTAGATAGTTTCATTTAGGTAAAAGAATTTTACTATAAAACTGCGCAGCGCCATTCCGGTAGAAAACTGCCGCCTTTGCCGGCTAGCTTACTGAGGAGCTTACTTATAAGCAGAAATTTCAGGTAGCCCGCCGGCAAATGGGTGCGTGGCGGGCCTCGTTTCCGCAGCGCTCAATGGCCGGACAATGCGCCCGGCTTTTGGTAGGGTAGGTGCAGGGCTGAAGCGCCCGTTATTTGGCTTTGTGAATCAGCTTCACCACGTCGGAACTACCACCTTCCTTGGCATGCGCCAGCACGTCTTTGCCGTCGCTGTCTTTGGCATTGGGGTTGGCGCCGCTGGCCAGCAGAAAGGCCGCTACCTCCGCGCTGCCCTCGTCGGCCGCCGCCATCAGGGCAGTGGAATTAAAGGAGTCATTCTTATCGATCTGTGCCTTGTACTTCACCAGAATCTTGACCAGTTCCAACTGGCCTTTGCCGGCAGCCAGAATCAGGAACGTGGTGGGAAAGCCCGGCACCATCTCCACCGGCGCATTGGCGTCGGCGCCAGCGGCCAGCAGCTTCTCTAGGGCTTCCGGCTGGTTTTTTACGATGGTGGCGTAAACCTTCTGAGTAGCCGTTTGGGCGTTGGCCAGAAATGGCAGTGACAGCAATAAGACAAAAAGCAGTAATAGTTTTTTCATGATAAAAGTACATCTGAAAGGAGTGGGCACTCTCAAATGTAAGACTTGATTATCGGAATATATCTATTCGCTTAAGAGTCGACTATATGTTCCGGTACCGGAGGATGGTAGCCCGGGTAATAGCCGTAAAACCTAGCTAATGGCTGGTATTTAAGGCAACTGATTCTGGAAGCGGGAAAAGGGGAGATGTAGCGCAAGCCGCTAACATTGGCAGCAGGACGCAGCAAAGTGCATTTTTCAACTAAGCTGGAAAATGTCTTAGCTGGGTAGCTTTATAGTGCAATTATATCATTGGTCACACGGCCACCGGGGCGGCGTCGGGCTGGCGGCTCATCTGCTGGGCCATCATGCTGGCCAGAATGATTTGTAGGGCGTGATAAAGCATAAGTGGCAGCAGGAGCAGCCCGGTGGCCGCCATACCCGGAAACAGCAGGCTGGCCATCACGCTGCCATGCACCAGTGACTTCTTGGAGCCGCAGAACAAGGCCGTAATTCGGTCCTCGCGCGAGAAGCCCAGCAGCCAGCTCATGCCCCACACCAGCCCGAAAATGGCGGCGTACAGGCCTACCATGCCCAAAGCCAGCAACGCCACATCGGCAGGGGCGTAGCTGCGGAAGATGCCTTCAGCAAACGACTCGCAGAAGGCTGTAAACACGATCAGCAGAATCACCACTTGGTCGGAGATGCGCAGGGCACCTTTGTGGCGCTCGGCAAAGGCGCCGTAGCGGCGGTTGAGCAGCACCCCGGCCACCACCGGCAGAATCACCTGCCAAACCAAACTCAGAGCCAGGTTCCAGAGGTGGCCGCCGTCGGCGCTGGTGTTCAGGAATAAGCTGGTCCAGAGCGGCGTGAGCACAATGCCCAGCAGGCTGCTGATGCTGGCGTTGAAGATGGCCGCCGGCAGGTTGCCGCGTGCAATACTCACCATCACGACGGACGTGGAAACCGTGCTGGGCAGGGTGCACAGGAAGAAAATGCTTTGCCAGAGCTGCTCGCCCTTCAGACCCTCAAACAGCGGCCGGGCCAACAGCGCCAGCAGCGGAAACGCCAGAAACGTAATGCCCTGCACCACCACGTGCAGGCGCCAGTTGCGCAGGCCGGCCGTGAGCTTTTCGGCACTCAGGCGCAGGCCGTAGAAAAAGAAAATCAGGGCCACGCCGGCCGTGGTGATGATTTTCCAGGGAATAGGGCTGCTCTTGCTCCCAACTCCGGGCACTAGGTAGGCCAGCGCCACGGCCCCCACTAGGCCCAGCAGAAACCAGTCGAGCAGGCCGGCGCGGCGGAGCAAAGCCAGAAGGCGGTTTTCGAACGGCGCGGCCGGCGTGGGCGAGAGAGGTGGAGGGGTGGGCTGCAGCATGAGCAAAGCAAAAGAAAAGCGTCAGACTACCGTAGTCTGACGCTTGCCGGCAATACGCAGGGGTCGGGCCGGGGGTTGAGGCCCGCCACCAGCGCATCAGGCCGCCGTGGCCAGCTTGCGCTGCTTCTTACGGCCCTTCTTCAGCCGGTTCAGCCACATAATCGTGCCCGTAATCGGGAACGTGACGCCCAGCAGGCACACCACCAGACTCACGATTTTGGAGGGCCAGCCGAAGATGGCGCCCGTGTGCACCGGCTTGAACAAACCCCGCACCCGCTGGCCCAGATTGCGCTGCTCGTAGGTCTGGCGTTTGAGCACGCTGCCGGAATACTGGTCGAGGTAAACCTCGTCGGTGGCGTTGTCATACACCGCATTCGGCCGCAGCGTGGCCACTTTGATGCTGCCAGTAGCGTCCTTCGGCAGCTGCAGCGAGTAGTACACGGCGTTGGGCGCCAGCTTCTGCGCCTCGCTCAGCACCGCATCGGCTGAGAGGCCAGGCGCGGTGGCCGATGTAGCCGGCTGCGCTGGCGTAGCATTAGCGGCTGAGGCGGCGGGTATCAGCGCGGTGGTGCCGGCCGGCACCACCGATACGGGCGGCTCGGGCCGGTCCATCGGTGAGTTCGTAACGGCGTAGATGCCTTTGTTGAACCACTCAAACGACCACGCCAGCCCCGTGAAGGCAAACACGAACAGCACCAGCGCCGAGTAGAAGCCCAGCACCACGTGCAGGTCGTGGTTGAGGCGCTTCCAGCCGCCGCCCCACTTCACCTGCAGCCGCTGCCGCATCGCCTTGCGCGAGGCCGGCCACCACAGCACCAGCCCGGTTCCGATAATCACCAGAAACAGCAGCGTGCTCACGCCCACCACCAGCTTGCCGATGGCGCCGCCCACCATACCGCGGTGCAGGGCCATCATCGAGAAGAAGAAGGTTTCGCGGTAGTTCAGCTCACCCGTTACGGCGGCAGTGTAGGGGTTCACAAACACCACCGGCCCCCGGCCGCCTTCGCCGCCTTTACCGGCCTCCTTGCCACCCTTGCCTTCTTTTCCTCGGCCTTCGCCGCTCTTTTCACGCGCGCCTTCGTTTGGCTGGCCGCCCCGCTCGGGGCGGCCAGCTTCGGGCTTCCGCTCGCCACCGGGGCCGCCGGGGGCTACGGCCAGACTGATTTCCACGGTGCGGGTGGGGTCAGCGTACACTTTCAAGCCGGTAATCCTGGCGTCGGGCTTGTAGGCCCGCACGGCCGCCGTGAGCTGGGTTAGCGGCTGGCGCGGGGTGGTGGCGGGCACCACAGAGTAGCGCTCCGGGTGCCAGGCCTGCTCCAGCTCTTTCTCGAATACCAGCACGCCGCCCGTGAAGCACACCACGGCAACAACCAGCCCCGACGCGAGGCTGAGGTAGAGGTGAAGGTTGCGAAAGAAAATTTTCATAAAGTGTGGGTTGGGCAGCCGGCAGCCGGCATTGCTAGGGTTTTGTTGAATGGCAGAAACTTCGGCGCAGATGAAAACCCGGGCCGACACCAGTTGCAGCTGGTGCCGGCCGGGCTTTCGACTCACGCTTCACTCACCTGTGTTAGAAAGGCCCGGGTGCGGGCTTACAGTTTGTAGCCCAGCGTCGCGGCAAAGCTGCGCGGCGCAATGGGGTTGATGCTGTTGTCGTCGTGCAGATTGTAGCTCAGCTCGTTGAGGATGTTGGCCATCTTCACCCGCACCGAAAACCGCTCATAGGTGTAGCCCAGCGAGGCATCGAACTGCGTGTAGTTGGGGATGCTGATGAGCTTGTTGGCATCGGTAACGGGGTTGCCGTTGGTGTCGTAGAGCAGGCGCGGGTTGCGGCCGGCCAGCTTGTCGCCCACGTAGTAGGCCGTGACACCCGCCGTGAGGCCGCGCAGCAGGCGCTGCTCCGGGGCCAGGCTCCCGAAGTTGTAGAACAAGCTCAGGTTGGCGGTGTGGGCCGGGTTGTAGCGCAGGCGGCTGCCGGTCTGGTAGAGGGTGCTGCGGGTGTAAGCAGTGTAGTTGTAGCTGTAGCCCGTAATGAAGCTCCAGCCCATCATCGGCTTGCTTTGCACGTCCACTTCCACGCCCTTGCTGGTCACCTGGCCGGCCAACTCCTGGGCGCTGGGGTAGGCCGCGTTGTAGGCTGGGTTCGGGGTGTTGGGGTTGCCCCCAACGAACTGCTGAATCACCTGCGCTTGGTTGCTGTTCACAATGCGGTAGGCCGTCACGTTGGCCGACAGCGCACCCTTGAACAGATCGTTTTTCAGGCCCACCTCATACTGGTCGATGATGGAAGGCGGCAGGGCCGCGCCCTGGTTGTCCGTCACGGTGTTGCCTTGGGGCGTGAAGGAGTTGGAGTAGGAAGCAAACAGCGCCATCGTCTTCAGCGGCTGATACACCACGCCCAATCGCGGCGAAAAGGCGTTGTCGTAGCGGCGGGTGTCTACCACCTGGCCGGCCAGCGGGCCGCTGGCGTTGATGGCTTTGCGGTTGGCGGCGGTGTTATAGTAGTAGATGTCGCTGGGCGTTTCCTGGTAGCTCCAGCGCAAGCCGGCCAGCACCTTCACCTTCTCCGACACGCTCAGCAGGTCCTGGGCGTAGAAGCCTGCGCGACGGGTGTTGGCCTGCGTGGAGGCATTGCGCACCAGTGCCTCAAACCCGGCAATGCGCTCCGTGGGCTGCGCCACCACCTTGCTGCGGTCCAGAATGTTGATGGCATCGAAGGCCGTAACTACCTCCGTGGCGGGCCGGGAAGGCGAGTTCGGGCCGGTGTAGGCCAGCGTGTTGGTCAGGTATTGGTCGGCATCGGCGCCCACCAGCACGGTGTGTTCCAGGCGGCCGGTGCGGAGCTTGCCGGTCAGGTCGAGCTGGGCCAGGAAGTAGTTTTCTTGGGTTTCGGTGCGCTGCAGGCTGCGGGTCAGGTTGCCGTAGGTGGCCGGCGCGGCGCTGGCCACCGGGCGCGAGGCCGAGCGCAGCTCGTTGTCGTAGCGCTGGAAGCCGGCCACGCCGCGCAGTTGCCAGGCATCGGTGAGACGCGTGGTGAGGGTGGCCGTGGTGCTGGTCTGGATCGTGGCGTTGCGGGCGCCAGCCACGTTCAGGAAGCGGCTGCGCGACTCCGGAATCTGGTAATCAATGCTGCCGATGCCAAAGTCGGGCGTGCGGTTGTCGCGCAGGTAGTCGCCTTCCAGCACCAGCGTGGTCTTAGGCGTCAGCTCGAACAGCAGCGAGGGATTCACATACACCCGCTTGGATTTCACTTCGTCGCGGAAGCTGTTGGCGTTTTCGTAACTGCCGTTCAGCCGGAACGCCGCTTTCTGGCTGCCACCGATGGCGCCGTATACGTCCACCGTCGGCTTCCAGAACCCGAAGCTGCCCACCCGCAACCCCACCGAGCCGCCGCGCTCAAACTGCGGCTTTTTGGTGACGAGGTTGAGCACGCCGCCCGCGGCCACGTTGCCGTACAGGATGGCCGCGCTGCCCTTCAGCACTTCCATGCGCTCCAGGGAGCTGGCTTCGGGCATCACGCCGTTGTTGAACCGGACGCCATTCTTAAAGGTGTTGTTGGAGCCGTAGGCGAAGCCCCGGCTGCCCAGCTCTTCCTGCGTGCCGCCGGTGGTGCTGGTCACGTACAGGCCGCTTACGTTGGCCAGCGCGTCGCTCAGGCGCAGCACCTGCTGCTGCTCCAGTACCTCGCGCTCCACCGTCACGGCGCTCTGCGGCAGGTCGAGGGCCGCCACAGGCAGCTTGCCCACGCTCAGCGCCCGCTGGTTCATCGACTTGGCTCCCGTCACAGTCACTCCCGCCAACGACTGGCTGCTGGCCACCAGCACGAACGTCGGCAGCGAAGTAGTTTCGCCGCTCACCACACTCACCGCCACTTCCTGAGGAGCGTGCCCGATGCTGCTCACCGCCAGCTGGTAAGCGCCCGGCTGCGCCGCCAGCCGGAAATGGCCGTCGGCGGTGGTGCTGGCCCCGTACGAAGTGCCTTTCAGCGCCACCGTCACGCCTTCTACACCCTGCCCGCTGGCATCCGTCACGCGGCCCGCCACCCAGCCGCGCCGCGCCGGATCATCAGCACTTGATTTGGAGACCGGCTTCCCGGAAGGCACAACAAACGCAGAAACAGGAAGGGCCGCCGTCGTGAGGGGCAGGGCGGCGGTCAGCAGCAGCGGTAGCAGTCGGGACATGGCGCGGTGGTTTGCTTATTTAGATTGATTAAAAACAATGCAAAGCACGATGCTATTTAGATAGATTCAAAATAGTGTAGCTGAAAATTTTTCCAATCTTTCGCCAACCCGATGATTTTTAGTTGGATGCCGGGCACAAAAAAGCGCCGGACCCAATCGGGTCCGGCGCTTTTAGTAGGCGAATTCAGCGGTGCGGCCGGGCTACACGGCCAGGGCGGCCGGCTCCGGCACCGGTGCGTTCAGCGCGAAGGCGTCGGCCAGCAACTCGTAGGAGCGCAGCCGGTCGTCGTAGTCGTGGGTGATGGTCACGGCCGATACCTCATCCACGCCGTAGCTGGCAGCCAGGGCCGTAATTTCGGCTTTCACCTTGTCGGGCGTGCCGCTGATGATGCGCTGGTGGTGGTAGGCTAGGCGCGCCCGCAGGTCGGCCGACAGGCTAGATACGTTCACTTTCTCCACGGCTTCGATGGACGTAAACTGGCCGGTTTCCAGTTTCAGCATCTGCAGCGCCAGATTGTCGGCCAGGGCCTGAGCGTGGCCGGCGGTGTCGGCGCAGGCCACGAAGATGGCCACGTTGGCCTGCGGCGCGGCCAGCTCCGGCGACGGGCGGAACCGCTCACGATACATCTGCACCATCTTCGGCCCGCCGTTGGGGTTGATGAAGTGGGCAAACGAAAACGCGGCCCCCACGTGCGCCGCAAACAGGCCGCTTTGCCCGCTGCTGCTCAGCAGCCACAGCTCGGGCACGGTGTCCACAAACGGTGCGGCTTTCACGCGGGCATGGATGGTGTCGGGTACGGTTTCGTCGCGCAGGTAGGCCCGCAGGTCCATGAGCTGCTCGGCAAAGTCTTCGTCGCGGAACTGGTTGTGGGGGTTGAGGGCGTGGGCCGTTATGCGGTCGGTGCCGGGCGCCCGCCCGATGCCCAGGTCGATGCGGCCGGGGTAGAGCGCCTCCAGCATGCGGAAGTTCTCGGCCACTTTCAGGGCCGAGTAGTGTGGCAGCATCACGCCGCCCGAGCCCAGCCGGATGCGGCTGGTTTCGGCGCCCAAGCGGGCCAGCAGTACTTCCGGCGAAGAGCCGGCCAGCGTGTTGGTGTTATGATGCTCGCTCACCCAGAAGCGGGTGAAGCCCAGCCGGTCGGTGAGGCGCGCCAGCTCGATAGAGTGCTGCAGCGCCTCGCGCGGGGTGCGCCCCAGCGGCACCGGCGACTGGTCGAGCACGCTCAGGCGCAGAGGGGCGGTAGCAGAAGAGGAAGTCAGGTTCAAGGAATTCATAGCTGCTACAACACCAACCGGGCGCGGTTGGTTTACGGACGAGCTGAAGCCGCGGGGCGAAGCTTGCCGCCGCTACTCGGCTGCTTCCAGCGCATCGAGGTCGGCAGCATTGAGCAGGGCCAGATGGCGCGTGATTTTATCGGCAGGCCAGTGCCACCACGCCAGCGCCTGTAGCCGCGCTACCGTGGTTTCGTCGAAACGGTAGCGCACCACCTGGGCCGGGTTGCCGGCCACTATGGCGTAGGCGGGCACGTCGCGCGTCACCACAGCTTTGGCCGCCACTACGGCGCCGTTGCCGATTTGCACGCCGGGCATGATGGTGGCTTCGTAGCCAATCCAGACGTCGTGCCCCACCACGGTGTCGCCCTTGGAAGGGTATTTCTCCTGTACCGACTGGTCGGCCATCAGTGCCTCCCAGCCACCCCCGAAAATGGCAAAAGGGAATGTGGAAACCGGCGTGGTTTCGTGGTTGCCACCATTCATGATGAACTTCACGCCGGACGCCAGGGCGCAGAACCGACTAATAATCAGTTTGTCGCCAAGGAAGTCGAAATGGTAGAGCACGTTGCGCTCAAAGTTGGCCGGGTCTTCCAGGTCATCATAATAGGTGTAGTCGCCGACGATGATGTTGGGGCGGGTAACCAGGTTTTTGAGGAACACCAGCTTGCGGTGGTGTGGCAGCGGATACAGCGTAGCGGGGTCGGGGCCGTGCATAATAAACGAGCAAGGAAGGTGCGCCGCAAAATACGGCCTGCCGGGCGCCAATTGCATAGTGCGTGCTAAACCAGGGGCGTTGGGTGCTACTTTCGCGGCATGGTAACTCCCGTGGCGCTCGGCCTGCTGTGTTTTTTTGCCTTTCTGGCCGGTTTCATTGATTCCATTGTGGGCGGCGGCGGCCTGATTCAGCTGCCGGCCATGCTGCTGCTGCTCAAAGGCACGCCGGTGCCCACCATTCTGGGTACCGGCAAGGTTTCATCGTTGATGGGCACGGCGGCGGCGCTACGCAGCTACGCCGGCAAGGTGCCCATCCGGTGGCGGGCCGTGGGTACGGCGGCGGCCGTGGCGGGCGTTTTTTCGTTTCTGGGGGCGCGGGTGGTGAGCCAGCTGCCGCAGGAGCTGCTGCCGCCGCTGGTGCTGGGGCTGCTGGTGGCCATTGCCGTCTACACGTTCTGGCGCAAGGATTTCGGGAGTTTGCACGCCCCGCGGTTGTCGGCGCAGCGCGAGCCGCTCTATGGCGCGCTGGTCGGGCTCATCATCGGGTTCTACGACGGCTTCTTTGGGCCGGGCACGGGCTCGTTTCTGCTGTTTGCCTTCGTGGGTTTGTTCGGCTACGACTTCATTACCTCGTCGGCGTCAGCCAAGCTGGTGAACGTGGCCACCAACCTGGCGGCGCTGCTGTACTTCGCCTACACCGGCCAGATTCTGTGGGCCGTGGCGCTGCCCATGGCGCTCTGTAACATCCTAGGCTCCACCCTGGGCGCCCGCCTGGCGCTACGCCACGGCACGGGCTTCGTGCGGGTGCTGTTTCTGGTGGTAGTCAGCGGCTTCATCGTGAAGCTGAGTATGCAGGTGTTTGGGTGAGTTGGGGTGATGAGGTGATGGAGGGATGAAGTGATGAGGTGACAGGTAAAGAATGAACGTCATTCCGAGCCTGCGAGGAATCTCGCGTGCTGACGTGGGCCTCACCCCCCGGCCCCCTCTCCCGTGGAGGGGGGGAGCCAGACGAGTTTTTTGATAATGTGGTTTTGGGGTAAGCCCGCTTCCTGGTGATTACTACGCTGGCGAGATTCCTCGCAGGCTCGGAATGACGTTCTACCTTTTTCACCTCGTCACCTCATCCCAAAATCACTCATTCCCTGGCAGACCGGGGGCGGGGGTGCCTTGGGCGCCCTGGGCGTTCGGGACGCCCATTTTCTCTTCGCGCTTGCGCTGATACCGGTCGAACTGGGCGGGAGTCAGCACGTCCTTCAGGGCGCCCATCCGGGCCTGGCCTATGTCGTCGATGACGGTGGCCATCTTGCGCACGTTCTGGCGGTAGGTGAGGCGGGCGGTTTCCACGCCCCGCACGCTCACCAGGTTTATCTGGCTTACTTTCTCCACCTGTTGCGGGTTCAGGCCCAGCGCTTTCTGCATGTTGGCCGTGAGCGAGGCGGCGCGGGCGTCTACCTTGGCCGCGTCGGGCTCGGCGGCTGGCAACGCGGCGGCCGGAGTGGCCGGGCGGGCCGTAGCGGCGGGCGTCCGCGTCTTGGTTTTGGCATCAACGCCAGCCGTTTCCGACTTGGTTTTGACTTTGGTAGTGGTCTGGGCCAGCAGCAGGCCGGGCGCACCAAGCACCAGCATGGTGGCTAGAAGTGGTTTTTTCATGGAATGGCAAAGAAAATAGGAGCCGGCGGTAACTGGCCGATGTAGGTGGTGCCGCCGCCGCCCCAACCGATATGTAAAGATGATGCCAATTCAGAAAAGGCAGGGCTATAACGCCGGCTTTTCCCTTTTTGGTCGGCCCAGCGCCAGAATTTCGGCAAAGGTGCCTGGCCGGCAAACTTCCGGCGGCTTCCGGCAGTATGTAAGCGGCAGGCTCACCTTCCGCAACCCTCTCTAGCCATGACTTCAACTACCCGAAACAACTGGCTGGCCGCCGCTGGCGCCGGCTTGGCGCTGGCCGCCGCCACGCTCTGGAGCAACCGCCGCGGCACCTACGATCTGCGGGGCCGCGTGGTGCTGGTAACCGGCGGCTCGCGCGGCCTGGGCCTTATTCTGGCCCGCCAAGCCGTGGCCGAAGGCGCCAAAGTAGCCATCTGCGCCCGCGACGCCGAGGAGCTGGAGCGGGCCCGCCAGGAGCTGGCCGCCGACGGCGCGCAGGTGATGGCGCTGGTGCGCGACCTGACCAACGCCGTGGAAGTCCGCACGCTGGTGGCCGAGGTGCAGCAGCAGCTGGGGCCCATCGAGGTGCTGGTCAACAACGCCGGCATCATCACGGCCGGCCCTCTCGACCACATGGAGCTGCGCGAGTACGAGGAGTCGATGGACACCCACTTCTGGGCCCCGCTGCACGCCATGCAGGCCGTGCTGCCCGATATGCGCCTTCGAGGCGAGGGCCGCATCGTGAACATTGCCTCGGTGGGCGGCAAAGTGGCCGTGCCGCACCTGGCGCCTTACAGCGCCAGCAAGTTCGCGCTGGTGGGTTTGTCGGAAGGCTTCCGGGCCGAACTGCGCCAGTACGGCATTCAGGTGACCACCGTCTGCCCCGGCCTGCTGCGTACGGGCAGTCCGCGCAATGCCATTGTGAAAGGCCAGCACCGCAAGGAATATGCCTGGTTCACCATTGCTGACTCGCTGCCGGCCCTCACCGTGGCGGCCGACTCGGCGGCCCGCCAGATCTGGAACGCCTGCCGCCGCGGCGACGCCGAAATCATCATCGGCCTGCCCGCCAAGCTGCTCTCGGCCTTCCATGGCCTGGCCCCCGGCACCACAGCCGACCTGCTGAGCTGGGTGAACCGGACGCTCCCGGCCCCCACCGGCGAACAGGGCGACGCCCGCCGCTTCGGCCACGAAAGCGAGTCGGAACTGTCGCAGTCGTGGCTCACGGCCCTCACCCGCAAAGCCGAGAAAGAAAACAACGAGCGTCCCTAAGCTGCTTGCGCCAAAGCTACCAGCACAAAAAAGCGCCTGGCTGATTAGCCAGGCGCTTTTCTTGTTGAACGGTGGTAAATGCTGGGGTGTGCGGCTGGCGAAAATTCTAGCGGCCGTACACCGAGGTTACCGTGGTGGTTTTACCATCGGTACTAGGTACAGTTTGCACCAAGCGCAGCGTAGAGGCCGTCAGCTCGGCAATAGAGTAGGTAGTGGTGGTGCCGGTGTGCGTAACCGACAGCGACTGGCCGTCTTCATTGAAGGACCAGCTGCCTTCCGACTGCTGGGCAACTTCAGCATCGCGCTTAAGGGTGCCCTCATCCAGGAAAAGCTTGCCTTCAGCCCGGAACTGAGTGAGGTTGTCGCGCTTGTCGGCTTTCTCCATCACCAGCAGATTGGTGGTCAGCTGGCCGGTAGTGGCTACGCTGCTGGTTAGCTTCCAATCGCCGGTAGTCAGGAGGCTGGTTTTCTCTTCTACTGATTGCGTGACAGGCGCAACGGCGGCTGTGGCAGCCTGGTCAGGTGTATTCACATTATCCAATTCTTTCTCACAGGAAGCCATGCTTAGAACGGTGGCAGCTAGGCTCAGGAACAAGGTTACTTTCTTCATGAAACGGGATTTGGGTGATTTTTGAGTTACTTCAACAACACGTCTTACTTCGGCATGGCCACTCCGGGCCGGTACTTCTCCACTAGGGGTCCAACTTCTCTTCTCAACGAATCACCCAGGTGGGCTTCGTTAGTGCAAATCTAACTAACTGTTTATCAAGTTGGTTCAGGATGTATAGGAAAAGGTCAATTTTTACCACTTTATATCAGAAGAGTGCAGTAGAGTGCTGATTATCTTGATTTTGTGATTAATTATTCCCTGAAAAGTAAAAAAGGCCTCTGAATCTAATTCAGAGACCTTCTAGTTTCGTCGGATAGCACTATGCAGCAGCGGGCGGCGGCGGCTGGCACCGCGGGCAGTAGTAGGTAGCGCGGCCGCCTACGTAGCTTTTTGCTATTTCAATTTTAGGATGACGCGGACAGTAAATATGGTTATTCGTGCCTGGGGTGGCTGAGTCGTCCCACTCACGGGCATGAATCAGAAACGAAGCCGGGAAATACCGGTAGGTGGCCTCGTGCCGGATGGCGGTGCTGAGCACCAGCTGGATAGCCGCGTGCAGGGCCTCAAACTCGGCGGTGCTGAGCGTGTGCGCCCGCCGCTCCGGATGGATCCGCGCCTGGAACAGCACTTCGTCTACAATCCAATTTCCGAGGCCGGCCGTGATGCTCTGGTCGAGCAGCAGCGGCTTGATCATGGGCTTGCGCGTGCCCAGGGCCTGCTGCAGCTGAGCGGCCGTAATATCGAGGGCGTCGGGCCCCAGCTTTTTGGCTTTCTGGTACTGCGCCACGCCTTCGGCCAGCCGGATGCGGCCAAACTTGCGGGCATCCACGAAGGCCACGCACAGGCCGCTGCCCAGGTGCAGGGCCACGCGGGTGAAGCGCGGGGCGTCCGGCTCGTCGCGGTAGGCGCCCACGTCGCCGGTCATGCCGAAGTGCAGCACCAGCACCCGGTCGTCATCGAGGTGCAGAAAGCAGTTTTTGCCCAGGCGGCTGGTGCGCGTGACGGTGCGGCCGGTGAGGGCGCGCCGCAGGGTGTCTTCGTCGGTGGCCAGCACTTTGGGGTCTTTCACTTCCAGCGCCGTGATGGTCTGGTCGACCACCAGGTCGTCGAGGAAGCGGCGGTAGGTTTCTACCTCGGGTAATTCGGGCATAAGCAGCGCAAAAAAGGATACGCGCGGCCTGGTGGCCGCGCCGGGGTATAACCGCCAACCAGCCGCCGGGGTTGCGCCCCCGGGGCCGGTACCGCCGCGCTACAGCGTAAGGCGTCCTTCCAGCACCACCACGCCCGTCCCGCTGATGCGCACTGCCTCGATGTCAGTCGGCGGGCCCTGCACCAGCACCTGCACGGTGCCGGGGCGGCCCAGCCAGTGGCCCTGCTCGGCCAGAAACGCCGGCGAATCGAGCAGGCCGTAGTGCCAGAGGTAGGCCGCCATGCCGCCGGTAGCCGAGCCCGTGACGGGGTCTTCGAGTACATCGGGCGGGGTGCAGATGTGGCGCGCAAACGTGCGGCCCGCCGGCGTGGCACCTTCCAGGCAAAACAGATGGGAGCTGAAAAAGCCGGTGGCCTGCCGGTAGGCCAGCAGCGCCTCGGGCTGGGCCAGGTGCGCCCGGCGCAGGGTGGCGGCGTCGCGCAGGGGCACCATCAGCTGCGGGGTGCCGGTGCTCACGGTTTGCACCACGGCGCCGGGCAGCAGGTCGGCGGGCGTGAGGCCGAACATCGGCAGCACCTCGGCCGCGTTGTGCACCTGCCCGAACACGGGGCGGCGCTGCGTCATGTGCACTAGGTGCGGGCGGCCGGGCTCGGCGGGCTCCACGGCCACCGCAATGGGCCCGTGCAGTAGCTCCAGCGTGAGGGGCATAGCGTGCGTGGGGCGCGGTAGGCGGCCGGTGTGCAGCAGGGCCGTGAGCGTGGCAATGGTGGGGTGGCCGGCCAGCGGAATTTCCTCGGCCGGCGTGAAGTAGCGCACGGCAAAGTCGGCGGTGGCGGAAGTGCGCACGAAGGCGGTTTCGGGCTGGTTGAACTCTTGGGCCAGGCGCTGCATCTGTTCGGCGGTCAGGTTGTCGGCGTCAAGCACCACGGCGCAGGAATTGCCACCCAGCGCGGTTTCGGTGAAGGCATCGACCAGCAGAAAAGGATAAACGGGCATCGAAAGCAAAGAGAAGAAGAAAAGAAGCAGCCGGCACCGGCGGCCCTAAAGATAACGGCCGGCCCCTGCACGCAGGAGCCGGCCGTTGCCGAAGAGAAGCCAGAACAAAAATCTATGCTGCCTACGACGGGTCGGAGAGCATGGCGACCTGGCGGCCGTTGGCGTCGAACACGCCCCCGGCGGCACTCACGAACAGGCGGCGCTGCTGCCCATCGACGATGATATAAGGATACGACACCGAATCGGAGCGGGTGAGGCGGCCCACCACCTGCGTGGTGCGGGCTTCCTGGTTGAGGCGCACGATGTTGAGGTGGCTAGTGAGGTAGTAGAGCTCGGCAGGGTTGCTGCGGAACGTGATTTTGCCGATGGTGTTGCTAGGCTGGCTGATGCGGCTGGCTACCGTGGTTACCGGCGCGGGCATGGGCCGGCTCACGACCATAGCCGGCGAGGCCGAAGGTGAGGTGCCGCGGGTGCTGGCCACAATCTGCTGGGTGGCGCGCTGCCAGCCCTCGTTAATGGCCTGCAGGCGGGTGCTACGGCCGGGGTGGGTGGGCGAGGCCTGCTCGTCGGACACCACGGCCATGCCGGCCTGCGCCTGCGCCAGGCTGGCGCCCATCTTGCGCAGCACAAACCCTGAAAACTCGTCGGCTTCCAGCTCGTCGGCGGGGTTGGAGCCGCCGGGGCGCAGGGTGTGGCCGTTGAGGTGGTGACCCATTTCGTGGGCTAGAATGCTGATGCCGGCCCAGTCGGTGCGGCCGGCCTGGTTCACGGCCGTCACGAACCGCGGGTTGTAGAGCAGGTAGCGCTTGCCACTGTACACCACGGCGGCGGCATTCTGCACCTGCGAGGTGGCCAGCAACTCAAAGCGGGGCTTGAGGCCCACTACGTCGGTGATTTCGCGCAGTACGTCGCGCTGTGGAGCGGAGTAGGATTGGGCACCGGCCGTGCCAGCCAGCAGCAGCCACCCAGCCAGCAGCGAGCCGGCAAAGCGACGAATAAGGCGAGGGTGAAGCGTCATGAGAAGTCGTTTAGAAGCGAAACTAACAGAAGAGAGAAGTCAGTAATCGTGCCGAAATGGCTGCTTCTATAACGCGAGGGCGCTGGTTTTAGTGCGTTTTTACGGGTCGCGCTACTGCCTTACGCCGGCTGGCGCTGGGGGCGGATGGAGGCCTGGGGCCGCTCGCCAATCTGCTGGCGCCACATGGCGTAGTAGAGGCCCCGCTGCTCCAGCAGTTCCTCGTGGCGGCCGGCTTCGGCTACGTGGCCGCGCTCCAGCACGAAGATGCGGTCGGCGTGCAGGATGGTGCTCAGGCGGTGGGCAATGAGGATGGTGATGTGCTGGCGCGAACCCGACAGCTCCCGCACGGTCTGGCTGATTTCTTCTTCCGTGAGGGAATCCAGGGCCGAGGTGGCTTCGTCGAATACCAGCAGGGTGGGGCGGCGCAGCAGGGCCCGGGCGATGCTGAGGCGCTGCTTTTCGCCGCCCGATACCTTCACACCGCCTTCGCCGATTACCGTATCGAGGCCCAGCGGGGCGCGGGCCAGCAGGGTGTCGGCGGCGGCCTGGTGCATGGCGTGCAGGCACTGCTCGTCGGTGGCATTAGGGGCCACGAAGCGTAGGTTTTCGCGGATGGTGCCGGCGAAGAGCTGGGTGTCCTGAGTCACGAAGCCGATCTGCTCGCGCAGGGTGTCCAGGTCTAGCTCGGGGCCGGGGATGCCGTTGTAGAGAATCCGGCCCTGGGCGGGCGGGTAAAGGCCCACCAGCAGCTTCACGAGCGTGGTTTTGCCCGAGCCCGAGGGGCCCACGAAAGCAATGGTTTCGCCCAGCTTGGTCTGGAAGCTGATGCCGTCGAGGGCGGGGGCGCTGGCCGTGAGGTGCTGGAAGTGCACGTCGTCGAAGGCCAGGGTTTCGATCTGGTCGATGGTTTTGGGGTGAGCCGGCTTGACTTCCTTGGGCGTGTCGAGAATCTGCTGATAGTTGGCCAGTGAGGCCTCAGTCTCGCGGTAGATGTTGATGAGGGTGCCCATTTCCTGCAACGGCCCGAAAATGGCGAAGGAGTAGAAGAAGAACGTGATGAACTTGCCCGGCTGAATCACGCCCTGCACCACCAGAAACACCAGCATCAGAAGAATCACGTTGCGCATCAGGTTCACGAAAGTGCCCTGCACAAACGAAAGGGAGCGGAGGTAGCGCACCTTCTTGAGCTCCAGCTTCAGAATTTTGCCGGTGGTGGCGTTCAGGCGCTGGGTTTCCTGCTGGGCCAGCCCCAGGCTCTTGATCAGCTCAATGTTGCGCAAACTCTCGGTGGTGGAGCCGGCCAGCGCCGTGGTTTCGGCCACGATGGTTTTCTGAATCACCTTGATGCGCTTGCTCAGGAAAAAGCTCAGCGCGCCCAGCAACGGAATGGTCAGGAAGTACACCAGGGCAATGGGCCAGTACACGCTCAGGGCGTACCACGTCACGAAAATGATTCCCACCAACGAGATGAACAGGATGTTGATGAAGCTCTGAATGAGCTTCTCCACGTCGGTGCGCACCTTCTGCAGCTTGCCCAGCGTTTCGCCCGAACGTTGGTCCTCGAACACCTGGTAGGGCAGCTCCAGCGAGTGGCGCAGGCCGTCGGAGTACAGCTCAGCGCCCAGCCGCTGGGTGATGACGTTGGTGTAGTAGTCCTGGAAGTTCTTGGCGATGCGCGACACCATGGCCACGCCCAGGGCCTTGAGAATCAGCAGCCCGGCCCCGCCCGAAACAAACGCCCAGAACGTGGGATGCTGGGTGCTTTTCAGGGCCGGCGACACGTACCGGTCGATAATCTGCCCCAGAATGAAGGGGTCGAGTAGGGAAAATATCTGGTTGATGGCGGCTAACAGCAGAGCCAGGGCCAGCAGGCCCCAGTAGTGGCGCAGGTAGCGGTAGAGTAATTGCATGAGGCAGTGTGAGAGGAGAGAACGAACATAAGCACCGAGACCGGCTAAATGTTCAGTGCGGGCAAAGGTCACATTTCCCGGGCTTCGGCTGCGCGGTTACGTAGCCTCGCCGGCGGTGCTGGCTACCAGGCGGGTGCTGCCGGGCACCATCACCGGAGGCGGCGTGGCAGCCGTGTACGTCTGCGCCAGCAGGTGCGCCACGGCCGGGGTGTCGGGGCCTTGGTGCAGGGCCCGGAGCTGGGTTTTCAGCGCCGCCTCGTCGCGGCTCACGCCCCGCTCGTGCTGCTGGGCGTGCTCCTCCCACGATTCGGTCATGAAGTATTCCACCAGGCGGGTGGGTTCGGCCAGGTCCACGTACAGGCCCCAGCCAATGGCCCCTTCGCGGCGCCGGATATCGGCCAGCTGGTCCATGAGGTAGGTGAAAGCGGGGCGGTCGGCGGGCGCGACGTAGTAGGTGGTAGTGATGATGACCGGGCCGGCGGTGGGGGCCGGAGCTTCAGCCAGCTGCGGCTGAGGGCGGGGGCGAGCTGGCGTGTGGTCGAGGGTTTCGGGCGCGTTGTAGAGGGAGAAGCGCAGGCCCAGCAGCGTGCTGAGTGTAAGCCAACTGGCCGCGCCGGCCAGCGCCGCCGGTAGCCCCCAGCGGCTGGCCACCGCGCCCCACACCACGCTGCCCAGCGCCATGCCGCCCTGAATGGTAAGCAGGTACAGGCTGATGGTGCGGGCCTGCACCCAGCGCGGTACCACCGTCTGCACCCCCACGCTGAAGGAGTTCAGTACCAGCATCCAGGCCAGGCCCACCAGCACCAGCAGCGCCATCAGTAGCGGCTTGCTGCCCGAGTAGGCCAGCCCCAGCAGCCCCAGCGCAAACGCGGCAGTGGCCAGCGTCACGCGCCAGTCGATGCTAAGGCGCTGGTTGAGGCGCGGCAGCAGCAGCGCCCCCAGCACCGCCCCGGCCCCCATGCATGAGAGCAGAATGGAATAGAACGAAGTGGGCAACTGCAGCTGCCGGATCACCACGGCCGGCATCAGGGCCAGCAGAGCACTAGCCCCAAACGTGAAGCTCACGCCCCGCACCAGAATGTGCTGCACCGGCGGCGAAAACCGGGCGTAGCGCACTCCGCCCCGGATGGCCGCCACCACCCGCTCGGTAGCTAGCGTGGACGTAGCCTGCGGTGCCCGTTTCCAGCTATACACCATGTAGATGGTGGCCAGAAACGACAGCCCGTTCAGCAGAAACGCCGCCCCCGCCGAGAAATACCCAATCACCAATCCGCCCAGCGCCGGCCCGAAGGCCCGGGCCAGGTTGAAGCTGACGCTGTTGAGGGCAATGGCCTGGGGCAGTTCGGCGCGCGGCACCAACTCGGGCGTCACGGTTTGCCAGACGGGATTATTCAGTGCACCACCCAGTCCCAGCAGAAATGTAAGCAGCAGCAGCAGCCATGGATTGTTGAAGCCCAGCAGCGTGATGGCCGCCAGCAGCAGCGCCACCGTGGCCATCCAGGTTTGGGTGGTGAGCAGCATCTTGCGGCGGTCCACCAAGTCGGCGAGGGCCCCGGCGGGCAGACTCAGCAGAAACACGGGCAGCGCCGAGGCCGTCTGGAGCAGGGCCACCAGCACCGGCGAGGGCGTAAGCTGCGTCATCAAACCCACGGCGCCCACGTTCTGCATCCAGGTGCCGATGTTGCTCACGAATGACGCAATCCAGAGCATCCGGAAGATGGGAATGCGCAGCGGCGTGAATGGAGAAGAGGCGGCGGGCAGGAGCGGCGGAGCAGAGGCAGGCATAGAAACGGAAGCGGTAGACCAGCCTAGTACGTAATTGTCTACGCTACGACTGCCGGACCAGCGCCAGCGTGCTGCACTACTATCTTTGCCAGGCCGGCTTCCAAGCCAAGTACCCCAGGGCCCACTACAGCACAGGCCCCGATGCGCCGTGCACCGAGGCCTGTAGAGCACTGCTTACAAACAGCGCAAAAAGCCAGGAAACAACTTACTCCTGAATCGGTGAGCGGCGGACCAGGCCGCCTTTGCGTCCGGCTTCCCGGGCTTCTTCCGAAGTAAACCGATGGCCTCGGCCGCTGGCGTGGGAAGCTTTGCCGCCTTCGCGGGCAATGCGCCGCTGCAGCTCCGGATCCATCGAGGCAAAGCCACGACAGCTGGTAGTGGAAGGACCCGGAGCGGCTGCATTGGGCATAGATATGGCAGATGCGTGGATAGTAGCCATAAACGAAGGAATAAAAGGGTGAAAAAGTAGAAAGCTGATTTTAGACCAGAGTTTGCTGTCCACTTGGTGTTGCGGAAGCTGGCCAGATCCGGAAAAGCTGTTGCAGTTGTAGCAGCTGCAACGCCCGCAGCAAAGTGGGGCCTACATTGTAGAGCAGCAGCTCGGCACCGGCCGTACGGGTGAGCAGCAGCCGGGATACCAGAAAGCTGACGCCGCGGGTGCGCAGGCAGCGCAAGTGCTGGCAGTCTACCAGCAGGTTGGGGCGCTGCGTGGGGTTGCCCTTCCGAAGGCGCCGAACCAGCTCCACCGAATCAGCAGCGTCGATATCCACTGCATAGGCAGGAGTAGCAAGAAGCTGTGCATCAAATAGCATAAAACAGGTTTGGTTATGGTAGTAGTAGAACAGCCGGGAGTTTTCGCACCTATCCGTCAGAATCTAGCCTCTGTCAACTCAGGTGCTAGGTAAAATTAGCGTACATATTAGCGCGATAAGTCAGTGTTAATAACCAAATTAGCGCTACGTATTAACCGCTTCGATGCAGCACAAGTCTGAGCTGGGGGATGCTCTACTGAATGAGGAATACAGCGGTGGAGAGCAGCGCCGGGCCGGCATCCAGCACCAGATTGGGCAGCACCGTGGCTGCCCCGGCTTCTGTGAGCAGCAACGCGTGTTACGGCTCCGGCAACCCATACGATTCGTAGAGTAGCAGCCAGTGCGCTACTGGCGGCGCATCAGTAGCAACAGGCAAGCCGAATAGGGCCAGATGCTGATAAATGCTCGCTCTTGTAACCTGGCCTGAATGAATAGAGAAACCACTACCAGCACTGTCTGCTACACTCTCTGCCCTGCATAACTGTTCCTAGGCTTACACGTTTCTGCGGCCTGTTGGCTACTTGGTGGCTGGATTTGCTTGAACGCAGTAACCAGATCGGGTAGCAGCTGCAGAAATACTGAAAAGCAGCCGACCCTATACGGACTTTGCGAGTCCGTATTTCCCGAACCAGTGAACCACTACCCGCACAGCTCTGCGGATACAGCTCTAAGACTCGCTAGCTGCGTTGCTCGCATTATGGGCGCTTAACCCGTTCACGCCGTTGAGCATAAACTCACGCAGCCGATTGATGTGACGCTTTATTTCTTCCAGGCGCTCCTGCTGCTGGGCGCTCCACGGGGTCTGTTTGCGTGAAGCCATGCTGGAAAGCAGGTTTTTGCGCTCTTCCATCATGCGCAGGGCCACCCACAGCGTTTCTTCCAGTCCCTGGCGCGAGCTGTCCAGCAGAGCCTCAGCCGTGAAGGCGTGGCCGGTATGGCAGCGGAAGCGCAGCACACTGCCGTGCTCTAGCTTCCAGAGCGAGCCGCCGCAGTCGGGGCAGGTGAATGGCGTTGGCGCGCCGATGTGCTGTACTTCAGAAATTGTCCCTACCACACGGGCCGCAATAGCCGCCTCAGCTTGGATGTCTTCAGGAATAGGCACGGGAGCAGGCGGCGGCACGCGCGTAAGTTCCTGCAACAACTGCCCCATCTGAGGCAGGGGCGTCACGTAGTCGATGGCTACGTTGCGAAGGGCCGTTTCGGGCATGCTCGGATAGTCGGCATCCTGCGGGTCCTGCACCACGGCGCGGCCGCCGCAGCGCTTAACGAAGTCGAGGCCGGCAGTACCATCGTGCAGCATGCCCGTGAGCACCACCCCAATAACGGCGCTGCCATAGTGCACGGCCGCCGACCGGAATAGGGCATCGACGGCGGGCCGGTAGCTGTTTTCGCGCGGCCCTTTTGTAACCAGCAGCCGGCCTTCAAACACCAGGAGGTGGCGGTCGGCGGGGGCCAGGTACAAGTGGCCCGCCTGAATCGGCTGTTCGTCGGTTGCTACCTGACAGGACAAGGAGGTATGCAGGCTTAGGTGATGCACAATGTGCGCGCCGGAAGAGTTGGCCGCCAGGTGCTGCACAACCAGCACGGCGGCGGGCAGCGTGGCCGGCAGCTGTGCTACCAGCTGCACCAGGGCCTGCAGACCGCCAGACGAAGTGCCAACAACAATCAGGTGGGGAGACGCGGGGGAGGGATTGTTCATACAGTATCAAGCGTGGCTGGCCAACCAGTAGTCAGGCTGCAGTCATATAGTTGGTACGGGCGAAAAAGCCGTTTGGCTGCCTGTTGAGCTTGATTTTGCGAAACGGATATCTGCTCAGCCGGGGGTAGGAAGGCCCGGCTTTCTGGTTACTTTTGGGCGCTGCCTTTGCAGTATGCCTGTTCTTTCTCCGGCATCTGATCCATAGTTTATGCAGACTCCCAGCGCGTCGAATGCCGGCGAAACAAGTACTTCCAGATCAGCCGTTGCTGCTGGCAGCGGCCGGCTGGATGTGCAGGCGGGGCCTCTTGCGGTGGGCTCGATGGGTGGTGTCCTCAGCTTTCCTATCGTATGCCTGGGCGGCTCGGCCGGCTCCCTCGTGGCCCTCGAGCACTTTCTGCGGGCCGTATCGCCCAATAGTGGCCTGGCCTATATTATCGTCACGCACCAGATGCCCACCCAAGATGGCGAGCTGACCCGCGTGCTGCAGCACTTTACAGCCCTGCCCGTGCACGAGGTGACCGATGGGATGAAGGTGCGCCCCAACCACGTGTACGTCATTCCGCCCGGCCGCGACATGTCGCTGCTACACGGGGCGCTGCACCTGTTCGAGTTCACCCAGGCCCCCGGCCGCCGCCTGCCCATCGACTACTTTCTGCAAAGCCTGGCCAAAGATGCCCGCGACCGGGCCGTGTGCATCATCCTGTCGGGCATGGGCGCCGATGGCAGCATTGGCCTGAAGATGGTGATGGAAAACTTTGGGATGGTGATGGTACAGGAACCCGAGGAAGCTGAGTTCGACAGCATGCCCCGCGCCGCCATTGCCACCGAATTCGTGGATTTTGTGCTGCCCGCCGCCGATATGCCAGCCCACCTGCTGGAGTATGGGCGCCAGCCGCCGCTGCGCCGGCCCTTGCGCGCCACTCCGGCGGAGGCACAGGGGGGCATGCCCGCCCACGCGCTGCAGAAAATATTTATCCTGATTCGCAACCAGACCGGCCACGACTTCTCGTTCTACAAGCGCAACACCGTGTTTCGCCGGATTGAACGGCGCATGAACGGCCACCAGATCCGCGAGTTCACGCACTACGTGCGCTACCTGCAGCATAGCCCCGAGGAAGTGGAGCTGCTGTTCAAAGAGCTGCTGATCGGCGTCACGAAGTTCTTCCGCGACGGGGAGGCCTTTGCCTCGCTTAAGCGCCACCTGCAGCCCATGCTGCGGCAGGTGCCCTCGGGCACCACGGTGCGGGTGTGGGCTCCGGGCTGCTCTACCGGCGAAGAAGCCTACTCGCTGGCCATGACGCTGCTGGAGTGCTTCGAAGCCGAGCCGGGCCGCAACCTGAGTCTGCAGATCTTCGCCACCGACATCAGCACGGAAGGAATTGAAGCAGCCCGGGCTGGCCTCTACACCAGCAACATTGCCGCCGATGTAAGCCCGGAACGGCTGCGGCGCTTTTTTCATAAGCTTGATGGCGACTCCTACCAGATCCGCAAGGAAGTGCGCGACTCGGTGGTGTTTGCCCTGCACAACCTCAACAAAGACGCTCCATTCACCAAGCTGGACCTGCTGTGCTGCCGCAACCTGCTTATCTACCTGAGCGCGGAGCTGCAGAAAAACCTGATTCCCATCTTCCACTACGCCCTCAACCCCAATGGCCTGCTGTTTCTGGGGCCCAGTGAAAACCTCACCGGCTTCCAGGATCTGTTTGTCCCGCTGGACGTGAAATGGAAGATTTCGCGCCGTGCCGAAGGCGCCGCTTCTCTGGTGCGGCTGGCCAATTTCCCGTTTGCTTCGGGGCAACAGGCGCCGGTGGCGCTGCCCGCTAACTCTCTTGCTATGACCCCAGCCACCCCTCGCCGCGACGGCCTGTTTGCCAGCCTGGTGCAACGCACCCTGCTCGGAGCCTTTGCGCCACCGGCCGTGGTTGTCAATGCCAAAGGCGACATCCTGTTTGTGAACGGGCGCACCGGCCGCTACCTGGAGCCGGCCCCCGGCCTGAGCGGCATGAACATCTTCGATATGGCCCGCGACGAGCTGCGCTTCGAAATCAGCGACGCCGTGCACCGGGCCAGCCACGAGCAGCAGAGTGTGGTGAGCGAAGGGCTGCGGGTGAAAACCGAGGCCGGCTACCAGCTGCTGCGCCTGCGGGTGACGTATCTGGCCGCGCCGGAATTGCTGAGCGGGCTGCTGCTGGTGTCGTTTGAGGATGTGGAAACGCCGCGCCGGGTGCGCCAGGGCAAGCCCACTGCTACCGCCAGCGCCACCCGCGCCGACCTGGTAACCGCCCTCGAAAAAGAGCTGCAGCACACCCGCCACCGCCTCCAGACCACTATCGAGGAAATGGAAAGCAGCCTGGAGGAGCTCAAAAGCACCAACGAGGAGCTGCAAAGTGCCAACGAGGAACTGCAAAGCACCAACGAGGAGGCCATGACCAACAAAGAGGAAATGCAGAGCCTCAACGAGGAGCTCATGACCCTCAACATGCAGTACCTGAGCAAAACCGAGGAGCTGAGCCAGGCCGCCAACGACATGAAAAACCTGCTCGATGCCACGGAAATAGCCACTATCTTCCTCGACAACGACATGCTCATCAAGCGGTTCACACCGCCGGTCGGCCGCATTATTTCGCTGCTGCCCTCCGACGTAGGACGCCCCATCACGCACTTCGCCAGCAACCTGCGCTACGACAACCTGGCCGCCACCGTGCAGCAGGTGCTCGACCGCCTCGTCAGTGCCGAGGCCACCATCCAGACCACTGCCGGCGACTGGTACGCCATGCGCATTCTGCCCTACCGCACCCTCGAAAACTACATCAGCGGCGCGGTCATCACCTTCACCGACGTGACGACCATGAAGCAGCTGGAGCAGCAGATGCAGGCCAGCCGCCGCTTGGCCGAAAGCATTGTGGAAACCGTGCGCGAGCCGCTGCTGGTGCTCGACAAGCAGCTCCGCATTCTCACGGTCAGCCAGGCCTTTGCCACCACGTTTGGGGTGGAGGCCGCGGCCGTGAAAGGGCATGAGCTGGGCGGGCTTGGCAAGGGTGCCTGGCAGCAGCAGGCCCTGTACCAGCAGCTCCGGCAACTGCTGGACGGCACCACCGATGGCTTCGACGATTTCGGCCTGCAGGTGCCGTTTCCGGAAACCGGCCAGCAACTGGTGTTGCTTTATGGCCGGCGTATTCTTAGCGAAGGCCGGCCTACCGGCCACATATTGCTGGGCGTGCAGCCCCGCCAATAACTCCGGCCAGGCCGTAGCGTAAAGGCAGGCATAAATATAAATACTATGTGGACTCTGAAAATTCTGCCTGCCAGGGGCAGCTAGGTACGGCGCTATGAACGACGAACACGACTTACCGCCATTTCATACCTCCCATGAGGCCCTGCTGGCCTTGCGCGAGCGGGCCGAAAAGCGCCGCTACCTCGTCACGCAAGCCGTTACCGACAAAAGCCCCGACGAAGTACAGCGGCTGGTGCACGAACTGCAAACCCACCAGATAGAGCTGGAAATGCAGTACGAGGAACTGCTGCTGGCGCAGGCCGAGGCCGAGAGTGCCCGCGCCGAGTTTGTCAATCTCTACGACTTTGCGCCCGTTGGCTACCTCACGCTGGACGCACACGGCACTATCCGGCAGCTCAACCTGCGGGCCGCCCAACAGCTGGGTAGCATCCGGCAGCGGCTGGTGGGGCGGCGGCTGGCCCTGTTTGTGGCCGAAGCTGACCGGGTAGCCTGCGCCGACTTTCTGCAGCAGCTACAGGCATCGGACTTGCGCCACACTTGCGAGCTGGAGATGCGCCGGCAGGATAATACGGCCTGGTATGCGCTGCTCGAAGGCAGCCAGGGCCCGCCTACCGAGCACGAGCCGCAGTACCGCGTGGCGCTGCTCGACGTGACCGACCGGCGCCTGACCCGCGACGCACTGGCGGCCAGTGAGGCCCGGTTCCGGCGCCTGTTTGAGCAAAGCGCCGATGCCGTACTGCTGGTGAGCGACCTGCACATCGTGGATTGCAACGAAGCCGCCCTGCGCATGGTGGGTGCCACAGCCAAGGAGCAATTGCTGAACAAGCCCGTTACGTACCTGGTGCCCGAGTTTCAGCCCGATGGCGAGCGGTCGGAGGACGTGATTCAGCGCCAACATCAGACATTGCGCCGTGAGGGCACCAACCGCTTTGAGTGGTACCGCTACAACCTGCATGGGGAAGCAATGTGGCTGGAAATCGTACTCACCAACATCAATGTGAGCGGCGAGCAGCTGATCCATGTGGTGTGGCGCGATATTACGGCGCAACGGGCGGCGCGTGAGCAGCTGCGCACCGAAAAGGAATTCACTAAAAGCCTGCTCGACAACAGCGTGGATACCATCGTGGCGCTCGACCGAGACGCGTGCGTAACGGCCTGGAACCGGGAGGCAGAGCTTTACTCCGGCCAGCAGGAGGGGCAGGTGCTCGGGAAAAACATTTTCCAGCTGTTTCCGCACTTCGCCAGGATCATGGGCCCCGAAACCGTTCAGCACGTGCTGGACACCGGCGAGCGAATCATGCGGGCCAATGTTGCCTACGTCAATCATCCCGGCCACTACGATGCCTACTTAGTGCCCTTGCGCAGTGAAGGGCAGGCGGCTACCGGTCTGCTGCTGGTTGTTCGCGACGTGACGGAGCGCAACCGGTTGCAGGAGCAAGCCACCCGCCTGCAGCTCACCCGCCAGCAGGAGGTGCTTTCGGCCATTCTCACCACCCAGGAAGCCGAACGCAAGCGCATTGCCGAGGCCCTGCACAACGGCGTAGGCCAGCTGCTCTACGCCACCAAGCTGCACCTGCAACGCTCCACCGACGCCAACCGCGACAAGAGCCTGACGCTGCTCGACGACGCCATCCGGATGACGCGTACCATCTCCTTCGAGCTGACGCCCGGCATTCTGGAAGACTTTGGGCTGGAATACGCGCTGGGAGAGCTGATCCGGCGTATTCCGCGGGCCAGTCTGAAAGCGTCGCTGCACGTTACGGGGCTGGAAGCACCGCTGCCGAAACTGCTGGAAGTGGCCGTGTACCGCATGGTGCAGGAGCTGTTCAACAACATCATCAAGCACGCCGGCGCCCAGGAGGCCTTTATTCACGTGGTGCGCGAAGCCGACCAGCTCTCCATTTCGGTGGAAGACAACGGCTACGGCTTCAACCCCGAGCCTCTGCCCGACGCGCTGCCCGGCATCGGGTTGCCGGGCATCCACAGCCGGGTAGGCCTGCTGGGCGGCACCCTCAACATTGCCTCCCGCCCCGGCCAGGGCACCATCATCAGCATCGAGCTGCCCGTGCGGTAGAATTATGGTAGAACGTCATTCCGAGCATGTGGCGCATCAAGCCAGTGTGCGGAGCCGCAGCCGAGGAATCTCGCGTGCTGACATTGTAATGGTAATTACTACACTAACGAGATTCCTCGACTACGCTCCGCTTCGCTCGGAATGACGTTCCTACAGCCTCACCCCAATGCCGGGGCCGAAGAGGAAGAACAGGCGGCCGGTGCTCACGAGGTAGCCGCCGCCCAGGTAGAGCGGGAACGTGAGCTTGGCGTCGGAGCGGGTGGGGTAGACGGAGCCCAGCACCACAATGCCCAGGTCGCGGCCGGCAGTGCTGTTGGGGTTGAGGTTGAAGGCGTTCAGGGCCACGAAGCCGGCGCCCACCTTGTAGGGCCGCAGCTTGTTGATTTTGGTGGGGTGGTAGAAGCTGAACTGCGCTAGCGTGGCCAGGCTGATGCCGCTAAAGGCCGTGTAGTTGTTGCTCTCGCCGCTTTTGGCGTTGAGCTGCTTGGTGAGCAAACCGGCCGGAAAGCTGATGTCGATGTCGAATTTCACGCGGCGCTGCAGCACCAGTTCCAGCTTTTGCGAGAAGCCCGCCTCCTGGTACTGGGCCGGGTTGTGGCGCACCGTCACGATGATGGTGCTCCAGTCGTCGAGGGCGTAGGTTTTGCGCGCGCCCAGCAAACTGTTGAGGCTGATGTTGCCCACCTGGCACTGCTTGTCCTGGTAGAAGGCGGCCCGCACCGAGTTGTCATCAGGGCACACCACCACGTTGTCGACGGTGCGCATCTCAATCAGCTCGCCCTTAGCGTTCTGGGTCCGGATGTCGAAAATCAGGTACTGCTTGCCAAACAGCTGCTTGTCGGAGTCGATGCCGCCGCTGTTGAAGCCAAACACCACGTCGCTCACCGTGCGGTCATACAGTACCGGGCCGTTGAGGCGCGTCACGGGCCGTGGTGCCTCGCCAAAGGTCACGCTCACAAAGTCCAGCGGGTGGGGGCGCTGAAACTCGCGCACGGCCAAACTATAGCCCGTGGCCTGCCCGGCGTTGAAGATGGTGATGCGCTTCTTGTCGATGGTGACGGGCACCTGCACGCGGTACACCACGGCCGCGTCGGAGCGCACGCTGGAGTCCGACGGAATCACCTGCACGTCCTCGAAGTGGAACCGCGCCCGCGCCAACGACTCGCCCTCCAGGCGCACGTCCACCGTCTCGCCGGGGTTCACGTTTGGGCTGCTGGTCCAGTCGCCGCCCCGGTGCCGCACGCTCACGGCCGTGATGGTGGTTTTGGGCGAGATGTTGAAGTTGGTGATGTACTTGGCCTGGTCGTTTTCCTTGATGTATAGGTAGCTGTCGGTCTGGCGGTGGGTGTTGTACACGCGCAGCCAGCACAGCACCCGGTCGTTGGTGAGGTACTGGCGCGTAAACAGCTCGGCCACCAGCGAGCCGCCAGCTTCTTCCTGCTCCTCAATGCGGTAGGTGCGCTTCAGGTCAAACGTGCGGCCGTTGTCGAGAATCAGCTCCACGCCCTTGCGCCTGGATACCTCGTCGAGCGTAATTTCCTTTTTATCGACGCTCAGAAAGCGCAGCCGCGAGGCTTTCACCGTGAATTCCTGCCGGATGGGCGGCAGCGCGTAGCTCACGCGGCGGTTGTTGTCGGTGAGGAAGGGGCGCTCGGTCTGGGGCTGCACCGTGAGCAGGCGGGTGCCGGTGGCGTTAGGCAGCACGTGCAGCCGCAGCCCGCCCTGCTCCTGCGTAATGCGGTAGTCGATGTCGCGCCCCTTGGTCCAGTCGGCGGTGGTGCGGATGTTCTTCAGGTTGTTGGAGCTCAGCTCGAACACCTTTTCCTCGCCCACAAACAGCTCCGGGTCGGCGGCCCGCAGCTCCAGCGTGGTGCGCGTCACGGGCAGCAAGCTCACGGTCTGGGTACGGGCCGGCGCGCCCACCGAGTCGGCGGCCTGCGAGAACGTGAGGCGCAGAAACCGTGCCGCCGTCAGCTCCTTGAACCGCACTTTGGCGCGGTAGTAGGGGCCAGCGGGGCCGGTGGCGGCCGTCAGCGAGTCGAGCAGCAAAAAATCGGCGGAGCGCACCAGCCGCAGCGGCCGGCTGCCGCGGCCGGCGGGATACACCTCCAGCTCGGCGGTTTCATCTTCCTGGCGGTAGAAGAAATACAGGCTGGGCTCGTTCTGCACCAGCACCGTGTGGCGGCTGAGCAGGTAACGGGTGGTGTCGGTGCGCAGGGCCAGGTCGCGCACGAGCAGGCCCGGCTCGGCGGCGCCGCTTTGCGCCACGGCCGCTGCAAAAGGGGTGAACAGCAGCAGCAACAGCAGCGCCAGGTGGCGCAAAAGGCGGAATCCCGGAGAAAGGCGCACGGGTGGTCGGCGTAAAAGAGATGAGCAATCAGCGGGGTAGCTGGCAATGGCCGGCCGCCCGTAAGCCCGCAAAGGTAAGCCCCCGCGCCCCGAACCGAACAGGAAAAGTTGCCTGATTTCGGGGTGTGGCGGCTGGTGAGGCTGTTGCCTCGGCCGGCCCTGCTCTTTGTGGCGCACGGTGCGGCCGTTGGCTGGCGCCGCCGCCCGAACAAATAGCGGAATCTGCAGTAAACCCAAAGAAGGCCCGGCGGCCGGGCCATTTTCTGCGCCGGCTGCTTTGGGCACTCATCCGTTTTCGTTTTCTCTATGGATCTGAATTACATCCGGCGCGGAGCCGGTCGGCCGTTGCTGCTGGTACACGGAATCGGGGGGAGCTGGCGCTCCTGGAACACCATCATCGACGCCCTGGCCGCCGAGCGCGACGTTGTGGCCGTCGACCTGCCCGGCCATGGCAAAACGCCCCCGCTTGCCGGCGAAAACTCCATCCGCACCTTCGCCGACGCCCTTACGGCCTTCCTCACCCAGCACAACCTGCTCGGGATTGATGCCGTGGGCAGCTCGATGGGCGCCCGCCTCGTGCTGGAGCTGGCCCGGCGCGGCGGCGTGGTAGGGGCGGTGGTGTCGCTGGACCCCGGTGGCTTCTGGCAGGGCTGGGAAATTCCGTTTTTCTATCACTCCGTGTCGGTTTCGGTGAAGCTGGTGAAGGCGCTGCAGCCGGTCATGCCACTGCTGGCTGGCTCGGCTGTGGGCCGCACCGTGCTGCTGCCCCAGTTTTCGGCCCGGCCCTGGGCCGTGGATGCCCGGCAGGCCCAGGAGGAGATGCGCACCTTCGCCAACACGCCCGTCTTCGAGGAACTGCTCGACCGGCTGGCCCACGGCGAAAAGCAGCAGGCCGCGCCCAAAGGCAGCATTTCGGAGCCGCTGGTGATTGGCTGGGGCCGGCAGGACCGGGTGTGTTTGCCCAGCCAGGCCAAGCTGGCGCTGGCCAAGTTCCCGGATGCCCGCCTGTATTGGTTCGACAACTGCGGCCACTTTCCGCAGTGGGACCAGCCCGAAGAAGCCACCCGGCTCATTCTGGCCGCCACCAGCGGCCACGGCCTGTCCGACACTTTTGCGGCCGACCAGCGGCAGTTGCAGCCCTCGCAGCCCAAAGTGCCCACTGCCGCCGTGGTAGGCGGTATTCTGGCGCTGCTGGCCGGTGGCGTCTGGCTGCTGGCTTCGCGCCGCAGGTAGCCGGCCCAGGGTTTCATTGCCTCCGAAATTAATCAGGGCCGGCCTTCCGATGGGAGGCCGGCCCTGATTGTTTCGGCCAATAGCAATACCGCAAAAAGCAAAACACCCGCCCTGAAGTGAATCAGAGCGGGTGCTTTCGTAGTCCGTAGGGGAATCGAACCCCTGTTGGTAGAATGAAAATCTACTGTCCTAACCCCTAGACGAACGGACCATTTCAAACGGCTTTTTCCGTTTTGGTGATGCAAAGATAAGGCACTAAAAATGTATCCTGCAAGTCCCAGGCAATGATTTAGTGAGATTTTTGTCGGCGCCGGTCCCACCACACGTACCCGCCGAACAGCACCAGGCTCACCCCGGACACCCATAGCAGTCCGGTTTTCAGGCGGTTGCTTTCTTCGCCGAGGTAGGCCAGCAGCGCAATCAGCGGCACTACGCCGGCCACGGTGGCGGCCATAAATTTCCAGTATCCCATGCGCGCCACCCCCGCCACAAAGCTGATGGCGTCGTCGGAGAGGGCCGGGGAGAGGCGGGCAATGACGATGGCCCACACGCCGTAACGGTGCACGATGTCGATGACCTTTTTCTCGGTGGAGCGGCCCAGCAGGCGGCTCACGAACGACTCGCCGAGGGCGCGGCCCAGCCCATAGCCCACCGTGGAGGCGGCCACCACGCCGGCCAGCGCCAGCAAAGAGCCCCACCACGGCCCGTACGCTAGAATGGCTACCAGAATCAGGGCCACCACGTTCACCACAAACAAAAACATCTGCACCACCATCAGCCCTACCAGCACCACCGGGCCCCAGTTGCCAAACTGGGCCATCCAGTCGGCAATCTGGCGTTGCTCGCCGCTTTTCAGCACCCGGAAACCTTCCTGGGCCGCTTCCTGAAAAGCCGGCCAGAAAAAATAGGCGGCCACCAGGGCCACTAGGAAACTCAAGGAAAGATAGAGGGGCCAGTGGGTGCCGCGGCGCGGCGCAGAAGACTCGGGCATATGCAGATAACAGGCAGTCGATCAGGTGGGTGAAGGCGGATGGGAAGCGGGCTTTGGGCAGCATAAATGGGGCTGTACCGGCCCGCCAACTCCCGGCCACAGGATGCCTGTACGCAACTCCGGCGGCTATGGCCAGGACAACCCCGGCCGCCTATGTGGGGTACTACCACAGGCCGGCCGCGGCCGGGAGCAGGGCCCGCCGGCCCGCCGCAGGGCTCCGAAACCAACAACCAGCAACTGAAAACCAGCATGATCAAACATACCTACGACATGGGCCTGATTGGCAACTGCGCCTTCCTGGCTCTCATCCGCAAGGATACCTCGGTGGCCTGGATGTGCTGGCCCCGCTTTGATAGCAGCTTTGTGTTCGGCGACCTGCTCGACGGCCAGAAGGGCGGCGAGTTCAGCGTGAAACCGGCCGCGCCCGGCCAGTTCGAGTCGCACCAATACTACGAGCAGAACACCAACGTGCTGTGCACCGAAATCGGGAGTGAAGACGGGCGCTACCGCGTCACGGACTTCGCACCGCGCTTTCCGCAGTATGAGCGCTACTACAAGCCGCTGATGATGATCCGGAAGCTGGAGCCGCTGGCTGGCACGCCCCGTATCCGCGTGAGCTGCAACCCGGTGGGCAACTATGGCGAAACCCGCCTTACGCGCCGCCGCAGCTCCAACCACATTGCCTATCTGGGCCTGGAAGAGGAAATCCGCCTCACTACCGACATCCCGCTCACCTACATCACCGATGGCGAGGACTTCGTGCTCAGCGAAACCCGCTACCTGGTGCTCACCTATGGCGCGCCGCTGGAAGCCGCGCTGGGCAGCACCGCCGAGCGGTTTCTGCGCGCCACCACCGACTATTGGCGCCAGTGGGTGAAAAGCACCACCATCAGCAACTTCCACCAGCAGGCCGTGATTCGGTCGGCGCTGGCCCTCAAGGTGCACCAGTACGAAGACACCGGCGCCATCATTGCGGCCAGCACCACCAGCCTGCCCGAAGCGCCCGGCAGCACCCGCAACTGGGACTACCGCTACTGCTGGATGCGCGACACGTTCTACACGCTCACGGCCTTCAACAACATCGGGCATTTCGAGGAGATGGAGCGGTATTTCCACTACATCGCCAACATCACCAGCAAGGTCAGCGGCGACAAGTACCAGCCGCTCTACGGCATCAGCGGCGCCTCGGAGCTGACTGAGCACGAGCTGCCGCTGGCCGGCTACCTCGGCAACCAGCCCGTGCGCATCGGCAACGACGCCTTCACGCATATCCAGAACGATGTGTACGGCCAGATTCTGGTGGCGCTGCTGCCGCTCTACGTGGATGCCCGTTTCCAGAGCCCCGAGCGCAACAGCCCGGAGAAGATGGTGTTTGACACGCTGCGCATGATCGAGAAAACCATGGACCAGCCCGACGCCGGCCTGTGGGAGTTCCGCCACATTGCGCAGTATCACTGCTACACCTACCTGTTTCACTGGGCCGGCAGCCACGCCGCCCGTAAGGTGGCCCAGGCGCTCCAGAACCCCGAAATGGAGGCCCTGGCCACCCGCCTGATGCACGCCGCCGAAGAGCGGGTTGAGCAATGCTTCAGCGAAGAGCACCAAGCCTATGCCAACGCCATCGGCTCGCCCCACCTCGACGCCAGCACCCTGCAGCTGATCATGATGGGCTACCTCGACCCGACCACCGAGCGCGCCCACCGTCACCTGCAGGCCCTGGAAAAAGAGCTGATGACGCCCGAAGGCCTGTTCTACCGCTACCGCCACCCCGACGATTTCGGCACGCCCGAAACCACGTTCCTGATCTGCTCCTTCTGGTACGTCGAGACGCTGGCCTGCGTCGGCCGCCTCGATGATGCCGTTCGCGAGTTCGAGAAGCTCATCACCTACACCAACCACCTGGGCCTGCTCTCGGAGGACGTGGACGCCAAAACCGGCTCACAGTGGGGCAACTTCCCGCAGGCCTATAGCCACGTGGGCCTCGTGAATGCCGCCTATCGCATCTCCAAAAAGCTGGACCGCCCGACTTTCGTGTAAGATCAGCTGTAACTTAAAGTAAAACGGCCAGCTTCTCTAAGCGAGAAGCTGGCCGTTTACTTGTGTTCTAGGCATTTTAATCCGCGTCGGCGGCGCGTAGGTGAACGCGGTTGAGCTCGGCTTTGTGCTGGCGCCAGTCGGGCATGAACTGGTCCATCAGGCCCCAGAAGCGGGCGTTGTGGTACCGCTCGTGCAGGTGGGTTAGTTCGTGCACCACCACGTATTCCATGCAGGGCAGGGGCCGCTTGATCAGCTCCAGATTCAGCCAGATGCGGCGCGCCTGAATGTTGCAGGTGCCCCAGCGGGTTTTCATCTGCTTGATGCCCCAGCTGCTGGCCTGCGCCCCCACCACGGGCTGCCAGGCAGCCAGCAGCGCCGGTAGCTGCTGGCGGAGCTGCTGCCGGTACCAGCCATCCAGCGCCTTGCGGCGCTGCTCCACGGTGCTGCCGGCCCGGATGTGCAGCGTCAGGATAGGGGGCTCGGCGTTGGGCAGTAGCACTACTTTAGGCGCGCCTTCAGAGTCCTGTACCTGCAGCACATACGCCTGCCCCTGATACGCATGCAGCTCGCCCGAAACGTAGGTGAGAGCCGGTGCCACCTCGCGCGCCGCAAAGCGGGTCTGGTGCTTCTCAATCCAGGCGCGGCGGGCCAGCACCAGCTCCCGGATGGTGGCATCGGGCGTACGTAGCGGCACGGCTACCCGCACCCGCCCGTCGGGCATGTGCACGCTCAGGCGCAGCGTCCGGATATTCTTGCGCACGACTTCCACCGGGAGGTCGTCAATCAGCAGCAAGTTTGAGGTGATAGGAGACAAGTGATAGGTGACAGGTAAGGTGTGACAGGTTTTCCAGTGCTGGGGGCGAACTACCGGCAGCAAAGCTACAAGCGCGGGCAATAGCAAGCCCCGGCGGGGCGCTACCCTGGCCGCTTGGGCAAGGTGGCGCCCCGCCGGGGCTTGGCGGGGAGCAGTAGCGCGAACTTTGTAGTTCGCGTCACCGCACCGTAACAACGGAATAGTCCGAGCGGTGCGAGGAGCGCGAACTACAAAGTTCGCGCTACTACAACAGTTGGCGCAGGAGCCGGCGCACGTCGGGGGTGCCGGCTACGTGGTAGCGGGCCAGCGAGCGGGAGGTGGTGCCCACCTTCACGGTGTAGGCTTCGGGTGGCATGGCCCGGAACGTATCCTCGTCGGTGCGGTCGTCGCCGATGGCCAGCGTAAAGCCCGGCTGGTAGGTGGCCAGCCAGCGGGCGGCGGCCGAGCCCTTGTGGATGCCGGCTGTCTTGATTTCGATGACTTTATTGCCCTCCATCACCTGCAAATCGCCGTTGGAGGTCATGAAGGTGAGGTGGTTAAGCAGGTCGCGGGCGCGCACGGCCCCCAGCTCGGCATCGGCGCGGCGGTAGTGCCACACCAGCGAGTAGTCCTTGTCCTCGATAAACGAGCCGGCCGTGCGGGCCACGTACAGCGCCAGAATCGAGCGGATTTCGGGTTTCCAGTCGTTGCTGAGGGTCTGGAACAGCTGCCAGTCCTCGCCGGCTGGCCGCAGCCACACGCCATGCTCGGCAATGAAGTCGATGGGCAGATGCCCCAGCCAGGTTTGCAGCGTGGCCCGGTCGCGGCCACTGATGACCACCACCCGGTTCTGCGGCACGTCGGCCAGGGCCTTGAGCAGCAGCAGCAGCTCCTGGTCGGGGCGGGCGCGCTGCGGATCGGGGTGGAAGGGGGCCAGCGTGCCGTCGTAGTCGAGCAGCAGCAGGCGCGAGGGGGCTGCATGGTACTCACTGAGCAGCTGCGTCGTGGCCGTGGGTGTGAGGGTTTCAGTGGCCAGCGTGTGCTGCTTGATCTTGGTGTAGGCCAGTCGGTCCATGAACAGCTGCGTCCAGGCAAACACGTTGTACTGGCGCACCAAAGCCTGCATGGCGCTCATGCGCTGAATCTGCTCTTCCTCGGGCATCACCAGCGCATCGTGCATGGCCTCAGCCAGTTGGCCGGTATCGGTGGGGTTGATGATGAGGGCATCCGACAGCTCCCGCGCTGCCCCGGCCCGCTCGCTCAGAATCAGCACGCCGCGCTGGTCGGCTTTGCTGGCCACAAATTCTTTGGCTACCAGGTTCATGCCGTCGCGCATGGGCGTCACCAGCGCCACTTCGGCCAGGCGGTAGAAGGAAGCCAGCTCTTCCAGCGGAAAAGAGCGGTAGAAGTAGTGGATTGGGGTCCATGAGATGGTGCGGTACCGCGAGTTGATGCGGCCCACCAGCTCGTCAATTTCCTCTTTTAGACTAGCGTACTGAGCCACCTGGTCGCGGGAGGGCACTACCACCATCAGCAGGCTGGCTTGCTCGCGCCACTCGGGGTAGCGCTGCAGCAGCAGCTCGAAGGCGCGCAGGCGCTGGGCAATGCCCTTAGAATAGTCGAGGCGGTCGATGCTCAGAATCACGCGCACGTCGCGCAGGGCCTCGCGGTAGTTGGCCTCGTGCCGGACAGCTGCCTCTGATGCTGCCGCCGCCACAAACCGCTCGTAGTCGATGCCCATCGGGAAGGCATCCACCAGCACCGTGCGGGTGCCGGTTTCAATCTGCCCATTCTGCGAAGACATGCCCAGCAGCTGCGACACTGCGCTCAGGAAATGGCGCATATACCCGAAGGTGTGGAAGCCGATCAGGTCAGCCCCCAGCATACCTTGCAGCAGCTCCCGGCGCCACGGCAGCACCCGAATCAGCTCGTACGACGGAAACGGAATATGCAGGAAGAAACCGATGGTGCAGTCGGGGCGGGCTTGGCGCAGCAGGGCCGGCAGCAGCAGCAGCTGGTAGTCGTGGATCCAGATGGTGTCGTCGGGGCCGGCCAGCTCCAGCACGGCGCGGCAGAATTTCTCGTTCACGGCCACGTAGGCCTCCCAGTGGCTTTGCTCGTAGGTGGCGTACTGCGTGAAGTAGTGGAAGGTAGGCCAGAGCGTGGAGTTGCTGAAGCCCTCGTAAAAGTCGCGGATTTCGGTTTCGGTGAGAAACACCGGCACCATGCTGTTCTGGGCCAGCTGCTCGCAGACGTAGGCTTCTTCGGCGGCATCCTCCACGTATAGCCCCGGCCAGCCCACCCACACGTTGTCATCCTGCTGATAGATGGAGCCGAGGCCGGTAGCCAGCCCGCCTTCGCTGGGCTGAAACGTGAGGCTTTCTTCAGTCCGCAGGATTTTCGTGGGCAGGCGGTTCGAGACAATAAGGGTACGGGACATGGGCCGTTTGGAATGGTGAACCCCTTGGTTTACGGGAGAAACCAACGCTCAGCCATTAGTATTTCTGCGCAGTTTTCTTACCGCGCCGGCCATTACCGCGCAGTCAGGGTTACGTTACTCACCATCATGAAGACCTAATCTGTTAAGCCGCTGCAGAGGGTATTGCCGGATATGGAGGAGTAGGAACCGCTAAACAGGATTAGGCCACGCCAAACCGCTCGAACGATTGCCAATACTTGTCCTTATATATCTCATACGTCACCTCCAACGTGCTGGCGTACTGGGTTTGCAACAGGTAGAGTACCTTCGACGGCTTGCGAAAATCCCGGCAGGCAAAATAGATTTCCCGCTGGCTGTCAGCTGTCTGACGGCCCAGGTTCAGGTACCCTCCGATGTCTGGTAGCTCGGCCAGTAGTTCATCTTCCAGCGTGTCGAGCAGCGCGTACGTTTCATCGTCGGGCATACCGCTGTTGTTGATATCCTCATAGGTCACCATCACTACTACTATCCACGGGTGCGAGGCTTTGGCTTCCCAGGCTAGCAGATCGGTGTTCATAATGGCAAACAGCTTATTGCCGTTTCCCAGCTCAGCCTGAAAGCTGGTGTACGTGTCGTCGGTAGTACCGTGGTACTGGCCCTCATACTTCTCAATGAACTCTTTCTGCCGCCACAGCAGATAATCCTGCAGCTTGGTAATGGCAATAAGCGGCTGCTGAGCATCCGCGGGCCCTGTCACCGTTATCTGGTCGATGGAGGTGGCAAAGCCGAGCTCACCCAGATAAGTTTCCAGAAAGATGAGCGCCCCGTTCCGGACGGTGGTGCTGTCGGCTTCCGTGAAGTGCGGGTGCACCAGTACCAGGCTGATTTCGTCGGGGTAAGCCGGGTCGTCGTTAGGGTAAAAGTGGAGGGTGTCGGCATTGAACTCGAAGCCGGCCATGTTGATGGATATGCCTGAAATGTCACTTGCCGTTTTCAGGGCCGTAAACTTCCAGCCCGGTAGCGCCGGTGCCGCGGCCACCAGCTCTTCCACAAGCCCGATCAGGTCAAGTGCCCCCTCCGCCGAGAAAACCAGCTCCGCCGTGTCGTCCGTCAGCATACCCGTCTGGAAATAGAAGCCTTCCCTGACCTCGTCGAGGGCCGGCGTAAGCAGGGCAAAAAAGTCTTCGGGAATCAGGGTGCCTTCCTGCACCACGCGGAAGAAAGCCTGTTCGTGCTGGGAAAACCAGTGCCAGAATGCAGTGTAGCGCGCGCTGAGCGCAGCAGAGGAAGGGAGAGTCATGGAGGCAAGTAAAGAAACCTCCGCGAAAGCCCGCCCGCCTCCGGTGGCCCGAAAAGCAAAACACCCGCTCTGAAGTGAATCAGAGCGGGTGCTTTCGTAGTCCGTAGGGGAATCGAACCCCTGTTGGTAGAATGAAAATCTACTGTCCTAACCCCTAGACGAACGGACCATTTCAAACGGCGTTTTCCGTTTTGGTGGTGCAAAGATAGGAGGCGCCTGCCAGCAGGCAAGGGGTGGGTAATAAAATTTTTGCCTCAATAGGGAAAACCGCTTGATTGTCAGGGGTAAATTTTTTCAAAAAACCCACATCAGCCCGTAGAAGGCACCCGATTTGGCGAAGTACCCAGAGCCCGTTACCTTCGCTGCGCGTTTTCACCGGCCCCTCCCGGGCCGATACACTCCCCATTCCCCATACAACTATGGCTAAAATCAAAGTTGCCATCAACGGCTTCGGCCGGATTGGCCGCCTGACGTTCAAAGCGCTGCTCGAGCGCGACAACGTGGAAGTCGTGGCCATCAACGACCTGACCGATAACAAGACGCTGGCGCACCTGCTCAAATTTGACTCCGTACACGGCCGCTTCAACGGTACCGTGGCCTACGACGAGAATAGCCTGACCGTAAACGGCAAGCACATTGCTGCTCTGGCCGAGCGCGACCCCAAGCTGCTGCCCTGGGGCGAGATGGGCGTGGACGTGGTACTGGAAAGCACTGGCCGCTTCGTTGACGAAGCCGGCGCTGGCCAGCACCTCACCGCTGGTGCCAAGAAGGTGGTTATTTCGGCTCCTGCTACCGGCAACATCCCCACGGTGGTACTGGGCGTGAACGAAGACATCCTGACCGGCGAAGAAACCATCCTCTCTAATGCTTCGTGCACCACCAACTGCCTGGCCCCCATGGCCAAGGTACTGGATGATGCTTTCGGCATCGAGAAAGGCTACATCACCACGGTGCACGCCTACACCTCCGACCAGAACCTGCAAGACGCGCCGCACAAAGACCTGCGCCGCGCCCGCGCCGCTGCCTACAGCATCATCCCCACCAGCACCGGTGCCGCCAAAGCCGTAGGCCTGGTGCTGCCCCAGCTGAAGGGCAAACTGGACGGTATTGCCATGCGCGTGCCTATTCCGGACGGTTCGACCACGGACCTGACCGTAGTGCTGAAGCGCGAGGCAACCAAGGAGGAAATCAACGCGGCCGTGAAGGCTGCCGCTGAGGGCCCCATGAAAGGCATCCTGGAGTACAGCACCGACCCGCTGGTGAGCATCGACATTGTGGGCAACCCCCACTCATGCATCTTCGACTCGGAGCTGACCGCGGCCAACGGTACGCTGGTGAAAGTGGTAGGCTGGTACGACAACGAAACCGGCTACTCCACCCGCACCGCCGACCTCATCCAGAAGCTGGGCGAGAAAATGAACGGCTAGGCTGTTCTGCTTTGGCAACAAAAAAGGGCTTCAGCAATGGAGCCCTTTTTTGTTGCCGAAGCAGAACGAGGAACTGAGCAGGGTAGTAACGGAGTATAAGAAGGTGCCTGGTCTGGCTGGTGCGTGTTCCAGGGCTTTCCGGACTGCCGGTTGTGAGCTGGTAGGGCCGGTGCAACCCCGTGTGGCCTGGAAACTGGCGTACATGGCCCGGCCGGCTTACAGGCTGTGCAGAATGCCGGTTACCTTTGCCAGATAAGTTCTCCGGTATCCGGCTACTCAGCTACTCCACTACTCAGCTACTCTCCCGCGTGCGCATCTGCTTTATCCTGAACCCGACTTCCGGCACCAACCGCACCGAGGATGTGCCGGCTTTGCTTACGCGCTACGCCACGGCGGCCGGCGCCGAGTTCGAGATTCAGTCTACGGCCTACGCCGGCCACGCCGAGCAGCTGGCCCGGCAGGCGGCCGCGGCGGGGTGCCGGGTGGTGGTGGCCGTGGGCGGCGACGGTACCGTGAACGAAGTGGCCCGCGGCCTGCTGGGCACGGCGGCGGCGCTGGGCATTGTGCCGCGCGGCTCCGGCAACGGGCTGGCGCGCCACCTGCACATTCCGCTGGACTTGCCGGGAGCCGTGCGCCGCGCCTGCCAGCCCACCTTCCAGCGCATCGACGCCGGCGAAATCAACGGGCGGCCGTTCTTCTGCACGGCCGGGCTGGGGTTTGACGCCCACGTGAGCAAGATGTTTGCGCGGGCCGGCACCCGCGGGCTGAGCACCTACGTGAAAGTGGCTTTGCGTGAGTACCGGCGCTACCGCCCTGTGCCGGTGCAAGTCACGCTGCAGGGCCAGGAGCTGTTCGACACGCACTGCTACGTGCTGGCCTTCGCCAACGCCGCCCAGTACGGCAACAACGCCTACATCGCGCCCCGCGCCAACATTCAGGACGGGTTACTGGACGTGTGTTTGATCGACGGATTGTCGTTGCCGCGGGCGGTGCGGGTGGGGCTGGGTCTGGCGCTGGGCACGCTGGCCACCTCGGGCGGGGCGGTGTACCACACCACGCAGCAGGTGCGGGTGCAGTCGGCCACGCCGCTGGGCTTCCACGTGGATGGCGACTACGTGGAAGATGCCACCGATTTTGAGGTGCTGCTGCACCCGCTGGCGCTGGAAGTGGCCGTGTAGCGTTTCAGGCGGCGCCTGGTAGCGTCACCACAAACTCGGTGCCCTGGCCTTCCTCGGTGTCAAATGTGAGGGTGCCGTTGTGGCCGTTGGTGATGATGTCGTAGCTGAGCGAGAGGCCCAGGCCGGTGCCTTCGCCGGTGGGCTTGGTGGTGAAAAACGGCTGGAAAACCTTCTGGCGCACGGCCTCCGGGATTCCGTCGCCGTTGTCGTGCACGCAGATTTGCACGTCGCCGGTGGGCAGGCGCCGGGTGCACACGCGCACGGTAGGCTCGAAGCCCACGGGCTGCCGCAGCTGGCGCTTCTGCACGGCGTAGAAGGCGTTGGTGAACAGGTTGAGCAGCACCCGGCCCAGGTCCTGGCCCACGGCCTCCACCGGCCCGATGGCGGGGTCCAGCTCGGTCAGGAGGGAGGCGTTGAAAGTTTTGTCTTTGGCGCGCAGGCCGTGGTAGGCCAAGCGCAGGTATTCGTCGGCCAGGGTATTGAGGTCGATGGGCTGGCGCTCGGTGCTTTGGGCGCGGGAGTGTTCCAGCATGCCCCGCACGATGCTGGCGGCCCGGTGGCCGTGGTGGTTGATTTTCTCCAGATTCTGGCGCAGATCCTGCAGCAGCAGGGGCTCCAGCTCGGGGTTGCGGATGGGGCTGCGCTGCTCGGCCTCCAGCTCCTGCACCAGCTCGGCACTGACATCGGCAAAGTTGGTGACGAAGTTGAGCGGGTTCTGGATTTCGTGGGCAATGCCGGCCGTCAGCTCGCCCAGTGAGGCCATTTTCTCGCTCTGAATCAGCTGGGCCTGGGTGTTTTTGAGCTCGGTGAGGGCCTGCTGCAGCTCCTCGGTCTGCTGCTGCAGCGTAGCGGTGCGCTCGGCCACCAGCCGCTCCAGCTCGGCGTTTTGGGCTTCCATCTGGCAGCGCGCTTTTTCTTCTTCCTCGTGCTGCAGCCGCTCGGCTTCTAGGCGTTTTTTCTGGTTTTTGGCCAGCACCACGAAGGTAATAAACCAGATAACGGCGAAGCCCTGCGCCGTTTCCAGCACGCTGCCGAAGGTGCCGGACAGGCTCCCGATGAGCAATGTAAGCAGCTCGGCCGCGGCGTGCAGCGCCAGCGGGGCCAGGGCCAGCAGCAGGGTGCGGGCGGGTCGGTAGTCGCGGGCGCGTACCAGCACGGCCGCCCCAACTACGTACACGAACAGATAGTACAGCTCATCACCGAGGTCGGCCTTCCAGCCTGCCAGGAAGCACAGCGCAAACAGCGCCACTCCCGGCACCCAGATCCGGCCCAGCAAATAGCTGAGGCGAGGCATGCGGGTGGGCAGGTCGAGGAAGCGCCGCAGCCACCGCACGGCCAGTAAGGCCAGTAGGCACCCAAACAAAATAGAGCCATTCGTGGCCTCAGACGCATCGATGGCCAACACCCTAAGTAGCACGCCCGCAGCGGCCGGCTGCTGCCCCCCCAGGCCGGAGGGTGCAGCCCGGCGCGGTGGCAGCACCGCAGGAATGGGGCGGCCAAGCTTAACAGTGCGAAATAGTCGAGCCGGCCGGAGCGGCGTCCGCCGGCCCGGTACCATCGGGCAACGCATAGTTAGTAGCAGCAGCTGGAAGTAAACTATACTTAAAGATGCAATTATAAATGAGTTATGCTATGCTTTTGGGAATGAGTTGTTGGGGCAGCAATCAGCTTGGTCGCTGCCGCCGGCATTGGCTTGTACGCACTGATTGCACTACATTTCGGCCATGAAAGCCGATAAGAACCGCCGGGAAGGCGTGGTGTACTCCACCAACCCCGATTTCGAATACCAGGATACCAACGAGCCCGCCGCCGTCACGCTGCCCCCGCAGCAGCAGAATTTGCGCGTGCAACTCGATAAAAAAGCGCGCGGTGGCAAGCAGGTCACGCTCATCACCGGCTTTGTGGGCCAGGATGCCGACCTGCAGACGCTGGGCAAGCTGCTCAAAACCAAGTGCGCCGTGGGCGGCAACGCCAAAGACGGCGAAATCATCATCCAGGGCGACTTCCGCGACAAGGTGATGGCCGTGCTGCTGGAAAAAGGCTATAAGGCCAAGAAGGCGGGTGGGTAGCCGGCGCGGCAACGAACCCTGGTGGCGCGTCAACGACCGTTGCTAACGTGACAGCCCCCATTGCCGGGGTGGCAATGAGGGCTGGCGTAGTGACAAGTCGTATTGACAAGGCGTCAATAAGCTACGGCTGGGTGACAACGGTCCGTGACGAGGTGGCAACGCTTCGTGACCAGGTGACAACGCATGGTGGTGAGGTGGCAACGCGTTGTGACGACATGGCAACGTCCGGTGGCAGCGTGACAACGTGTGCTGTCGGGGTGGCAAGAGCAGGTGGCGGTGTAGAGACGCGACACTTCGCGTCTCGTCGTTGAACGACCGGAACCGCACCCAATAAACAACATCAGCAACGAGGAGACGCGAAGTGTCGCGTCTCTACTCGTTCTGACGGCGACCGGCCCGACGGCTTGAAAGAGCCGCCGGACCGGGACGTTCTTACTTCCAGCCGCCGCCTAGGGCGCGGTACACGTTTACGGAGGCGTTGAGCTGCTGCATCTTGGTTTCGATCAGGTCGAACTTGGATTCCAAGGCGTCGCGCTGGGTGAAGAGGACTTCCGTGTAGTCGGCGCGGGCGGAGCGGAACAGGCTGTTGGAAATGCTGGTGGACTGATTGAGAGCCAGCACGGCCTTGGCCTTTTCGTTGTAGCTCTGCTGCAGGTTGTTGATGCTGGCCAGCTGGTTGGCTACTTCCACGTAGGCGTTCAGGATGGTCCGCTCGTAGTTGTAGGCGGCCTGAATCTGCACGGCGTTGGCGTTGCCGTACAGGGCCTTGATGCCGTTGCGGTTCACCAGCGGGGCCACCAAATCACCGGCCAGGGAGTACAGCATACTCTCGGGGGTGGTGAACAGCAGCCCGGGCTTGAAGGCCCCGAAACCAGCCCCGCCCGTGATGCGCAGCGCCGGGTAGAAGTTGGCCCGCGCAATCTGGATGTCCAGCCTGGCGGCGGCCAGCTGCTGTTCGGCCTGCCGGATATCGGGGCGGTTTTGCAGCAGCTGGGCCGGCACGCCAGCCTGCACCGGGGCGGGCAGCAGCTCATTGAACGCCGCCGAGTTGCGGGCAATGGGCTGGGGGTAGCGGCCGGCCAGGAAGTTGAGGCGGTTCTCGGTTTCCGTGATGCGCTGTTGAATGCCGTACTGCAGGCTGCGGGTGTTGTGCAGCTGGGCCTCGAAGCGCTGCACGGCCAGCTCGGTGGTGCGGGCTGACTCCTTCTGCAGCTTCACCAGCTCCAGGGCGTTGGTCTGCAGCTCGATGTTCTGGCGCACGATGGCCAGCTGGTTGTCCAGGGCCAGCAGCTCGTAGTAGGAGGTGGCAATTTCGCCGATCAGGTTCGTGACCGTGAAGTTGCGGCCTTCCACCGTGGCCAGGTAGCGCAGCGCGGCCGACTTGCGGGCGTTGCGCAGCTTGTGCCAGATGTCCAGTTCCCAGCTGGCAAACGCCCCGATCTGGTAGTTCTGCAGTGGGTCGGGGTTGCGGTGCTCGGGCTGGATGTTGATGGATTCCTCGGTGGCGCCCTGCAGCGTGTTTTTGCTGGCCCGCGCCGTTTCGGCCTTGGCGCCCAAACCCACGAAGGGCAGGTACTCGCCCTTGCGGATCTGGACCTCGTTGCGGGCAATCTGGATTTCCTGCAGCGAGATATTCAACTCCTGGTTACGCTGCAGGGCCGTATCGATGAGGCCCACCAGGTTGGGGTCGGTGAAGAACTGCCGCCACTGGTTGCGGGCGGTGTTGGTGCTATCCGGGGTGGAGGTGGCGTAGGTGGCGGGTACCGGCCGGCCGGCGGCCTTGGTGGCCAGCTCGGGCATTTTGCACGCGCCCACCGACAAGGCCAGCACCGCGGCGCTCAGCCCCTGATAAATGCGTTTCTTAAGCATGACTGTGGCTCGGAATTTCTTCATCAACTAGGCTGTGTCTGAAAAGTGATGCTGCAAAATACGGCGGATACAGGCCAGCGAGGCCATGCTGAGGAAATGGGCGTCGTGTTTCTCATAGCGCGTGGCCACGCGGCGATGTTCTTTGAGCGAGCCAAAGAAGCGTTCCACCACATTGCGCCGCGCATAGCGAGTTGGCTCGATTCGGGGTGGCCGTCCTCGCCGCCGACAGCGACGGCCTGCGGCTGGTTGCCGACGTGGAATGACGGCCCGGATGCGACGACGACGGAGCCAGTGGCGAATGTGGACCGCGTCGTAGCCGCGGTCGGCCAGGAGTTGACGTGGGCGTCGACGCACCCGCACCTGTTCACAAAGCGGTTCAAACTGGGGCCCATCATGCCGCTGGCCGGCCGACAGATGCAGGGCCAGCGGCGTACCCGCGCCATCACAGACTACATGCAGCTTGCTGGTCAGCCCGCCGCGGCTGCGCCCGAGGCACTGGGCTTTTTTTTCGTGCCGCCCGCCGCACTTTTGGTGGCCCGCACCGTGGTCGAATCCACCAGCCACGTGTCCAGGTCTAACAAGCCGGCCGCATCCAGGCGCAGGCGTAAGCGGTGCAACACCCGCTCGAAGGTGCCATCAGCGGCCCACCGGCGAAATCGTTCGTACGCCGTTTGCCAGGGGCCGTAGCGTGCTGGTAAATCCCGCCAGGGCGCTCCGGTGCATAGGATCCAGAGTAAGGCATTCCATTGCTGGCGGTCATCGCGCCGGGGGCGCCCCAGACGTTGTGGGGGCAATTCGCTTTCCACCGCGGCCCATTGGGCATCTGTTAACTCATACCGTGCTGCCATACCCTAAGATACATAACACCCCTTTTCAGACACAGCCTAATACGTGCGGCTCAAACTCCGACAGCGGGTTTTCGTTCTCATCCTGAATCAGCTTGCGGCCGGCGGACAGCGTACCAAAAATGTAGTACAGGCCAGGCACGATAATCACCCCGAACACGGTGCCGAACAGCATGCCGCCCAACGCCGCCGTACCAATGGTGCGGTTGCCGATGGCGCCCGCGCCGTGGGCAATAACCAGCGGAATCAGGCCGGCAATGAAGGCGAAGGAGGTCATCAGAATGGGTCGGAAACGCACTTTCGCGCCTTCAATGGCCGCTTCGCGCACCGTCATGCCTTCCTCGTGCTTCTGCACCGCAAACTCCACAATCAGCACGGCGTTCTTGCCCAATAGGCCCACCAGCATCACGAGGCCCACCTGGGCGTAGATGTTGTTGGCCAAGCCCATGGTTTTGATGAGCAGGAAGGAGCCGAAAATCCCGGCCGGCAAGCTCAGAATCACGGACAGCGGCAGCAGGAAGCTCTCGTATTGCGCGGCCAGCACCAGGTACACGAACACAATCACGACCAGGAAGATGTAGATGGCCTCGTTGCCGCGGCCCACTTCGTCTTTTGAGAGGCCGCCCCAGTCGATGTCATAGCCGCGGGGCAGGGTTTTGGCGGCCACTTCCTGCACTGCCTTGATGGCTTCGCCGGAGCTGTAGCCCTGGGCCGCGTCGCCGCGGATGGAGGCCGTGGGGTACATGTTGTAGCGGTTGATTTCGTTGGCGCCTTGGCCCTTCACAATCTTCATAAAGGCCGACATCGGCACCATTTCGCCTTTGTCGTTCTTCACCCACATGTCCAGAATGTCCTTGGGCAGGCGGCGGTACTCGGGCGAAGCCTGCACGAACACCTTGAAGAAGCGCTGGTACTTGATGAAGCCCAGCTCGTACGTCGAGCCCACCATGATGCTCAGCGTGTTCATGGCGTTGCCGATGCTCACGCCCTTCTGCATGGCCAGCTGGTTGTCAATCTGCAGCTCGTACTGCGGATAGTTGGCTGAGAAGAAGGTGAACAGGCCGCTGAGCTCCTTGCGCTTTTTCAGCTCGGTCATGAACTCCTCGTTCACTTTTTCCAGGGCCTTGTAGTCGCCGGTGGCCGTTTTATCGAGCAGCTGCAGCTGGAAGCCGCCGGCCGCGCCGTAGCCCGGTACTGCTGGTGGCTCGAAGAACTCGATGGTCGCGCCGGGAATTTCCTTGGCTTTCTCTTCGAGGGCCATAATCACGTCGTGCACCGATTCCTTGCGCTCGTTCCAGGGCTTGAGGCTGATGATGCAGGTGCCGGCGTTGGAGCCGCGGCCTTCGGTCAGAATCTCGTAGCCGGCCAGCGTGGAAATGCTTTCGATGCCGGGCACTTTTTCAGCCAGCTGCTGCAGGCGCTGCGAGAGGTCGTTGGTGCGTTCCAGAGTAGAGCCGGGCGGCGTCTGGAGCACGGCGTAAATCATGCCCTGGTCTTCGGCCGGAATGAAGCCCGAGGGCAGGGTAGTGGAGATGCCGAAGATGCCCGCCCCAAACGCAATCAGAATCAGGAAGGTGAGCAAGCGGCGGTCCACCACCTTTTCCAGCAGGTTGGTGTAGCGGCCGGTCAGGCGCTCGAAGCCGCGGTTAAACCAGTCGATAAACCGGTTGATGGGCGTTTTCTTGCGGGGCTGGCCGTGGTTGTTCTTCAGAATCATGGCGCAGAGTACCGGCGTCAGCGTCAGGGCCACGATGCCCGAAATGACGATGCTGGCGGCCATGGTAATCGAGAACTGACGGTAGAAAATGCCCACCGGCCCGCTCATGAAGGCTACCGGCACGAATACCGCCGTCATCAGGATGGTAATGGCAATAATAGCCCCGCTGATTTCGCCAATCACCTCGCGCACCGCGCCGTAGGGCGAGAGGTGCTTTTCCTCCATCTTGGCGTGCACGGCTTCCACTACCACAATGGCGTCATCGACCACAATCCCGATGGCCAGCACCAACGCAAACAGCGTTATCATGTTGATGGTGAGCCCAAACGCCTGCATGGCCATGAACGCGCCCACCAACGACACCGGCACGGCAATAATCGGAATCAGCGTGCTGCGCCAGTCGCCCAGGAACAGGAACACCACCAGGGCCACCAGAATAAAGGCGTCGCGCAGGGTGTGAATCACGTTTTCGGTGGAGGCGTCGAGGAAGTTCGACACATCGTAGCTGATCTTGTAGTCCATGCCGGGGGGCATGGTTTTCTTCAGCTCTTCCAGCTTGGTTTTCACGCTCTTGATGACGTCGAGGGCGTTGGAGCCGTAGGTCTGCTTGAGCATGATGGCCGCCGAGGGGTAGCCGTCGAGGTTGGAGTAGATGTCGTAGAATTCCGAGCCCAGCTCCACGTTGGCCACGTCCTTGAGGCGCAGCGTTTCGCCGTTGGCGTTGGCCTTAATGATGACGTTCTTGTACTCCTCCACGTCGTTGAAGCGGCCCTTGTAGGTGAGCACGTACTCCAGCGCCGAGGCCTCCTTGCCATCCGAGCGGCCAATACGACCCGGCGAGCCAATCACGCTCTGGTCGTTGAGGGCTTCCATCACGTCGTCGACTGACAGGTTGTAGGCCCGCATGCGGTCCGGCTTCAGCCACACGCGCATGGCGTACTGGCGGCTGCCCAAGATGCTGGCCCGGCCCACGCCATCAATGCGCTGGATTTCGGGCAGCATGTTCACCCCGGCAAAGTTGAAGAGGTACCGCATGTCGGTATTCTTGTCTTTGCTGTAGAGGTTGACGTACATCAGCATGTTGGGCACCACGCGGTTCACCACCACACCCTCGCGCTGCACCAGCACCGGCAGGCGGTTGAGCACCTGCGCAATGCGGGTGTTCACGTTCACCACGGCCTGCTCGGGGTCGGTGCCCAGGTTGAACACAATCTGGATGTTGGCCTCGCCGGCCGATACGGCGTCGGAGGTCATGTACTTCATGCCGGGCACGCCGTTGATGGCCTGCTCCAGCGGAATCAGCACCGATTCGGTGAGCACCTTGGCGCTGGCGCCGGGATAGGCCGTGCTCACCATCACCATCGGCGGCGAAATCTCGGGAAACTGGGACGTGGGCAACGTATTGATTGCCAGAATGCCCAGGAACATGATGACCACCGAAATAACGATGGCAAACACGGGTCGGCGAATGAATTTACTGAACATGATAGTTACTGTTCGTTGCTGTTAGAAGGCCGTCATGCTGAGCTTGTCGAAGCATCTCGCCTGCTTCGTTGGATTAGTAGCGCAACGACTGCACGCGAGATGCTTCGACTGCGGCTGCGCCTTCGCTCAGCATGACGTTCTTCTTCTGAGAAATGCCCGCTATTATTCTGAATACACTTTCAGGTGCGAAATCACCGACTTCGGCTCCGCGTAGGTGAAGCGGATTTTGTCGCCTTCCTTCACCTTGCGGATGCCTTCGAGCATGATTTTGTCGGTGGCTTTCAGGCCGGCCGAGATGATGTAGAGGTCGGGCATTTCGGAGGCCACGGTTACCTCGGTCTGGTGCACCTTGTTCTTGGCATCCACCACGTACACAAACTTCTTCTCCAGCACCTCAAAGGTGGCTTTCTGCGGAATGATGACGGCGTTTTTGAGCGGTACGGTCATCAGGACCGAGCCGGTTTCGCCGTTGCGCAGCAGGCCGTCGGGGTTGGGGAAGGTGGCCCGGAAGGCAATGTTGCCGGTTTCGTTGTTGAAGTCGGCCTCGATGGTTTGTACCACGCCGGGGTACTTGAACTCCTCGTTGTCGGCCATGCGCAGCTTCACCTTGGTTTCGGCTTCGGTGCGGGCGTGGGCTTTGTAGGCCAGGTACTCGGCCTCGGGCACGTTGAAATACACCCACATCTTGCTGTTGTCGGAGAGGGTGGTCAGCAGGTCGCCCTCGTCCACGAGGCTACCCAGCCGGGCCTGGAAGTGGTCCATCATGCCGCTGAACGGGGCCCGGATGGTGGTGAAATCGAGGTGGGTTTTGGCCAGCCCGACTTCGGCGTTGGCCTTGTCGAGCTTGGCCTGGGCCAGGGCCAGCTCACTGCCCGATACGATGTTCTTGTCGGCCAGCTTCTTGGTGTTCTGGTACTCTAGGCTCACGTAGTTGGCCTCGGCCTTCGACTTCTGCAGCTCGGCCTTGTACACCATGGGCATGATCTGGAACATGAGCTGCCCCTGCTGCACGCGCTGGCCTTCGTCCACGTAGATCTTCTGGAGGTAGCCCTTTTCCAACGCCCGCACCTCAATGTGCTGGTACGCATGAATCTGCGACACGTACTCCTTGGTGATGGTCGTGTCTTTCTGGAGCGGGCTGGTGACGAGGAACTTGATTTTCTCCTCTTTCTCCTTGTGTTCCTTGGAGCAGCTGGTGCCGCCGTACAGTACGCCCACGCCCATGAGCGTCAGCAAAAACCTTGTTTTCATATGCGCGTTGCGTGCCATCCTGATTTGAATGACACAAAGCAACCGCCGTCTTCATGAAGGCCGTGTGAAGCCGGAAAAATCGTTCCGGGCCGTAGCGCACAGTAGCGCGAACTTTGTAGTTCGCGTCCCCGCACCGATAGAATCGTTTGAATGATGTGGGGGCGCGAACTACAAAGTTCGCGCTACAGCCAGCCGTCGGGTGCGCCAAAAATCAATACCGCAGGTAAACCGGGCAACACAACGCTAGCATAACCCCACGGAGCAACGCAACTTGCACCCCTCATTCCTCGACCCTTGGCCCAGTGGGCCAACCCCACGCGTATTATCTCCTCCTCTGCATGAACCTACCTCGTATTCCCTTCCTGCCCGCCGCTCGCCGGGGCCTGCTGCTGGCGCTGCTAGCGTGGGGCGCCACGGCCCAGGCCGAAGACCTCCAGTCGCCGAACAAGCAGCTGACGCTGAGCGTGAACGTACAGGCCGATGGCGTGCCCACCTACTCGCTCAGCTACAAGGGCCGGCCGGTGCTCAACACCAGCAAGCTGGGCCTGGAGCTGCAAAACGCGGTGGCCCTTACCAGCGGCTTCACCCAAACCGCCGCCACCCGCCGCTCGGTGGATGAAAGCTGGAACCCGGTGTGGGGCGAGGTGAAAACCATCCGCAACCACTACAACGAGCTGGCCGTGACGCTCACCCAGCCCGCCACCAAGCGCGAAATGCGCGTGCGGTTCCGGCTGTTTGATGATGGCTTAGGCTTCCGCTACGAGTTTCCGCGCCAGCCCGAACTGGCCTACTTCGTGGTGAAGGAAGAGAAAACCCAGTTTGCCCTCAACGGCGACCACAAAGCCTTCTGGCTGCCCGGCGACTACGACACCCAGGAGTACAGCACCGTCACCTCCAACCTCTCGCAGGTGCGCGGGCTGATGAAGGGGGCTGTCACGCCCAACGCTTCCCAGACCACGTTTTCGCCCACCGGCCTGCAGACGCCGCTCATGCTCAAACGCCCCGACGGCCTCTACGTGAACATCCACGAAGCCAGCCTGATCGACTACTCGGCCATGCACCTGGAGCTCGACGACAAAACGTTTGTATTGGAGTCGCACCTGACGCCCGACGCGCTGGGCAACAAGGGCTACCTGCAGACGCCTTGCCAGTCGCCGTGGCGCACGGTGATTGTCAGCGACAAAGCGGCCGACATCCTGCAGTCCAAGCTGGTGCTCAACCTCAATGAGCCCACCAAGTTCCAGGACGTGTCCTGGATCAAGCCCGTGAAGTACGTGGGCGTGTGGTGGGAGATGATTACGGGCAAAAGCACGTGGTCGTACACCAACCAGGAAAACATCAAGCTCGACTCCATCGACTACAAAACCGTGAAGCCCAACGGCACCCACGGCGCCAACACCGCCCACGTGAAGGAGTACATCGACTTCGCCGCCAAGCACGGGTTTGATGCCGTGCTGGTGGAAGGCTGGAACACGGGCTGGGAAGACTGGTTCGGCAAGCACAAAGACTACGTGTTCGACTTCGTGACGCCGTACCCGGATTTCGACGTGCAGGAGCTGCACCGCTACGCCGAAAGCAAGGGCGTGAAGATGATGATGCACCACGAAACCTCGGGCTCGGTGCGCAACTACGAGCGGCACCTGGAGCAGGCCTTCCAGTTCATGAACGACAACGGCTACAACGCCGTGAAAACCGGCTACGTAGGCGACGTGCTGCCCCTGGGCGAGCATCACTACAGCCAGTGGCTGATCAACCACTACCAGTACGTGCTGGAGCAGGCCGCCAAGCACAAAATCATGGTGAACGGCCACGAGGCCGTGCGCCCCACCGGCCTGGCGCGCACCTTCCCCAACCTCATCGGCAACGAGGCCGCCCGCGGCACCGAGTACGAGTCGTTTGGGGGCAACAATGCCGACCACACCACCATTCTGCCCTTCACCCGCCTCATCGGCGGCCCGATGGACTACACGCCGGGCATCTTCGAGACGAAAATCAGCTCGTTCAACCCCAGCAACACGTCGTTTGTGCACAGCACCCTGGCCCGCCAGCTGGCCCTGTACGTGACCATGTACAGCCCGCTGCAAATGGCCGCCGACCTGCCCGAGCACTACAACCAGCACCTCGACGCCTTCCAGTTCATCAAGGATGTGGCCGTGGACTGGGATGATACCAAAGTGCTGGAAGCCGAGCCCGGCGACTACATCACCTACGCCCGCAAGGCCAAGGGCAAAAGCAGCTGGTTTATCGGCAGCACCTGCGACGAGCAGGGCCGCACCTCCAAAATCGACCTGAGCTTCTTGGATGCCGGCAAGAAATACGTGGCCACCATCTACGCCGATGCCAAGGACGCCCACTACGAGAAAAACCCCAAAGCCTACACCATCCGCAAGCTCAACGTGACGCGCAAATCCAAGCTCACGCAGTACTGCGCGCCGGGCGGCGGCTACGCCATCAGCGTGGTGGAAGCCGGCAAGTAAGCTGACTGCCAGCAAAAGCCCCGGCGGGGCGGCCTACCACGCGAGTGGGCGGCTGCTCCGCCGGGGCTTTTGGTGTCTAAAGCGGCCGGCCGGTGCCGCCAGGAGCGGCCCGACAAAGCAGCACTTTTCCGTTGCCGTATGAAGGTAGAAGTGTAGCTTTACCGCAATTCCGGCAGGCCGGCCTACCCTTTATTTAGTGATTGTTATGAACGCCAAGCGCGTTGCAGCGGCCCTGTTGTGGGTGGCGCTACTATTGTGCGGAAGTTGCCGCTTCACCCCCGAAGAAATTCCGGCTACCATCACCACCAAGGCCACGCCGCAGCACCAGCGTATACCTGGTACGCACATGCTGTTGGCCGCCCCTGCCGAGTACGAGCTCAACCCGCAGGAACATCTGCTGCGCCTCAATCCGCTGCAGTTTGTGCAGGTGGTGGAGTTCCCCGGGGTGAAGTTTGCCGCTTACCTGGAGCAGCTGCAGAAAGAGCTGGCCGGCCAGCCTGACATCCCCGCCACCGCCCTGCGCCACCTCACCTACAACGGCCGCCCGGCCGTGTTCCTGACGCAGCCTTACCGCCGCGGGCCCGGCCTGACGGCGGCGCTGCTGGCTTTTGGCGACAGTAGCCGGGTTACGCTGCTTGTCGGCGTGTATCCTAAGTTCATGCCCGGCGCGGCTACCACGTGCCAGCAAATACTGCTCACGGCGCACTACGACCCAGCCGTGAAAGTGCAGGAACAGGAGGTTTCGGGCTTTCAGGCAAATATGCTGGATACCGATTTTCGGCAGCTCACTCCCCAGATGGGGCGCTGGACAGTATATGTGCCGCAGGGGCGTATCGGGGCCGATGGTGATACGGCGCATGCCACGCTGTTTCGGGTATGCACGCTGCCGCCCATTGCCGAACGCACTACGGTTCAGGATATAGCCGTGTCCATCATCCGGGAATACCGTACGGTGGCCAGCGTGGAGAACGTGCAGGAAACCCACAACACCATCAACGGCCACTACGCCTACGAAAACGTCATAACCTTCAACTACGCGGGCAAAGAAGGCCGGGCGCTGGTGCTGCTGCTGAGCACGCCCACCGGGATACTGGTATTCGACGGGCGCGCCTACGAGCAGCCGGAAGTACGGCTGGAGCAGTTCATGCGCCTGGCCAAGGCCATGCGGCTGGCGCCACCAGCGTCTTAGGTTCCTGAGTGGGCTATGCCCCGGGAGCAGCCGCGGCGAGGGTACTAGCCGTTGGCTTCCGTCAGGTACCGCAACGCCCGCTCCACATCTTCCGGCGTGTCGATGCCGATGGTTTCCAAGGTGGTTTCGGCGGTCTGGATGCGGTAGCCGGCTTCCAGCCACCGCAGCTGCTCCAAGCTCTCGGCCAGCTCCAGCGGCGAGGGCGGCAGCTGCGTGATTTCGCGGAGCACGTCGGGGCGGTAGGCGTAGAGGCCGATGTGGCGCAGGTAGCGGTGGTGCGCCAGCCACTCGGCCTGCGGATGCTGGCGCTGGTAGGGCAGGGGGTGGCGGCTGAAATACAGGGCCTCGCCTTGGGCATTGAGCACCACTTTGGGCAGGTGGGGGCTGAACAGCTCTTCCTCGCTGATTACGGGCTTCACCAGTGTAGCCAATTGCGGCGGCGCGGGCGCGGCAAACAGCTGCACCAGCGCGTCGATCTGGCTGGGGTGGATGAAGGGCTCGTCGCCCTGGATATTGACGATGCAGTCGGCCTGCACGCCCAGCTGCTCGTAGGCGTCGCGCACCCGGTCGGTACCGCTAGGGTGGTCGGGGTGAGTCAGCACCGCCTCGCCACCAAAGCCGCGCACGTGCTCCAAGATGCGCTGGTCGTCGGTGGCTACCACCACCCGGCTCAGGCTGGACTGCTGGGCCCGGCGCACCACCCGCTCAATCATGGTCTGGCCGCCCAGGTCAACGAGAGGCTTGCCGGGCAGGCGGGTGGAAGCAAAACGGGCGGGAATGATACCGATGGCAAGCATTAGGCGAGTAGGTGTAGCGCGAAGCCTTTGCTTCGCGTATCGTGGAACAGGAACAAATATCGTTGCGCGTCAGGCAACGGCAGGTGGCAGCGCGCAGCGTCGGCTTTGCGGGTTGCGGGCAGGCCTCATGGCGGCAGTCAGCAACTACGCTCAAAGCCGAATCCTGGCGCTTCCATCTTCAAAACAAACAATAAAATGCGGCACTGGTACCGCAAAGCTCGGCTACTGCGCCCGAATGCCTAACTTTCGGCAGAATTTATGCACGGCCCCGGCTTTTTGCCGTTTACCGGCCGTAGCTGCTTTTGCTTGTTGTTTCTATGTTCCGATTCTCGTTGCTGTCCGCCGCGCTGGTTTTCTCTGGGTTCACTGCTTCCGCCACCGGCCTGGTGGCCCTGCCCGATTCCATAGGGGTGGAATACCGGAGTGGCAAAATGCTTATCCGGCACCGCGTAGCGCCCGGCGAAACCCTCTACGGCCTGGCCCGCCGCTACCGCGTACCCGTCGAGCAGATTGTGGAAGCCAACAACGGCCAGAAAGGTGCCCTTACCACTGGTCAGATTGTGCTGGTGCCGCGCCAGCGCGTGGTGATGAACGCCTCCGACAACCCACGCCCCGCCGCCCCCGCCGCTGCTACCCGCAGCCTGCCTACCGACAGCCGCGGCAACCGCGTGTACAAAGTGGAGGCCGGCCAGACCCTGTTTGCCATTGCCCGCAAGTTCAACACCACGCCCCAGGCGCTGGCCGAGCTGAACAACTTCGCGCCCAACTACAACGTGCGCCAGGGCCAGACGCTCATCGTGGCGGCCGGCACTGCCGCCCCTGCCCGCCGCGAAACGCCCGCCGCCCCCGCCACCCGCGAGCCGGCTACGCGTGAGCCGGCCGTGGCTACTGCTCCCGTCCGCGAAACGCCCCCCGCGGCCCCGGCTCCGCGCCCGGAAACCGCCGCGCCGCGCCCCGCCGACTCAGCCACTTCCACTGCTGCGCCCACCACCACCCGCGAGAAGCCCGAGGAGCGCGCCCCCACCCGGGCCAGCGAAATCGTGCGCCGCGTGACGGAAAGCGGCCTGGCCACCAGCATCCCCAACAGCACCACCGACAAGTACCTGGCCCTGCACAAAACGGCCGAAGTGGGCACCATCATGCAGGTGCGCAACATCATGAACGGGCAGTCGGTGTACGTGCGCGTTATCGGCAAGCTGCCGGATACCGGCGAAAACAGCAACATCCTGGTGCGCCTCTCGCCCCGCGCCGTGCAGCGCCTGGCCACCCCCGACGCCCGCTTCCGCGTGGAAACCAGCTACGTGCCGTAAGCGGTAAGAGAAACGCAGTCAATAATACCAGCACGTCATGCTGAGCTTGCCGAAGCATCTCTACCGAGGGTAACTCAATGGTTACGACGAAGCGGGAGAGATGCTTCGGCAAGCTCAGCATGACGTTCTTCTTTGGTGCCACACCTTCCTCCTCCATGAACCACGCTCAGGTCCGCACCATCCTCGATGAGAATTACGCCCGCTACAACCAGCCGGCGTTTATCCTCAATGACCCCATCCAGATTCCGCACCGTTTCACGCAACGGCAGGATGTGGAAATCAGCGGGCTGTTTGCGGCGCTGCTGGCTTGGGGGCGGCGGCCCACCATCATCAGCAAGGTAACCGAGCTGCTACAGCGCATGGACAACGCGCCCCACCAGTTCATCCTGCAGCATCAGGATGAGGACCTGAAGCGCCTGTTGGGCTTCTGCCACCGCACCTTCTGCGACACCGACCTGCTCTACTTCGTGCACTGGCTGCGCTGGTTTTACACCCGCCACAGCACGCTGGAAGACGCCTTCTTGCACGGCCGCACCCAAAAGGAGCGGCTGGAAAACTTCCATAATCTGTTCTTCAGCCTCGACGACGCGCCCCACCGCACCCGCAAGCACGTGGCCACTCCGGCCCGCGGTTCGGCCTGCAAGCGCGTGAACATGTACCTGCGCTGGATGGTGCGCCAGGACGCGCACGGCGTGGACTTCGGCCTCTGGACCCGCCTGCCCATGGCCGACCTCGTCTGCCCCTGCGACGTGCACGTAGAGCGCGTGGCGCGCCGCCTGGGCCTGTTGGAACGCAGGCAGATGGACTGGCTGGCCGCCGAAGACCTCACCGCCCACCTGCGCACCTTCGACCCGCTCGACCCCGTAAAGTACGACTTCGCCCTGTTCGGACTGGGCGTGGAAGGGGAGATGTAGGCGCCGGCTGGCACCGCGCAAAAGGGGGGCGGCCGGCTAAACAGTCAGCCATAAGCGCTGAGTATGTAAACCCCAGTTGCGGGGTTGCCGCGTAGCCCCGGAGGGGCGACAGGTTGGTAGCACATCAGTCGATAAACGGAACAAAGCCCCAGCGGGGCGACACCTGAACCGGGCGGTCAGGGTGTCGCCCCGCTGGGGCTTGCGGCAATGCTACGGCGATACTTCCACCGACATACCGCCCCTCTGGGGCTACGCGGCTGCTCCGCAACGTGAGTTGTTTATATGATTGATAAGATATTATTAATCATATAACTGAACAATGTCTGAGCGCTCATAGCTGACTGCTTACTGCAGCGTGTAAAGCTTAATCACGCCGCCCTGCCGCTCGGTTACTTCCAGCAGCAGGCGAGGGCCCCCGCCGGCCGCCTGCGCGCTGATGTAGCGGCGGTACGGCTGCTTGTCCTTGGCCTTGAGCACCAGCATGTAGGCCTGCTTGTGGGCGGGGGCGCTGGTCTGGAAGTAGTAGGCGGGCAGAATCTCGCCCATCACCGGCGTGCTGATGTACTGGGTGTTGTAGGAAAAGTGCTTGACGGTCGGGGCCAGCTGGTACACGTATTCGTCGGCCAGCTGGACTTTGCGGCGCTCTTTTTCCGGCGTCACCACCACCTTCTCAAACGCCAGCTCGGGGCTGAAGTACAGCAGCGCGTGGCTGTCCTTGAGGGCCACATCGGCCACGAACTGGCGGCTCACCAGGTCCTGAAACACCATGGCGCCGTCGCTTTCGCCCAGCTGCTTCACCAGGTTTTTCTGCTGCGCCGGCAGCACATCGGCGTAGGCCACCTGCTGGTGCGACACCAGCTGGCCGGTGGGGGCAAAGCGGTCCAGGAAAAAGCCGGCCGTGACGGGGTCCTGCATGAGCCGGCTTTTGGCCGTCTGCTGGTAGGCCCCGCTCACCAGCACCTGGCCGGCTTCTGCATCCAGAAAAAAAGCGGCGGGCTGCAGCAGCTTGCCCATGATACGGTAGTCGCCGAGGCCCAGGCCGGGCTGCATGGCGGGCGCCACCTGCCGGCCCAGGTTGTCGAAGGCCAGCAGCTCGTACTGCTGCTGCATGATGGGCTCGGGCGTGGTGCCGGCGCTGGACTTGTAGCGGCGGTAGAGGTAGGTGATGCCCTGGTGGTGGCCAAGCGGTGCCCAGAACTCCTTGAAGTTCGGTGCCCAGCGGCTGTTGTTGAGCGGGGCCAGGTTGAGCGGGGTGCGCTGCGTGGTGTTGCGGGCCAGGTCGAAGGAGTTGAGCACGTACTCGTCGGTGCCCTGCCGGCTGTTCTGCTCGCGGCTCACCTGGTAGAACACGTTGCCCTCCACGTAGCTCAGCACGCCCTTGACGGTGGTATGCTGCGGAATCTTGGTGTAGGGCAGCACCATCCGCTGCGTGGTGCCGGTGGAGTCCAGGCGCTGCAGCAGAATGTCATGCTGGTGGATGTCGTCCTTTTTGTCCAGGCGGTCCAGGTCCTTGTCCACCACTTCGGCCGCGTAGAGCGTGTTGCCCTGGGCAAACACCTCCAGCGGCTCCAGCGTGGGGTACAGCTCCTCCACCCAGGCGCGGTTAAACGTCCCCGCTGGCTGCTGCGGGTCGCGCAGCACTTGCAGGCCCTGCAGCTTCGCCACCGATTTTTCCCACTTCACCTTGCCATCGGGCTGCAGCAGCAGCACCCGCACAGTGCTTTCCTTGGGCTTCGACACGAACAGGGCCACGTTGCCGTTCTGCAGCTGCAGCACCGCGCCCGGAATTTCCTTTTTATCCAGGGTGATAGTGGCGGCCAGCTTGGTCTGGGCTGTTGCAGCTACTGAAAAAACACTCAGCAGCCCGCAGGCCGCTACTGCACCGTACCGGACAGCAGGCCGGTCTTGAAAGGAAAAAAGCATGTTGGGGAAAGAGAAGGAGAAATGGGGATTTGGGCGCTTTAAGCAGTAAAACCTGAGCAGGCAGCCAGCCAAATTCGTCTGGCTACCCGCTGCTCGTAAGTGGCTTATTGTCTAATCACTAAAGACTTGTATCTGAATACTCAAAAAGAAAGGCCCATGACGGCCGTGAGCTGCTGCCGGATGGAGACGGCCTCCACCGGCCCTTCGCTGGAGTAGTCGGCGTAGAGGCGGCTGGGAAGCAGGTCGGCGGTCAAGCGCAGGTACAGGTTGCTGCGCCCGAAGGTGCGCGCGCCCTCCAGCAGCACGCTGGGCGAGCGGAACGGCAAACTGTAGAGCGCATACCGGTAGCCGGCGCCCACGCCCACGCCCCACGCCCGGTCCGATTCGCGGGTGGCCTTGCAGCCGTAGCGCCAGGTCACGTACTCCGGAAAATCGAGCACCGCCGACCCGTTGAAGCCGTAAATTTCCTGCGGCGCGCCCAGCAGCCCGCCGGCCACGTTCAGCGAGAGGCCCACGGCCTGGTCGGCGCTGATTTTCCACAGCGGCGCATCGTAGGCCAGGCCCAGCGTCGTCAGCACGGCCCGGCTCCGCACCGTGGTCAGGGCGTATTCGCCGCGGGCCTGGGTGGCGGTGGGCTGCTCTAGTAGCTCGGCGTAGGAGGCGCGCACCGGCACCGTGCCCGCCCCCAGGTACATCGAGAAATTGCTGGTTTGGGCGCGGGCGGTGCCGGCCAGGCCCAGGCTGGCAGCCAGCAGCAGCAGATAAAAACGGGCCATACTTAGTGGTAGTCGAATCGGGAAATCGTGCCGGCTTCGCCCACGGCGTAGAGCGTGGCGGCATCGGCAAAGTCGGCGCTGCGGTACACGTGCTGCAGGCTCTGGCCCGTCGGGCCCGTCAGGTTCACCCAGGGCGTCACGTCGGGCTGGGCGGCGTATGTTGGGAAGTTGCGCAGCACGGTTTTCCAGCCCACCGCCACCACTTCGGATTGCCACTGCGCGAAATCGTGCACCGGCACATTCAGCAAGTCCTGCGCCGATACCTGCCGGTACTGCCGGGTGGCCGCGTCGTAGGTCATGGCCCGGAACGATTTGGCTTGGCCCAGGTCGTCGACGCCGCTGACCAGGTAGTCGGTGCCGTTGGGGTAGAGGTGCAGGTCGAACACGCGGGCGGGCATGGGCCACTCCACCGGCTCCCAGGTGCGGCCGCCGTTGCCGGTCCGGAAGCACTGGTTGGTGCCCACCGCCAGGCCCACCTGCGTCGTGGCAAAGGCTACGGCCTGAAAGTCGCCGTTTACCGGCGGCCACACCGCAAACACGTAGTCGCGCCAGGTGCGGCCGCCGTCGGTGGTGTGGCTCAGCAGGCCATCTTCGCCCACCAGAAAGCCCGTGGCGGCATCCAGCATCTGCACGTCGGTGATGGCCGAGTAGGGCAGGTACTTCACCCGCGTCCAGGTGCGGCCGCCGGTGGTGGTATGGTAGAGGCCGGTGGCCGTGAGGGCCAGGCCGGTACCGGGCGACGAAAAGTGCAATTGCCGGATGTCGCCCAGGGCGGCGTTGCTCAGGTTCTGCCAGCTGGCCCCGGCGGAGGTGGTGCCCAGCAGGATGCCATTCTCGCCGCCCACAAACCCGGTGGCCGAGCCAACAAAATCAACGCTCAGCCAGGTGGTGCCCGCTACGGCAGGCGGCACGGCCAGATTCCGGTACCGGATGGTGGCGTGCTTTTCCAGGACGGTAATATCTGGTGAACAGCCGGTTAGCGCCAGGCTGAGGCAGGCGCCGCACCAAAATAAAATTCTATTCATAGATCAATAAAGATGCGGCCAAATATAGCTGGGCCTACAGGAGAATTAAAACAGCGCCGGGCAGTTTGCCAGAGAAATTCCGGCCCATAGCCGACACTTTCCCTGGCCCTGAATCTTTCCCGCCCTATATCCTGTTTACCTTTACACTCCATTCCGATTTCCAAGACAACCCGATTTGATTTTACCTCAGAACTTCGAGCAGAAAATAGGCTTCGCGCAGCTGCGTGAAATGCTGGAAAGTATGTGCCTGAGCCCACTCGGCCGCCAGTTTGTGGCCAAAATGGTGTTCCAGACCAAGCACGACCAGCTGCACAAGCTGCTGCTCCAGACCGACGAGTTCCGCTTCCTGCTGCACAGCGGGGCCGACTTCCCCAGCCAGCACTACCACGACGTCAATCCGCAGCTGGTGCGCGCCAGCCTGCCCGGCGCCTACCTCGACGTGGCCGCCTTCTTCGCCGTGAAGATGAGCTTGCGCACCATCCGGCAGGCCCTCACCTTCTTCACCCAGGCTGCCGAAGACCTGTACCCCACGCTGCGCCTGCTCGGCATTGGCGTGCAGGTCGACCGCAACCTGCTGGCCGCCCTCGACAAGGTGGTGGACGACGAAGGCCTCGTGCGCGACGATGCCTCGCCGCTGCTGCGCCAGCTGCGCCAGGAGCTGATTACGCGCCAGGGGCTGCTGCGCAAGCAGATTGCGGGCATCCTGCGCCACGCCAAAAACGAAGGCTGGATTCCCGGCGACGCCGAGCCCACCATCCGGGGTGGGCGCCTGGTGCTGCCCGTGGTAGCTGAGCACAAGCGCCGCGTAAAAGGCTTGATCCACGACGAGTCGGCCTCGGGCCAGACGGTGTACATCGAGCCCGAAGCCGTGTTCGAGCTCAACAACGACATCAAGGACCTCGAAAACGCCTACCAGCGCGAGCTGATCCGCATCCTGACGGCCCTCACCGACCAGCTCCGGCCACACATTCCGGATTTGCGCAAGGCCTACCAGTACCTCGGCCTGATCGACTTTATCCGGGCCAAGGCGCGCCTGGCTCTGCGCCTGGAGGCCACCCTGCCCATCCTGCACCCGCGCCCCCAGCTGCTCTGGAAGCAGGTGCGTCACCCGCTGCTCTACTTCACCTTCCTGGGCCACGCCAAAGACGACCCGCGCGAAGTGGTGCCACTCGATATCGAGCTGACGCCGGAGCAGCGCATCCTGCTGATTTCGGGGCCGAATGCCGGCGGTAAGTCGGTGAGTATGAAGACGGTGGGGCTGGTGCAGTATATGCTGCAGTGCGGCCTGCTGATTCCGGCCGGCGAGGGCTCGGAAGCGGGCATGTTCGACGACATTTTCCTGGACATCGGCGACGAACAGAGCCTGGAAAACGATTTGAGCACGTACTCGTCGCACCTGCTGAGCATGAAGCAGTTCGTGACGCTGGCCGGCAAGCGCAGTTTGGTGCTGATTGACGAATTCGGCACCGGCACCGAGCCGGCGCTGGGCGGCGCCATTGCCGAGGCCGTGCTGGAGCAGCTCAACCGGGCGCGCAGCTTCGGCGTCATCACCACCCACTACACCAACCTCAAGAACTACGCCGAGCGCACGCCCGGCATCGTGAACGGGGCCATGCGCTACGACCCTGAGCAGCTGCAGCCGCTCTACCGCCTCGAAATCGGGAAGCCGGGCTCGTCGTTTGCCATCGAAATTGCCCGCAAAATCGGTTTGCCCAAGCAGCTGGTGGAGCGCGCCACCCAGCTCGTCGGCAAAGACAAAATCCGCTACGACCGGCTGCTGGAAGGCCTGGAAAAGGAAAAGTCAGACCTCGAAGCCCGCACCGCCGAAGCCGCCAAAGCCGAGCGCCGCCTGAAAAAAGCCGCCCAGGAATACCAGGACCTCAAGAAGTACCTCGACGATACCACGCTGGAGGTGCTGCGCGAGGCCAAGCAGAAAGCCAAGCTGCTGCTGCGCGACACCAACCAACAGATCGAGGCCACCATCCAGGAAATCCGCCTCGGCCAGGCCGACAAGGACCGCACCAAGGAGGCCCGCGGCAAGCTCGACACCTTTGTGCGCGAGAAGCTGCAGATTGAGCCGCCCAAGCCCAAAGCCACCCGCGAGCTGGCCGAGGTCGGCACGCTGAAAGCCGGCGACAAAGTGGCGCTGATTGGGCAGGAAGGCTACGGCGAGCTGATGAGCGTGAAGGGCAAAACCGCCGAAGTGAGCTTCGGCGGCATGAAAACCATCGTCAAGATCAGCCAGCTCGAAAAGCTGACGCGCTCCGAAATCCGGGAGCGGGAAAAGGAGTCGGCGCGCCGGGCCCCGGCCCAGTACGCCGGCTTCGACACCACCGGCAAGATGTCGAGCTTCAGCCCCACGCTGGATTTGCGCGGCGAGCGGGCCGAGGACGCCCTCACCAAAATCACGGCCTACGTGGATGATGCCGTAATGCTGGGCGTGCCCGAAATCAAGATTCTGCACGGCCGCGGCAACGGCGTGCTGCGCCAGGTGGTGCGCGACTACCTGCACCGCACCCGCCAGGTGGCCAGTGTAGCCGACGAGCACGCCGACCGCGGCGGCGACGGCGCCACCATCGCCGTGCTGAAGTAGGATCACGGATTAGCACGGATTGTCCACTGATTGCACGGATTTTGTGGACGGCAGCAGCAATACAAAGGGTCTGGCGAAACGCGTGAGCGGCTTCGCCAGACCCTTTTTTGGTGTGGGCGCCACGGCCTAAGCAGAGCGTGCCGGCCACTCACCGGCTCTGAAACGATTGTGCTATATTCGGCAGGATTGATTTTTCGGCTACCGTCGCACCTGCTTTCCGTGCTGAGCATCATGCAAGATTCCCGTCGAATTTTCTGGCCGGCACTAGCCGGGGCTCTGTTGGCGCTAACGGGGCTGCTGGCGCAGTTCTACGTCACGTTCAGCAGCCGGCAGCTGCCGCCGCTGGAAACCGTCGTGCGCTTCTTCAGCTTCTTCACCATCCTGACTAACACGCTCGTAGCCGGTTATTTTCTGGTGCGCAGCCTGAGGCCGGAGTCGGCGGCCGGGCGCTGGGCGGCCCGGGTGGAGGTGGGTACGGCCCTCACGGTGTACATCCTGGTGGTGGGCGTGGTGTACCAAGCGGTGCTACGCGGGCTGGTGTCACTGGCCGGCTGGGGCATCCTCGCCGACAACATCCTCCACGGCCTCGTACCTTTGTACATGCTGGGCTTCTGGCTGCTGCGCATTGCCGGGCAGCCGGTGCGCTGGCGCACGTTGCCGTACTGGCTGCTTTATCCGGCTGCTTACCTGGCCTACACGCTGCTGCGCGGGCCTTCTGCCAGCTTCTACCCGTATCCGTTCGTGGATGTGGCGGCGCTGGGCTACGGGCCGGTGCTGCGCAACTGCCTGCTGGTGCTGGTGGTCATGCTGGCTATTTCGGTGCTGCTGGCCGCGTTTTCCAACTGGCGGCACCGCCGCTCGTTGGCCTGATCATTAAAGCCGCTGGGCTTTTACCTTTTTACCCCCTTCTCATTTTGCATCCCCGCAACCCCCACGCCGACCGCTACGATTTTCCGCAGCTGATTGCCGCCAGCCCGGCGCTGGCGCCGTTCGTAACGGCCAGCCCCCACGGCGACCAGACCATTGACTTCGCCAACCCGGCCGCGGTGAAAGCCCTCAACCAGGCCCTGCTGAAGCAGTTCTACGGCGTTCAGCTCTGGGACATTCCGGCCGGCTACCTGTGCCCGCCCATCCCGGGCCGCGCCGACTACCTGCACCACGCCGCCGACCTGCTGGCGGCCCTACACGGCGGCACCGTGCCGCGCGGCAAGCAGGTGCACGTGCTCGACATTGGTATCGGGGCCAACTGCGTGTATCCCATCATCGGCACCCACGACTACGGCTGGCGCTTCGTCGGCTCCGATATTGACCTGGTGGCCCTGAAATCGGTGAAGATGCTGGTAGCGGCCACCCCCGGGTTGTCGGGCCGGGTGGAAGTGCGCCAGCAAACCCACGCCAACTACATCTTCGACGGCATCGTGAAGCCCCGCGAGGAGTTCGACCTGACGGTGTGCAACCCGCCGTTCCACGCTTCGGAGGAAGATGCCCTGGCTGCCAACCAGCGCAAAACCCGCAACCTGGGCCAGCCCCGCACCGCCGAGCCGGTCCTCAACTTCGGCGGCCGCAACACCGAGCTCTGGTACACGGGCGGCGAAGAAGCCTTCGTGCGCAACCTCGTGGAGCAGAGCGTGCCGCTGGGGCCGCGGGTGCTGTGGTTCAGCACGCTCATCTCCAAGAAGGAAACCCTGCCCAGCATCTACCACTTCCTCAAAAAAGCCGGGGCTTTGGAGGTGAAAACCATCGATATGACCCACGGACAGAAAGCCACCCGCGTGGTCGCCTGGACCTTCCAGACCCCCGAGCAGCAGCAGGCCTGGGCCACGCGGCGCTGGAAATGAAATATCATCGACTGCATATCAGTTTCGATAAGCCTAGCTTCAAAACCTTCGATAGTATCACACAAATCATCGGTGTAAACCCGGAACCGTGGAAGCGGATATTGCTTGACGCAGATAAGCCTCAGTCATGGTCATACTTGGTCGTCTCAAGTGATGAGGATCCAAACTTCGACTTCATTAATGTCTTTTTAGACTTGTTAGAACCAAAGTTTGAGGCCTTGCATAGAATCGGTGTTGGGAAAGAAAGTATCAGCCTTAATCTCACTTACTGCTACACGTTACAATGCGGAATAGGCTTCAACGCCCAAGAAATGCTTCGATTAGGGGCAAGCGGTATAGGACTAGCCATTGACTGTTTTGAAGAGAAATACAATACAATAGCTCCATAAAAAAAGGCGGCTCCCAAATCTGGGAGCCGCCTTTTTTTATGGGGCTTACTGCGAGAAGCCTACTCCACCACCACACGGCTCATCTGCGTGGCTTCGGGCGTCACAATCTGCACCATGTAGAGGCCGGCGGGCAGCTGCGAGGCGTCTACGGCCACGTCCTGGCCGGAGAGGGTGCTGGTCTGGTTGAGCACCACGCGGCCGGTGGCGTCGCGCAGGGTGATGGTGGCGGTGCGGGCCTTGCCGGCCTGCAGGCGCACGGCAAACTGGCCGCGCGTCGGGTTGGGGTACACCTGCACGCTGCTTTGCTGCACGGTGGCGTTCTTGTTGCTCAGTACCAGGTTGCAGACCTGCACGCCGCGGTTCTGCTCGGCAATGCGGGCCGCAAACTCCTGGTAGTACTGATTCACGATGCGCGGCTCGTGCACGATGAGCGTGTTTTCGTCATTCTCGGTGTTGGCCGAGAGGCTCCAGTTGTGCGAGCCCACGAACACCTGCGGGTCCGACTGCGAGGCGCCGGCGTCGATGATGGCGTACTTGTGGTGCATGATGCCGCTGGTGTTCTTCACCATGCCGCGGGCCCCGATGGCCTGCCGGATGGTGCGCAGCACAGCGCCCGAGTTCGTAGAGCTGGTATCGTTGTTGAGCACCTCGGTGCAGGCCGCTATGTTGCGCAACTGCACCTGGTCGCGGATGGCGCGCCCGATGTCAGTCTGGGTGTTGAGCATGGTGGCAATGTGCAGGTCGAAGTCGGCCGTGCGGATGGCGTCGATGAGGCGGCCATTCACGTTGTCGGTCGGCGAGAACCACGATTCCACCAGCTTGCCGCCGATGTTGAGGTAGTGCGGGGTGTTGTCGGTTTTGCGCGAGCCGAACTTCACGGCGCCCGTGGCAGCGCCGCTGCCGCCCCACATTTCTTCGAACTCCATCTTGTACACGCGGGCCAGCGCCTGGTCCTGCACCACAACCACGTTGTTGCGGTCCGTGGACAGCTGCGCGCCGGTCCAGTTGGTGGAGCCGGTCCACACCCACGGCACGTTGGGGTTGGTGTCCTCAGCATCGATAATCACAAACTTGTTGTGCATGATGCCTTGGATGGTGCCGGTGCCGGTCTGGGTACGGCCCGTGCGTGCCACGCCGGCGTTCAGGCTCGGAATGCTGAGGTTGGCGTTGTCGTCCTCATAAATCACGCGCACCCGCACGCCGCGGGCCTGGGCGGCGTTTACGGCAGCCAGAATGGTGGGGCTGTTCCAGTTGTAGATGGCAATATCGAGGGTGGTAGTGGCGCGGCCGATGTAGCGGGCCAGCGTGTCAGCCACGGTTCCGCTGGGCAGGAACAGGGCATTGTTGCCGGGCAGGGCCAGCGTGTTGTTCACCGGGTTGGTGAAGTAGGCGCGCATCTTGCCGCTGGAAAGCGAGGCCGTAATCATGGGCACCACCCGCGACTCCGACAGGCCGGTGGCGTTGGTGGAGCTGGCTTTCACGAAGTACACCGTGGCCGGCTGCAAACCCGTGATGGCCAGGCTGTGGCTGGTGGTGCTGGCGGCGCTGGTCACGGCCGTGAACGGGCCGGTGGCGCTGGTGGCGTACTCCAGCTTGGTGTTGCCGGCATTCTGGGTGAGGAAGTTCACCGTGAAGCCCGACGTCGTGATGTTGGTCGGGAAAGGCGTGTTCACCACGTTGGGTGTGTTGCCCTGGCGGAAGTCCTCGTAGAGGCGCGGCAGCAGCTGGTAGCCGGGGCCGGTGGGGCCGGGCGCGGTGGTCGTGAACTGGCTCATGATGCCCACGGCATCAAAGGTGCCGGTAGGCGAGGGTTTGCCGATGAGGCCGTACGGGCCGGTGGAAGCGGCATTCACGTACAGCACCGTGGAGGCGTTGTTGTTGATGCGGAACGTGGTGCTGCTAAACGAGGTAACGGCCGCGCCGGTGGACGTGTTGATGGACGTGGCGCCGGTGAGCTGCACCAGGCGGCCTTCGTACTGCTCGGCGTAAGCGGCCGTGAAGCCCCCGGCCGGAAACTGCACCGGCGCCGGCAGCGGCCGGTTGCCGGCCAGCACCGTCAACGACGACACCGGATCCAGCTCCAGCAGCCCGCGGAAGTCCTTGAGCGTGCCCGTTACGATGATGGAGTCGCCGGGCACAACGCCTGTGGTGAGCGTAGTGGAGTACACTCCGATGCCGGCCGTGCCGTCCTGAATGTAGCGGATGGCCCCCAGCTCGGGCCCGTTCGTGACGATGCCGCGCACCGTGACGGTGGCGCCCGACGTGTTGAAAGCCGGCGCCTGGGCCCGGGCCGCGGCTATCGTAACAGCCGTCTGGGCCTGGGCAGGCCGGAAAGCAGCCATGCCGCAAAGCAAGGCCAGCAGAGTAAATTTCTTCATGCAGGAAAAAAGAAAAGGAAATGCGAGATGCTGAAACCAAAAGCGGCTGCAAATATCCTGATTTTCAATTAGAAAACCACTTGCCGGAACGGTCTCGGCCCGCAAAAAACGGCGGTGCTATTACCGGGTAGTGCGCTTTTTGGTGTCCGTAATCATGGGCACGGCTGGGGAGGCTGAGGTGCCTACAGCATTGGTGGCCGACACCCGCACGTAGTACACGGTGCCAGGCTCTAGCCCGGTAAGGTCGATGGTGTGCGAGGTGCCGGGAGTAGTGAGCTGCACTTTCTGGCCCAGGGCGGTGGTTGTGCCGTATTCCACCGTAGCCGTACCGAGGTTGCGGGTGGTGAAGTGCACCGTAAAACCAGTGCGGCTGATAGCCGTCGGGACCGGCTCGGCCACGATGACTGGCAGGCCGCCACCCACTACAAAGTCGGTGGAGAGGCGGGGCAGCAGCTGGTAGCCGCCGCTGCCGGTGTTGGTGAACTGGCTGAGCATGCCCAGCAGGTCGTATTCGCCGGCCGGCATGGGTTTGCCCACCAGGCCAGTTTCACCGGTAGAAGCAATGTTGACGCGAATGGGCGTGGTTTTCTGGCCGTTGAGCAGGTAATTGGTATTGCCTTTGAGGGTCTCGGCGGGCGTGCCATCGGGCATTGTGAGGCTACTCAGGCCTTTGATATGCAGCAGGCGGCCCTCATTGGCTTCAATGAACAGCACTTCTGCCCCGGCGGCCGTAGTTTCGAGCATGGGGATGCGGCGGCCGCTGGCCAACTTCTGCACTGTAGCTACGGGGTCCATTTCGAGCAGGCCGCTGTAGTTTTTGAGCGTGCCCGTGAGCTGCACACTGTCGCCGGGCTGCAGGGCGGAAAAGGCGGGATTGTTGAGCGAAAAAGCGGCCAGCCCCGCCTGTTTATCCTGCACGAAGCGCAGCTGTCCCAGTTCGGACCCGTTGCTGATAATGCCGCGCACCGTGACGGTAGCGCCCGGCCCGGCCAGACGAGCAGCCTGAATGGTGCTGAGCGAAGAAGCTGCCGGCGCATGAGCCCGCTGGGCGTGCACGGCCGGCAAGGCGCTGAGTACCAGAGCGGAGAGTAACAGAATTTTCATGAGGAAGCGTGAGCGGTTGGGTTGGGTAGGAGCGGAGAGCAGTGGAGCAGGCCGGCTGGTAGAAAAAGCCGGAAAGAGGTTTCGGTAAAAATACAATATAGCCGGCAAAGCCTCATGTCCGGCCGTTACCTTTTTCACGTCCCGAAAATCAGGTTGCCAAACCAATTAGCGACCTAAATGCTTCATATGAAAGCACTCTTGCCGCTACAGTAGTTGCCGGAAAGTTTACCGTATTGTCCTGAATGATTACATAACAGTAACATTAGGATGCAATTTTGGTGGCGGCAGAGGTGTGCCTGCGTTGCCGGAGCGTCTGGCGAATGGCCGCAAGAGGCGGGCAATTGCCCGAAGCGCCGGCAGCTACTCTTTGGGCGTCTGGGCCGGATCGGTGGGCTCGCCGGCGCTGGCGGCGCTACGCCGGCGCGAATCGGTGGCAATGAGCACCACCGGGCTCAGGGAGTTGCCAGCCGCATTGGTGGAGGAGGCACGTACGTGGTAAGTGGTGCCTGGCCGCAGGCCCGTGAGGGTAATGACGTGCGTGGTAGTGAGGGCGGCATTGGTTACCACCGATTCCAGCTCGCCGGTGCGGCCAAAATCAATGCGGGTATCACCGGGGTTGAGGGTGGTGAACTGCAGCTTCACAGTCTGGGGGCTGGTTTCGAGGGCTACGGGCACGCCCACTACCACCGGCTTGCCGAAGCCTACTTCCAGGTCGGCGTAGGAGCGGGGCAGCAGCTGGTAGAAGCCGCGGCCGCCGCCGGGCGCGTACTGGCCCATCAGGCCCATCACCGAAAACTCGCCGCTGGGCGCCGGAGCTCCTATCAGGCCCTGCACTCCGCCGGCTGTGGCCTGCACCCGCAGCACGGCCCCGTGCTGGCCACCCAGCAGGTAGCTGGTGCTGGCCGCCAGCGTGCGCGCGGCCACTCCAGCCATGGTAGTCAGAAACGGCACGCCGGTGATGCGCACCAACCGGCTCTCAAAGGCCTCGTCGTAAACGCTGGCCAGGTCTTCGAAGGCTACTTCGTGCAGCGGCAGCGGGCGGCGCTGGGCCAGCCGCCGGGTCCGGCTGATGGAGGTTAGCTCCAGCAGTCCGTTGTAGTTGCGGAGTGTGCCCTGCAACTCCACACTGTCGCCGGGCTGTAGCGCCACAAAGGCTGGGGCGTTGGAGTAGGCTGCCAAGCCGGCGGTCTGGTCGAGCAGGTAGCGCACGCCGCCCAGCTCGGGCCCGTTGGCCACCACGCCGCGCACGATGAGCACCGACCCCAATGTGGCCCGCCGGGCCTGCCCCAGCCGCAGAAACTGCGGAGCCTGCGCCCAGGCCGGTGAAACAGTCAGTGATAAGAGCAGAAAGCAAACAAACAGGGCGGGCCGGCGCAGAAACATGCAAGAAGCGGGAGTTGCAGAATGGGACGCAAGGTGCGTCGTTGGCCGCAAAGCTGCAAATTCCTGACTAGGTCGCCAATAGATTATATAAAGCTTACATAATATTTACTTCGGGATGCAGCTCGATGCCAAACTTTTCCCGAACTGAAGCAATGATTTCGTAGGCTAGGTCGCGGATGTCCTGGCCCTGCGCGCCACCGTGGTTGACGAGCACCAGCGCCTGCCGGTCGTGCACGCCGTGGGGGCCGCGGCGCAGGCCTTTCCAGCCGCATTGCTCAATCAGCCAGGCGGCCGGCACTTTCACGCCGCCGGGCACGGGGTAGCCGGGCAGGCCCTCGTAGCGGGCTTTCAGCTCATCGAAGCGGGCCTGTGAGATTTCCGGGTTTTTGAAGAACGAGCCGGCATTGCCGATCTGGGCTGGGTCGGGGAGCTTGCTGCGCCGGATGCTGCTCACGGCCTCGCTCACCTGGCGCGGCGTGGGCTCGTCGGCCACGCCCATGTCCTGCAGGGTGGTCTGAATGTCGCCGTAGCGTACGTTGGGCTGGGCGCGGCGGTGCAGGCGCAGCAGCACGCCCGTCACGATATATTGGTTTTTCAGCGCCCCCTTGAACACACTTTCGCGGTAGCCGAAGCCGCACTCCTGGGCCGAAAACGTGCGCAGCTGGCCGGTGGCCGTTTCCAGAGCTTCCAGCTGCTCAAACGTGTCCTTGAGCTCGGCCCCGTAGGCCCCGATGTTCTGCAGCGGCGCGGCGCCCACCGTACCTGGAATCAACGACAAGTTTTCGATGCCGCTCAGGTCCTGGTCGAGGGCGTACTGCACGAGGCCATGCCAGCTCTCGCCGGCCCCGGAGCGCACCAGAGCGCTGTCGTCGTCCTGGCTGATGATTTCCAGGCCGCGGATTTCGTTTTTGAGCACTACGCCGTCGAAATCCTGGGTGAAGAGCAGGTTGGAGCCGCCGCCCAGCACCAGCTTCTCGGCGGCCTGCACCTCGGGCAGCGCCAGCAGCGCGCGCAACTCGTCTACGGAGTGGAAGCGGGCAAACAGGCGCGCCTGCACATCGAGGCCAAACGTGTTGTAGGGGCGAAGCGAAACGTGGTGTTCCAGAACGGGAGCCGAGGCCATAGCAGTAGCGGTAAGCGGAAAAGGTTGCCGGGCAAAGGTACGTTGCCAGCCGATCTATGAAAGAAACCGGCCCGGCGCCAGCCCGGTGGGCAGCGCCGGGCCGGCGTCGGGCAGCAGCAGTAGGAGCGGGTTTAGCGCACCCGGTAGCCGTTCAGGGCGTAGAACAGCAGGTAGGCGTAGCAGAGGGCCGGCAGCACAAACGCCACCCGGATGCCGCCGCCGTGCGTGGCCAGCAGCCCCATCAGCGGCGGAATGATGGCCCCGCCCACGATGGCCATAATCAGGTACGACGAGCCTTGCTTGGTGAATTTGCCCAGGCCGGTAATGGCCAGCGGAAACACCACCGGCCAGATGATGGCGTTGCAGAGGCCGCACAGCACCACCAGCCACAGCGCGGTTTCGCCGGAACTCAGGATGGAGAGCAGCACGAACAGCGTGCCGGCGGCGCATACGCCGGCCAGCAGCTTGCGGGCATCGAAGCGGGTGAGCAGCGGAATACCGACGATGCGGCCCACCATCACCCCAAACCAGTACGACGACACCAGCACCGCGCCCACGGCCTTGGTGAAGCCGCTGCTGGTATCAATCGGGTCGGGGGTGTTGCCGAACAAAGCGGCGGCCCAGCTGGTGGCCACGCTCAGGCCGCGCACCAGCTCCTGCGTGAAGCCGCTGAGCTGGCTGATGTTCTGGCTTTCGCCGTAGCGGATGATAAATGAGCCGATGCCCACTTCCACGCCCACGTAGGTGAAAATGGCCACTACGCCCAGGGCCAGGTGGCGGAAGTCGAGGGCGGAGCGGCGGCCGGTTTCGGCGGCGGCCTGCGCGGCGGCGGCTTCCTCATCGGCGGGCAGGCTTTCTACCTCGGGCAGGCGCACCAGGAAAAACAGCGCCGCCAGCACCGCCAGAAACACGGCCAGCCCCAGATACAGCGGCTTCACCAGCGTGGCTTCCTGGGTGAGGCGCTGCTCCAGTGGCAGCTGCGCCAGCTGGGCCTTCAGCACGGCCGAGCCGCCGAACAGAATCAGCCCGCCAATAAGCGGCGAAATGGTGCCGCCCAGCCCGTTGGCCACGCCCACGATGCTTACTCGGCTGGCAGCCGTGCGCGCCGGCCCCAGCACCGATACGTAGGGATTGGCGGCCACCTGCAGCAGCGTGATGCCCGCGCCCAAAAAGCTCAGCGCCAGCAGAAATAGCCCGAACGTGCGCGAATTGGCGGCCGGCACAAATAGCAGCGCCCCGCAGGCCATAATCAGCAGCCCCAGCACAATGCCGCGCTTGAAACCCATCCGCTCCAGCAGCTTGCCCGCCGGCAACGACATCAGGAAATACGCCCCAAAAAAGGCCGACTGCACCGCCGTGGACTGAAAATCGGTGAGCTGGCACACGTCCTTGAGGTAGGGCATGAGCACGTCGTTGAAGTTGGTGACGGCCCCAAACAAAAAGAACAGGGTGGTCATCAGCACCATCGGGCCCGCGTAGGAGCGGGTGGTGCCGGCGGGGGCAAGCGGGGTGGAGGACGTAACGGGAGCAGCCATGCAGGGGCGGGGTAGAAGGAAAAAAAGCCGGCCCGGGGCCGGCTAAGCAATGCTACGGAGTTTTTGGCAGAAGTGCAGCGGGAGGCAAGCATAGCCGAATGAACAGCCCGCAACAGACCTCTGCCTGCAACGAATTATAGCGTATTCTACATGTTGTTCACTTCCTGCTACTTCCGGCCATAGGTTTCGAATAGCCAAATGCCAACCATTGGCAGTAGTAAAACGAAGGATATAACCAGATAAAAAGGCCGTTTAGACGTGGCCTTAATAGCCACTATGACGAAGCCGATTTCATACATAACCAGCAACGCAATTGTAACATAACCCATGAATAGAGCCGCGGTACCAGCTGCGTTGCCACTATACTCAGAGTATTCCTTCTAGTAGAGAAAATGCACAACGAAAAGCCACCAGGAGAAATACAGTAGCAATGCTGCTACTGCAACGCCAAAGGAGCTATTGAGGAACTTGATTGTGTCTTTCATGGAGCACGAGCTTTTAAGGCCTACTCGCACTCTTCCACCGGCACCGCCGGCCGCGTCAGGAACTGCCAGGTAAAGACGGCCGCAATGGCGCCCACGGTAGGCGCCACCAGGTACAGCCACAGATGCTCCATGTGCCCCGATACTAGCGCTGGCGCCACCGAGCGGGCCGGGTTCATGGACGCCCCGCAGATGGGCCCCGCAAACATGGCTTCCAGCAGCACCACCGCCCCGATGGCCAGCCCCGCAAACATGCCCTGCTCCTTGGAGCCGCAGGCCACGTTCAGAATCACGAGCATCAGGAAGTAGGTGAGAATAAACTCCAGCACAAACGCCTGCCCCTCAGATCCGGCCGGCAGCGTGGCGCCCAGCAGCGCGTTGGCCGGAAACAGGTAGCGCAGCACCGCGCTGGCCAACACGGCCCCGGTTAGCTGGCTGATGATGTAAGGCAGCACCTGCCGCCCCGCAAACCGCCCCGCAATGGTGAAGGCTATCGTCACGGCCGGGTTGAAGTGCGCGCCCGACACGTTGCCCAGCGCGTAAATCATGGCACTCACGATGAGCCCGAACGTCATGGCCACGCCCACGTGCGTGATGGCGCCGTGCGTTTCCTGGTTGATGATGATGGCGCCGGTGCCACAGAACACAATGGCGAAGGTGCCCAGAACCTCAGAAACGTACCGCTGCATTATATCGAAATAAGGAGGATAGCCAGGCATACGGCCTGCCGGGGCGCGCCGGATTGGGGCGGCCAACGCAAACAAACGGATTTTCCGGCTTACAGCGGAAACTGCCGGCGCAGCTGCTGGTAGCCGGGGTGGTCGTCGAGGCTGGTGAGGCTCTCAAACATGCTGATGAAGGTGCGCACCAGCTCGGGGTCGGTGGTTTGCAGGGCCCGGGCCTCGGCTACCCGATCCAGGTTATACTGGCCCAGAAACACCACCAGCGCCCGAAACGGCTCTTTGGCCTCAGCATCGAAGCGCAGCAGCAGCTGCAGGGGCAGCACCGGCACCAACTGATGGATGCCCAGGCCGGCGGCCCGCTGCTCGGGGTGCTCGGATAGGGTCTGGAAGGCGTCTTCGAGCTGGCGCAGGGTGGCCAGGTGCTGGTCGCGGTGCTCAGTCCAGTAATCCGGGTCAACGCTTTCGGCCTCGGGATGAAACTGCTGCCACACGCCCTGCACGAAGTGGTGCAGGCGGCCGTGCTGGTCGGCGGTGGGCGGCAGGGCCTCGGGCGTTTCGTCGGCGGCCAGCGTGGCCAGGTAGAACTCGCGGGCGTCGCGGGCGCGGTCCAGCAGCAGGTCGTGGATGCGGTCGGTGAGGGCGCGCATCTCGCGCTGGTTGAGCTCGGGGCGGTGGTGGCGGGCGTAGAACGTACCAATGGCGGCCGAGTCCGTCATGATGGCCAGGTATTCGCTGCCGGCCGACTCTTCCAGAAACTCCGCCATGCGCACCATAATCGGCTGAAAGCCCTTGTACAACTCCCGCGTGGCGTCGCTGATGGTCACGACGGCACTTTTGATTTGCTGCTCCACGGCGTTGGAGCTTTCCACCAGCTGGCGGGTTTCGGCGGCCAGTTGCTGGGTTTCGCGGGCCAGCGCGTGCATCTGTTGCATGGCCTGGTCGGAGTTGCGGGAGGCCTCATCAGCCGCCTTCCAGCTCTGAAACGCCACGAACAGCCCCAGAAACGAGGCCACGCTGCCGATGATGGAATAGTCGCCGTTGAGGGCCTGGTAGGAGGTATGCCCCAGCACGGCCAGCGCCACAAACAGGGCCAAATAGAACAGGGAGTTTTTGTTGGGGTCGAAGAGAAAGGAATGGCGGGCCATGGGAGCGGGGTGGGGGATAAGTTTGGCGAACGACTCAGCGGACCTCGGTGGTGGGCTTTTGAATGAAATAAAATAAGTCTCGCTCCAGCTCAAACGCGGCTCGCTGCAGGCGTCGGCGGGCTATTACGTACGGAATGCCCACGGCAATAAGTCCCTGAAAGACAAGCATAGACAGCGCAATGAGCACGTCAGCCAACGTGGTGTTTTCGCTACGCGTCAGGAGTGACACAAAAGCGAAGAGCACGAAAGCCAGATAGAAAAGAGCAGGAAACAAGAACGTGCCGGAGGCGCCGTTCAGCTCGCCTTCCAGGCGGGTGCCGGCAGGTGTGGGCAATACGGTGCCGTTGAAAGCAGGAAAGAAGAGCTGATTGCCACCGGGGCGCGGCTTGAGCTGAACATAGTCGGCCCGCACCACGCCGCTGTAGGGCGCCACCGTGGGAGAAAAGAGGCGGCCCAGCCGGCCAAACGGATTCAGGTTGGGCGGAGCTACGTGCGGTTGCAGCCGTCCCACAAACTGGGTTGGCTCAACCGGGAATTCCAGTGCGAATGGCGTAATCAGTTGGATCCGGCGTAATAGTTCTTTCATAGAGATAAATGGAATCGGCCAGCACGCCGGCCACGGCAGGGGGCGGGTAAAGATAGAGCGGGTGCGGCCGAAGCCCATTACTTTCCCGACCTTTGCACCTTCACCCCTTACGCAACACCCCGCTTATGGCCCAGGCCCGCCGCTCCGCCCCGTTCTACATGACCGCCACCACCCAGTTCGGGCTGGAAGAAATTCTGGCCGAGGAGCTCTACCAGCTCGGGGCCAAGATCGAAAAGGTGGGCCAGCGGGCTGTGGAGTTCGTCGGCGATATGCAGCTGTGCTACGAGGCCAACCTGTGGTGCCGCACCGCCGTGCGCATCCTGCGGCCCTTCGCCGGCTTCTACGCCCCCCACGAAAAGGGCCTCTACCGCGAAGTAGGCCGCATCGACTGGGCCGACTACATCCTGCCCGACCAGACGTTTGCCATTACGGCCGTCGTCAATAAGTCCACCTTCGAGCACTCGCTGTTCGTGGCCCAGCTCACCAAGGATGCCATCGTGGACCAGTTCCGCGACCGGACCGGCCAGCGCCCGAGCGTGGACGTGAAAAACCCCGACGTGCGCCTGCACCTGCACATGCTCGACAACGAGGTGGTGCTCAGCCTCGATTCGTCGGGCGAGTCATTGCACAAGCGCGGCTACCGCCAGCAAACCAACGTGGCCCCGCTCAACGAGGCCCTGGCCGCCGGCATCCTGCTGCTGGCCGACTGGGACGGCAAAAAGACCCTCGTAGACCCCATGTGCGGCTCCGGCACGCTGCTCACCGAGGCCGCCCTCATTGCCCAGCGCATCGCGCCCGGCCTCTACCACCAGGGCAAGTTCGGGTTCGAGAATTGGCAGGACTTCGATAAGGCCCTCTGGGAATCGGTGCGCCTCGACGCCGAGCAGGCCCGCCTCGACGAGCCCCAAGCCCTACTCTACGGCTCCGACCTCTCGCCCGAGTTCATCGAGCTGGCCCGCGAAAACGTGGAAGCTGCCGGCCTCGAAGACTTCATCCATTTCGCTGTGCGCGATGTGAAGGACGCCACCGCCCCCAAAGGCGAGCCCGGCCTCGTGGTGATGAACCCGCCGTACGGCGAGCGAATCGGGGAGGAAGCCGAGATGGACGCCCTCTACAAAACCATCGGCGACACGCTCAAAACCGGCTTCCAGGGCTACGACGCCTACATCTTCACCGGCAACCTGGAGGCTGCCAAGCGTGTGGGCCTGAAAACCTCGCGCCGCATCCCGCTCTACAACGGCCCAATTGACTGCCGCCTGCTCAAGTATGAGCTGTACCAGGGCTCGCGCCGGACCCCGGCTCAGGAGAGCTAGCGCTAGTCGCCTCACCCTCTCTCCGAAAAAGGAGAGGGGCTCTAATTCTGGTTCTGGATAATCACCTTAACCCCCTTCTCCGAAAAGGAGAAGGGGGTTAAGGTGATTATTCCTAAAAAACTAGTTCCTCCTCTCCCTTTGGAGTGGGTGTTAGGGGGTGAGGCCCCGGAACTGCGTACCTTTGCAGGCTAATTCCAAGTTTATGACCTCCTTCGCCGACCTCGGCCTCGCGCCCTACCTGTTGCAAGCCCTCGAAGAGCTGCAGTTCATCCAGCCTACGCCCGTGCAGGAGCAGGTGCTGCCCCTCACGCTCGCCGGCCAGGACGTGGCCGGGCAGGCGCCCACCGGCTCCGGCAAAACTGCCGCCTACGGCCTCGGCCTGCTGCAGCAGGTAGACGTGAAAAACGACGCCGTGCAGATGCTGGTGCTGGTGCCCGCCCGCGAGCTGGCCCTGCAGGTGCGCGACGCCCTCAAGAAAATGGGCAAGTTTTTGCCCAACCTGCGCGTAGCAGCCTTCTACGGCGGCCACGCCTTCGGCGAGGAAAAAGCGTCCCTCACGCAGGCGCCGCATATTGTGGTAGCCACGCCCGGTCGTTTCCTCGACCACTTGGAGCGCCGCACCATCATCCCGAACCAGCTCAAAAGCCTCGTGCTTGATGAAGCCGATAAGCTGCTGGAGCTGGGTTTCCAGGACGAGCTGGTGGAGATTGTGAAGCGCCTGCCGCGCCGCCGCCAGACGCTGCTGTTCTCGGCTACCATGTCGGACAAGGTGCTGGAGCTGATCCGCAAAAACCTCACCCGGCCCCGCGTCGTGAATTTGGGCCAGGACGACGACCAGCTGCCCGAAAACCTCACCCTGATCGGCCACGTTGGCCCGATTGAGCTGAAGCCGGCGGCTTTGCTGCACATCCTGCGCCAGCCTGAAACCGGCCGCGCCCTCATCTTCTGCAACACCCGCGACCGGTGCATGGAGCTGGCCCGCTTCCTGCAGGGCCGCGAAGTAGCGGCCGAGGTGCTGCACGGCAAAATGCCCCAGCCCGAGCGCGACAAGGCCCTGCTGAAGCTGCGCAACGGCTCCAGCCAGGTGCTGGTAGCCACCGACGTAGCCGCCCGCGGCCTCGATGTAACCCTGCTCGATACCGTGGTGCAGTACGACGCCCCTGACAAGGCCGACGGCTTCCAGCACCGTGCCGGCCGTACGGCCCGCGCCGGCGCAGCCGGCACGGCCCACATCCTGGCCACGCTCAAAGAGCAGGCCCACGTGAAGAAGTGGCCCGTGGCGGAAACTATCAAATGGAGCGATATGAAGGCGCCCAAGCTGCCGCCTGCCGCCCCCAAAGCTCCCAAGCCCGAAAACGTGACTTTGCACGTCACGGCCGGTAAGAAAGACAAAGTCAGTGCCCACGACTTGGTAGGCGCCTTCGTGAACGTGGGCGGTGTGGCCCGCGAGCAGGTCGGCCATATCGAGGTGTTCGACTACTACAGCTACGTGGCCGTGCCGCGCGGCCAAGTGCAGGACGTGGTGCAGCGCCTGCTGGGTGCCAAAGTGAAAGGCAAGAAAGTGCGCGTAACCGAGGTTCGGTAGCCGCCGAAAATCTATTTGAACGTCACTCCTTTCAGAACGTCATTCCGAGCGGAGCTCGGAATGACGTTCTGTTTAATATTAACACTGCCTCACCTTGCCCCGCCAACTCCTGTTCATCTGCAGCCAGAACCGCTGGCGTAGCCTCACGGCGGAGCGGCTGTTTGACGGGCACCCGACCTACGACGCCCGCTCGGCCGGTACCGAGCCGGGGGCGCGGGTGCGCGTCACGGCGGGGCACCTGGGCTGGGCCGATGCGGTGTTTGTGATGGAGCGCAAACACGCCGATATCCTGCGCCAGAAGTTCGGGCCGGAGCTGGCCGGCAAGCCGCTGGTGGTGCTGCGCATCCCCGACAAGTTTCAGTTCATGGACCACATTCTGCAGGACCTGCTGCGCGAGCGGCTACGGGAGCACCTGCCGGAGCTGTAGCAGCATCCACAAGCGGTGTGTAGGCGCTGGACAGTGTAGGGACGCGTATTCGCGTCTCGTCGTTGAACGACCGTAACCGCGCCATCTAACCAACGACGAGACGCGAATACGCGTCGCTACATCGTACAACCAAACGACCTTCTGGTCGTTTATTCAGCCATGCCTTACCTGATTTTTGCGGCCATCGTGGCCGTGGTGCTGTTTCTGTTCTACCGCTACCTCACTGCCGATTCGCGCCGTACAGAGGCCGCCCTGGCCGAGGATTTTCCGGCGGAATGGCGGCAGATTCTCACCGGGCGGGTGGCCTTCTACGGCTCGCTCACGCCCGTGGAGAAAGGCCGCTTCGAGAAGCGGGTACAGGTGTTTCTGGCCCAGACGCTCATCACCGGCATCCAGACCGACATCGACGATACCACGCGGGTGCTGGTGGCGGCTTCGGCGGTCATTCCGGTGTTTGGCTTTCCCGACTGGGAGTATGCCAACCTGAGCGAGGTGCTGGTGGTGCCCGATGCCTGGAAAGAGCAGCAGGACCCCAACAAGGAAGTTGCGCCGCTGGCCGGCACGCTGCTAGGCTCGGTGCGCAACTTCCAGACCTCCCATTACATGCACCTCTCGAAGGCCTCGCTGGAGCGCGGCTTTCAGGATTCGCTGGACAAGCAGAACGTGGGCATCCATGAGTTTGCGCACCTGCTGGATGAGGCCGACGGCGTGATTGACGGCGTGCCCGCCACGGTGTTTCCGGCGGCGTTGCGCCCCGAGTGGGAGGCCGTAATGGCCCGCGAAATTGCGGCTATCCGGGCCGGAAACTCGGAAATCAACGACTACGCCGGCACCAACGAGGCCGAGTTCTTTGCCGTCGTGACCGAGTATTTCTTTGAGAAGCCCGAGAAGCTGCAGCAGCACCATCCGGAACTGTATGGCCAGCTGCTGCTGGCTTTCCGCCAGAACCCCAAGAGCCGCTTCCAGCGCTGGGCCGTCGACCCGCGCGAGTGGCTCAAGCGCCTGCGCAGCCGCCGCAAGTTCGGCCGCAACGACCAGTGCCCCTGCGGCAGCGGTAAAAAGTATAAGGACTGCCACCTGGAGCAGCACGAAGCACAGGCCGCGTAACGGCGCCTACTGTAGCGGAAGCGGCCCGCTGATGCAGCGGCCAGCCTGAACGGGAGCGTTGTTCTATCTTCGTTCGTTTTCCTGCCTTTCCAGCTCCGATGAAACGCTACTTCCTGCCCACCCTCACGGCGGCGGCCCTGCTGACAGCCTGCGCGCCCACCGCCAAAACGCCCACGGCCACCACAGCCCCCACCGCCGCACCCGAGCCGGCCACCCAGCCTGCCGTCCCCCGCTGGGACGAGCGCGCCGAGACCTTCCTCAAGGCCTATTCTGCCGAGTACCAGCGCCTCTACACCCAGGCCACCGAGGCCGAATGGCGTTCCAACACCCACATTGTACCCGGCGACACCAGCAACGCTGGGGCCACGGCCCGCGCCAACGAGCGGATGGCGGCCTTCACGGGCTCAGCGGCCAACATCCAGGAGCTGCGCGAACTGCTCGACCACAAAGACCAGCTCACGGAGCTGCAGGTGAAGCAGCTGCAAACGGCCCTCTACAACGCCGCCAACTCGCCCCAGACCATTGCCGACGTGGTGAAGCGCCGCATCAAGGCCGAAGCCGCCCAGACCGAGAAGCTCTACGGCTTCGACTACAAGTACGCCGGCAAGTCCGTCACGACCAACGACCTGGATGAGCTGCTGCGCAAGGAAAAGAACCCGCTGAAGCGCCAGCAGATCTGGGAAGCCAGCAAGGAAATCGGCCCCACGCTCAAAGACGGCCTGCTCAACCTGCGCGACCTGCGCAACCAGACCGTGCAGGCCCTCGGCTACCCCGACTACTTCACCTACCAGGCCTCCGACTACGGCCTGAGCCGTGAGGAAATGCTGACGCTGGTGCGCAAGCTCAACGACGAGCTGCGCCCGCTCTACCGCGAGCTGCACACCTACGCCCGCTACGAGCTGGCCAAAAAGTACGGCCAGAAGCAGGTGCCCGACTACCTGCCGGCCTCCTGGCTGCCCAACCGCTGGGGCCAGGACTGGAGCGCCATGGTCGACGTGAAAGGCCTCGACCTCGACCCGGTATTGGCCAAAAAAGGGGCGGAGTGGCAGGTGAAGCAGGCCGAGCGGTTCTACCAGAGCCTGGGCTTCCCGGCCCTGCCGCCGGTCTTCTACGAGAAATCCAGCCTCTACCCGCTGCCCGCCGGCGCGGCGTATAAGAAAAACAACCACGCCTCGGCCTGGCACATGGACCTTAATCAGGACGTGCGTAGCCTGATGAGCGTGGAGGGCAACACTGAGTGGTACGAAACCACCCACCACGAGCTGGGCCACATCTACTACTACCTCACCTACACCAACCCCGACGTGCCAGTGCTGCTGCGCGGCGGCGCCAACCGCGCCTACCACGAGGCCATGGGCAGCCTGATGGGCCTTGCCGCCACCCAGAAGCCCTTTCTGGCCGGCCTGGGTTTGGTAGATGCCAAGTCGAAAACCGACCAGACCCAGACGCTGCTCAAAGAAGCCCTCAACTACGCCACCTTCATCCCGTTTGCCTCGGGCGTGATGAGCGAGTGGGAAAACAGCTTCTACGCCGACAAGCTGCCCGCCGACCAGCTGAATGCCAAATGGTGGGAACTGGCCAAAAAGTACCAGGGCATCGTGCCGCCCACCACGCGCGGCGAGCAGTACCTCGACCCGGCCACCAAAACCCACATCAACGACGACCCCGCGCAGTACTACGACTACGCTCTGAGCTACGTCATCCTGTTCCAGCTCCACGACCACATCAGCAAAAACATCCTCAAGCAGGACCCGCACGCCACCAACTACTACGGCAGCAAGGAGGTGGGCGCGTTTCTGGCTGACATCATGCGGCCCGGCGCCAGCAAGGACTGGCGCACCGTGCTGAAAGAGAAAACCGGCGAAGACCTGTCGGCCCGCGCCATGGTGGAGTATTTCCAGCCCCTGATGGCCTACCTGAAAGAGCAGAACAAAGGCCGTAAATACACCATGTAAAGGCGGCCGTCAGTCGTCCGGGCCGCATCATCCACTTACCCGCAACAAAAAAGCAGCCCGATTATGGGCTGCTTTTTTTGTTGAAAATGACTTGTTCAGGCCAAACCTATACCACTTCTGCCATGCGGCGGTCCAAGACTTTGGTTACGCTTTTCAGGCGGCGCTGCACTAGGGCCAGCACATCGTCGTCATCAAGGTCGATGCGGCCGTTGCGGGTAGTGAGGTAGCGGGCCAGGGCGGCGTTTTCGTCGAGGTTTTCGGCCAGCTCCTGCTGCGCGGCATCCCAGGTGTCGGGCTGTTGCGAGTTGAGGTAAGCCAGCCGTAGCTCAATAGTGCGGCTCACCAAGCCCGCCAGTTGGCTGAGTACCTCTGTTTCCACTGGCGACAGACCACGGGCTTCGCGTCCAATCACGGCCAGCATCCCGATGCGCGAGCCATCAGGCATGCGCAGGGCTGAGCCGGCGTAGAAGTTGAGTCCCAACGACTGGGCCACATCCGTGCTGATGAGACTGCAGCTTTGGGCCGAGTAGTCGCCCGTAACCACGGGAGCATCCAGCAGAATAGCCGCCGAGCACATACTATCGCCGCGCACGAGGCCGGGCACACCCTCGGCGCCGGTCAAGGCCTTGAAATGTACGTAGTCATCGTCGACCAGCGAAATCAGTGAAATAGGTGTGTTGAACAGCTGTGCCGACCACGCCACATAGTCGTCGAATATTGGCTCGGCTGTGGTATTGACAATCTGATAATGGTGCAGCGTACGCAGACGCGTCGCCTCATTTTCAGGAATCAGGGACTTGGGAAATTCTAGTGACATGCCGAAGCGTTAGTAGTTGGCTTCACTGGCGGGCAAATCAATCAGGATAAACTGCGCGTCCTTGGAAGCACGGATTTCCAGTACATGCTCGTCGGTGGAACGTACCTGGTCGTTGGGGCCAATATCGACCCCGTTGATATAGAGCATCCCCTCCTTCACGTAAACAAACGTGTTGCGAATAGGGAAGGTCTTGAACGTAACAGTTTTGTCCTCGCGTAGGTTACACCAGTAAATGGTGGTGTTGGAGTTCATATAGACCACATCCTCCAGCACCTTTTGCCCGGATACCAGCGGGACCAATTCGTTTTTCGAGTCCAGGAAGTCTACGTCTTTTTGCTCGTAGCTGGGCGCCAGGCCCTTTTGGTTGGGCAGAAACCAGAGCTGGTAGATGTGGGCCTGGGTGGCGCCGTTATTTTTCTCGGAGTGTGCCAGGCCAGTGCCGGCCGTCATGCGCTGCACTTCACCTTTTTTGATAGTGGCTTTGTTGCCCATCGTGTCTTCGTGCTGCAGCTCGCCTTCCAGCACCAGCGTCACGATTTCCATTTCGGAATGCGGATGCTGCGGAAAGCCGGAATTGCCCTGGATGGTGTCGTCGTTGAATACCCGGAGCGGCCCAAAATGTACGTTCTGCGGGTCGTAGTAGTCGGCGAAACTGAAGAGGAAGTAGCTGTTGAGCCACTGTACCGGGGCCGCGTGGTGGCGGTCGGTGGCGGGAATAACCTGGAGCATGGCAGGGCGTGGTTGGAGATGTAGGGCCTTTACGCGCTAACCGTCGGCGAAGTTAGATTTCCGGTGTGCCCAAGCCTGCCACCGGGTTCAGGATCGAACAACAAAAAGCCCATCCAGCGCCAGGCCGGATGGGCTTTGTAGTAAAACACTTGCCCGCAGGCAGCGCCTTACACTTTCTTCATGGTGCTCACCTGCTGCTGCAGATCCAGCACAATGCTGGCCAGACGGCTCAGCGACAGATCGGCAATGGGGAAGGTGCTGCTGATATAGGCTTTAGCCTCCCAGATTTCCACCACGTCCTCCACATCGATTTCGTAGGGCGAGTACACCGGGTTGTCGGAGTGCAGGGCCAGCATGGCGCCTTCCTTGAGGCGGTTGAAGACGCGCTTGAACACGATGCCTTCCTTGCTGCTCACCACGATGCAGGGCGTGCCGTCCTTGAGGCTCATCCAGTCATCGATATAGCGGCCCACGATGACCGTGCCGCTGGCAATGGGCAGCATGGAGTCGCCGGCAATTTCGAAGGCGCGGTAGGTGCCGGTGCTGCCCAGCATGGGCAGGCGGAACTTGGGCAGTTCCTCCAGATACTCGGGGTCGGCGTAGCCGTTGAGGTAGCCCGCTGCCGCTTTCTGCGGCACCAGCTCGATGTTCTCGTTCTGGTCTTTATCAACGGTAAGCGCCAGTATGCGCAGGCTGCCGCCGGGACGCGTAGGCGTGGTGCCGGGCGTGCCCGCCGCTTCCAGCTGACGGACAGCGGCTTTGGCGTTCTTTTTCTTGCTAAAGTCGGTAGTGACCAGCTGGTCGAGCGAGATGCCGAACAGGCGGGCCATGTTCACGAGCGTAGCCAGCTTGGGCTCGGCGCGGCCTTCCTCGTAGGCACCCACCAGGGAGCGTTTGATACCCAGTTTTTCGGCCATCTGGGCCTGCGTCAGGGCCAGTTCGCGCCGCCAGAATTTGAGGTTCGTGTTAATCATGTCGCAGGGGGAGCCAGGTAAAAGGCTTCAACGGTAAAGAATTACCGGCTCACGAAGATACGAACCCATCTACGCGAATACTAATTCAATTAGCTGAAATTTTTTAGTAATTTTTTAGCGTGCCGCGGAAGCCCGTTTCGCGTCACTCAGTACCGCGAAACGGACTTTCGCGGTACTTACCCTTGCTTGCTACTCGCCTTTCAGCTTCTTGAAATACATCAGCGCCAGCCGCAGCCGGAAGTAGTCGTATTTCTCGCGCAGGTGGTCGAACAGGTCGCGGAGCATGGGGCCGCCGCCGAGCTGGGCCTGCGCCGTCTGGATTTCGGCCAGGGCCTCGGGCGTGAGAAAGTCGCTGATGCGCAAATCCTGGCCGCTGGCGTAGCAGGTGGTCAGGTGGGTTTGCACCGTGGATACGGCCAGGCCGCGGCGCTCGGCAATGGCTTCCACGCTCAGGCCCATGCGGTGCAGCTGAAACGAGGTTTCGGCGGTGCTGCCGGCTTCGGTGTTGGCTTCGCGCTTGCGGGCAGGGCGGGGGGCGCCCGGGTCGTCGGGGTCGAGAGTGGCCAGTGGCAGCGTGTCTTCGTCCAGCTCGGCCAAGGCGGCGGGGTTGCCGCCGTTGGCCATGATTTCGCGGATAAAGGCCTCGCCGTAGGTGTCGAACTTCTTCATGCCCACGCCCGAAATGCCCAGCATGGCCACCCGGTTGATGGGGCGCTCCTGGGCCATTTCCTGCAGCGTGGCATCGGTGAAGATGACGTACGGCGGCACGCCCTGCTCGTCGGCGATGCGCTTGCGCAGGCCGCGCAGGGCCTCGAACAGCTGCGCCTCGCGGCTGGCCGGCGCGGCGGCTGCGGCCGCGGCTTTGCGGCCCCGTGTGGGCTTCTCGGCTTTCTCGGATGGCTGGAACTTCTTGAGCGCCAGTGGCCGCTGGCCCTGCAGCACCTCGCGGCCCAGGTCCGTGATTTTCAGGGCGTAGCCTTCCTCATAGGCAATGTAGAGCAGGCCGTCGTTCAGCATCTGGTGGATGTAGCTGTACCAGTCGAGGTAGGGCAGGTCGGAGCCGGCGCCGTAGGTTTTGATCTGGTCGTAGCCGCCTGACAGCACGGCCTGGTTGCGCATGCCGCGCAGCACGTCAATCAGCAGGCCAATACCGGCCCGCTGGCGCATGCGCACCACTGCCGATAGCGCCTTCTGGGCAATGAGGCTGCCGTCGAAGGTGGTGGGCGGGTTGCGGCAGATGTCGCAGTTGCCGCAGTCGGTGGCCAGGGTTTCGCCGAAGTAGTTGAGCAGGATTTTGCGGCGGCAGCTGGCGGCCTCTGCAAACTGCTGCATGCGCTCCAGCTTGGTGAGGTTGAGCTGGGTGAGCTGCGGATTGTCCTTGGACAGCATCTCGCGCAGCTGCATCACGTCGGCGAAGCTATAGAACAGCACGGCCGTGGCCGGGCTGCCGTCGCGGCCGCCGCGCCCGATTTCCTGGTAGTAGCCCTCGATGTTCTTGGGGATGTTGTAGTGAATCACCCAGCGCACGTTGCTCTTGTCGATGCCCATGCCGAAGGCAATGGTGGCCACAATCACCTGCAAATCGTCTTTCAGGAAGCCTTCCTGCACCACGCTGCGCTGGTTGGGCGTGAGGCCGGCGTGGTAGAAGCCGGCCTTGATGCCCTTGGCCTGAATCTTGGCCGTGAGGGTTTCGCACTGCTTGCGCGAGAGGCAGTAGATGATGCCCGCCTCGCCGGGGTGGCGGCCCAGAAAGTCGAGGATGCCACCCACGCGGTCCTGGCCGGGGCGCACGATGAGGTTGAGGTTGGGCCTATCGAAGCTGGAGAGAAACACCTGCGGCTCGTGCATGCGCAGCTGCTGCTGGATGTCGCGCTGGGTGAGGCGGTCGGCAGTGGCGGTGAGGGCAATGATGGGCACCTGCGGAAACTGCTCGCGCAGCACCCGCAGCTGGGTGTACTCGGGCCGGAAGTCGTGGCCCCAGGAGCTGATGCAGTGGGCTTCATCAATGGCAAACATGCTGATGCGAAGCCGCTTGAGAAACTGCAGGAAGCCCTCGGAAAGCAGCTTCTCGGGGCTGACGTAGAGCAGCTTCATGTAGCCGTTGAGGCAGTCGCCGCAGATGGCGTTCTGCTCGCTCTGGCCCACGCTGCTGTTGATGTAGGCCGCCGAAATGCCGTTGGCCTTCAGGGCTTCCACCTGGTCTTTCATCAGCGCAATCAGCGGCGACACCACCACGCACACACCTTCGCTGACGACGGCCGGAATCTGAAAGCACACCGATTTGCCGCCGCCGGTGGGCATGAGCACGACCGTGTCGCGGCCGCCCAGAATGTTCTCGATGATGTCTTCCTGCATGGGCCGGAAGGTGTCGTAGCCGTAGTACTGCTTGAGGACTTTACGGGCAGATTCGAGCGTGGGGGCGAGGGGTTCGGCGGCAAATAACATGGGGTAAAGATAGGGCGAAACCAAGCGGGGTGAAAGCAGAGACGTAACCATAACCCGGCCGGCAAGGTGCCGGGTTCCGGCCGAATCCTGCACGGCCGGGCGCCGCCGATGCGCGTAAAACCCAGTCCACTCATCACTCCGAATCCCCTAATCCCACTCAACTATGAGCCAGCCCACCATCTCCGCCCTCGACAAACAACTGCTGCTCGACGCCCTCAACCGCTGCGTAGCAGCCTGCGAGCATTGCGCCACCGCCTGCCTCGCCGAGGAGCACGTGCAGCACATGGTGGGCTGCATCCGCCTCGACCGGGACTGCGCCGATATCTGCGCCCTCACGGCCCGTTTGGTAGCCCGCGGCTCGGAGCATGCCCGGCATATTATGAAGGAATGCATTGAGGTGTGCCAGCTCTGCCAGAACGAGTGTGCCAAGCACAACGACGACCACTGCCAGCAGTGCGCCGCCGCCTGCAAAGCCTGCGCCGACGCCTGCCGGGCCTATTTGGCATAGCGTTTATTGTCATTGCGAGCAGAGCGAAGCAATCCTTCCTCTAAAAAATGTGCGCGTTAATTCACAGCGAAGCCCTCCGGCATTAGGTTAGTAACCTTTTGCCGGAGGGCTTGCTGCTTAGGAAGGTGTCTGCTACAAGAGGAAAGATTGACGCCGCTTGATGCGCGGAATGCCCTGCGTCCTCGCAATGACAGGCGGTTTACTCCTCTACGTCTACCAGCCGGTAGCGCACGGCGGACTTTTTTGGCTTGATGTCCATGCCGGCGTAGTGGGCGTAGGCTTTGGTGAAGCAGGCGCCGAAGTAGAAAATCATGGCCGAATAGAACACGAACAGTAGCACCAGCACAATGCTGGAGGCCGGGCCGTAGATGGGACCCAGGTTGCGGGGCACCAGCAGGTAGCCCAGCACAAACTCGCCCAGGTCGATGAGGATGGCGGTGAGGGCCGCGCCGCGCAGCACGGCCCGCCAGGGCACCCGGGCCGCGCTCAGGTTGCGAAACGTGACGGCAAACCAGGCCGCCAGAATCAGCAGCGAGGTGAGCTGGTTGAAGAACTGAAACAAATAGTAGCTGAAGTTGACATCGAAGTCGCGCACGTAGTCGCCGAGGAAGGCCAGCACCGCATCGGTTAGAAACGCCAGCAACGAAAGCACGCCGGTGGCCACCAGCACGCCCAGCGAGCGGCTGCGCTCCTTCAGCACCTTGCCCAGCCGCCCGCCGTTGCGCCGCGGCCGGATCTGCCAGAGCTGGTTGAGCGAGTTCTGAATCACCACGAACAAAGTGGTCGAGATGAACAGCAGGAAGCCAAAGCCCAGCCACGTCACGAGGCGGCTGCGCTCTACGTTGGTGACGTTCTGCAGGATTTGCTCGACCAGGCCGGCGGCGGCCGCGCCCAGCAGGTTGGAAAGCTTGCCTAGCAGCATCACGCGCACCGCCGAGGCCGGATACAGCGAGCTGAGGCCCTGAATCAGGATAATGAAGATGGGCGGCAGGGCAAACGTGGTGAAAAACGCCGTGGCGGCGCCCAGCCGCAGCGGGTCGTTGGCGGCCAGCTCGCGGGCCGCCCGCCGCAGCAGAATCAGGATATCGAGGAAGAGGCGGCGGCGCGTTGGGCCCGGCGCGTGTACTTTTGTCATCTGGCCTGCGTGCTGGTTCAGTGGCCGAAGGCCGATGGGCAACGTACGAAGGTAGCGCCCCGTCCTGATTCGTGTACGTCTGTTTTTGTTTGCCCGTGCCTGTTTCCAAGCCGTCCGATTTGCCAGAGCCCGTAGCCGCCCCGCCGTCAGCGCCCGCCAGCTGGTGGCGCCGCCGCATCGTGGGGCCCGTGCTGAACGTGCTCCGGCAGGGCCTCACGCCCGCCCAACTCTCGCTGACGGTGGCGCTGGGCGTGATTTTCGGGCTGGTGCCCACGCTGGGCGTCACTACGCTGCTGTGCAGCGTGGCTGCCGTGCGCCTGCGGCTGAACGTGGCGGCGCTGCTGCTGGTGAGCCATTTGCTGAGCCCGTTGCAGCTGCTGCTCATCATCCCGGCCATGCACGCCGGGGCCACGCTGCTGGGCGGCAACACCGGCCCCGAGCTGACGCTGGCGCAGCTGCAGTACCTGTTCGGGCACGACTGGCTAGCGGCGCTGCGCCTGCTCTGGCACGCCATGCTGGGTGCCCTGATACTCTGGGCGCTGGCCTCGGTGCCAGTAGGGCTGGTGCTGAACTTCGCGCTGCGCCCGGTGTTCCGCCGCCTGCTGGCCAGACAAAAGAGTGATGAGGTGATCAGTTAGGAAAATAAGACCGTCATGCAGAGGCGGAGCTGAAGTATCTCGCCAGTATGGTAGAATCATCTACTACACTGGCGAGATGCTTCAGCTCCGCCTCTGCATGACGGCTTCAAGAACCCAGATTAGCCGCGCTTGTAGAACGGCTCTTGCTGGATGAAATACTGGTTGAGCGGCTCGTCGCTGGTGGGGTTGAGCAGCATCATATCCACGAACTGGTAGCCTTCGAGGCGGCCTTCAATCACGGGGCCCAGCTCCTGCAGGAACTCGGGGTTCTGCTCGGGGCTGTCGGCCTGGAAAGCCAGCAGCAGGCGCGGCGGTACTTCGCTGTTTTCGATACGCATTTCGGCCAGGTAGGCCTGCTCCAGGAACTCCTTGCCGGCGCAGAACTCGCGCAGGGCGGCAAGCAGTTCCGTAGGCTCGGTGGTAGGTGGGCCCAGTTGCACGGGCACCTGGTCACCTTCGGGGCCGGCGGGCAGGTTCACCAGGTCAGACACCAGCAGATCCTGGATTTCCTGGCTGGTGAGGAGCTTGCCGGCGGGCGAGAAGGGGTTGAGCACGCAGTTAGTGGCTTGCACCATCTGCAGCAGATCGAGGCCGCGCACGTGGATGTACGACACCGACTCGGGCGTTACGCCGCCCTCAAAAATGCGCTCAGCCGACGAAAACAGCGGAATGTTGCCGTCGTGCAGCACCTGCAGCTGAATTTCCATGCCGGGCTCGATCTGCACTTCGCCGCCGGGCTGGCCTTCCTGGGGCAGCGTTACGGCGTACAGTTGCTCGTGCAGCAGCGCCTGGTAGAAGGCGGGCCGCAGGTTGGGCTCGTGCACGGCACGCATCAGCAGCTCTTCCAGAATGTTGGTAGGCTGATACGGGAATTCCATCATCTGCTCGTCGCCGGCTTCCTCGGCGGGCATCATGGGCATCATCGGCATCATGGGGGCTGCGGGAGCTTCCTCTACGGGCAGTGTGTAGTTGGAGCCTTTGTAGCGTGGACCAGCCGGGGCTGGCGCGGCAGCAGCAGAATCGGCGGCGGGAGTAGCCGGCGAGGTAGACGGAGCGGAGAAGGTTTCCGGTGTTTCCGGCTTCTTTTTCAGAAAGTCAAACAGACCCATATCAATACGAAAGATGAAAGTGCAATCTACTCAGAAGTGGTGAGGTGGGGAAATAGTGAGGCTGGGAGTTTTGGCTTTTCAGCCCAAAAATACCGTCTACAGCACATAAGAGTCACTATATCACCATCTCACCGTCGGGCAGCTATTGGCCGTCAGAGCCGTGGCAGGGCTGCAGCAGCTCCGACACCTCCCGCACCGTGTAGGGCTCGTTCTGGTTGCCCCAGCTGCGCTGCACGAAGTTGAGCAGGTTGGTGATCTGCGAGTCGGTGAGGTCTTCGTGGCCGGGCATCACCTGGTTGTAGTGGATGCCGTTCACCACCACGTCGCCCTTCATGCCGCGGCGGATCAGGCAGGGCAGGGCGGCGCGGTTGCGGGCCACGTAGTCGGAGGCCGCCACCGGCGGAATCAGGCGGCGCAGGCCTTCGCCCTGCTCGCCGTGGCAGCTGGAGCAGTGGTTCTGGTAGAGCGTAGCGCCTTCGTTCTGGCGGTTGGAAAAGCAGCCGGCGGTGGCCGTCGCCAGCATCGTGCCGAAAGCCGCCACCGCACTCAGGCGCAGTAAAGGCAGCAGCGGCCTCATTTGGCGGCCGTCTGGCGGGTTTCGGCTTCCTCTTTCAGCAGGATGGGCAGGTCCTTGATCAGCTGATCCACCTGGCTTTTCTCCATGCCATCGTACACGCCCCGGATGCGGCGCTTGGAGTCGATGAGGGCAAAGGTGCCGCTGTGCGCGTAGCCGCCCTGCACGGTGGAGTCCTTCTGGGCGCCGGTCATGTAGGCCTTGGCCAGCGCAAACACGGTGTCGTGGGGGGCCGTGGCGAAGTGCCAGCGCGAGGCGTCCTTGATGCCCAGCCGCTCGGCGTAGTCGCGCAGCACCGGAATGGAGTCGTGGGCCGGGTCGATGGTGTGGCTCAGGAACAGCACGTCGGGGTTGCCTTTAAACTGCTCATACACGCGCAGCAGCTCGCTTTGCATTTTGGGGCAGATGCTGGGGCAGGTGGCGAAGAAGAAATCCGTGACGTAGACCTTGCCGGCAAACGTCTGGTTGGTGATGATCTGGCCTTCCTGGTTGGTCAGCCGGAACGCCGGCACCGGGTCGGGCAGCGTATCGGAGGGCGAAGTCGGCTCGGCGTATTTGAGGCCCTGGATGGGCAGGCGCTCCGGCTGCGTGGCGGCCGTATCGGGGGAGGAGCAGGCAAGGGGCAGCAGGGCCCCGGCCGCCAGCAGGCTGGCGGCGGCGGCGCGGCCAAGAGAAAGGCGCAGGTTCGAAAACAGCATTATCAATGCGAAAAGGAGTGCTTGTGGAGTGTTCAGTAGGGAGTAGCTGGTAGTAGGCAATGAGTTCAGGTTGTCTGGCGCGGGCTGCGCCAGCCGTTTCCTGGCAGAAAACTCCTGCTTGCTCATTGTCTAACTACTCCCGGCTACTTACCCAGTACTAACCGGGCCGAGTCGAGGCTGGTTCGAAACAAACCGGCTACGGAATCCATGCGCTGCTGCTGGGCGGCGAAATAGGCCAGCCGTTGGGCCATGGCCACGGTATCGGCGGGCTTCTGGTAGCGGTGCATCCAGTCCATCATGGCGGCATCGGCGGCGAGCAGGGCGCGGCGGTGACGGCCGGCGGCTACGGTGTCGGGGCCGGGCGTTTTCTGGAGCTGCTGGCGCAGGGTGGTGAGCTGGTCCATCTGGGCCATCAGCTCGTCGTGTTTGGCCAGCACGGCCTTTTCGGCGGCTTCGGCCTGCTGCTCGTCGCTGTTGAGCGAGAGGCAGGAAGAAAGGCAGGCTACTACGGGTAGCAGCAGGAATAAGCGGAGGTTTTTCACGCCGGCAAAGGTAGCGTGTAAGCCGTTGTCATTGCGAGTGAAACGAAGCAATCCTTCCTCTCGTGGCAGACACTTTCTTAATAAATAAGCCCTCCGGCAGTAGGTTGCTAACCTAGTGCCGGAGGGCTTGCTGATTAGGAGGGTTTGGAGCAAGGAGGGGAAGGATTGCTTCGTTTCACTCGCAATGACAGCTGAGCTACACCCATTGCTGGGTTTCGCCAAAGTGCCAGAGCCAGACCCCGGCCGCCCACAGGCCCCAGATTATGAGGCCAAACAGGGCCAGCAGACCCAGTAGCGCCACAAAAAGCAGGCCTTTGCCACTGCCCTGGTGCTTGCCTTCCTGGTAGTGGGCGCGCAGCAGGCGCACGTTCCGGTCGTTGGCTTTATAGGCGAAGTCGAAGATGGTGCCCAGGACGGGAATGGCGCCTACCAGCGTGTCGAGCAGCACGTTGAGCACCATGCGCACCACCACGTTGCCGCTGGCGCCGTGGCGCATCATGGTGAGGATGAGCACGCCCGACACGGCCAGCGACGGAATGCCGCCTATAATCGGGATGAAGCTCATGAGCGGGTCGAGGCCGAAGCGCCAGCCGGTGCCGGGCACGCTGAACTGGCTGTCGAGCAGGCGCGAAACGCGCTCCACCCAGCGCAGGCGCTCATCCTGGTCGAAGGGCGTAGTAGCGGCCGCAGTGCGGGCCGGAGAGTAGCGGGAGGAAGTCATGGGGAGAGAGTTTGGGGGTTAAACGCAACACAGGCCTGCGCAGGTTGTGCAACCGACGCCAACTCTGCCGCCGGCCGGCCGTTATGGTAGTTAGCACCGATTCTCCACTCCACACTACCTGCGCTATGCAACACCGCACACTGGGCCGCTCCGGCCTCACCGTTTCTGCCCTGGGCCTCGGCTGCATGGGTATGTCGGATTTCTACGGCCAGCCCGACGATGCCGAAAGCATCCGGACGCTGCACCGCGCCACCGAGCTGGGCGTCACGTTCTTCGACACGGCCGACATGTACGGGCCCTACAAAAACGAGGAGCTGGTCGGCAAAGCCCTCAAAGACCGCCGCCAGCAGGTGGTCATTGCCACCAAATTCGGCATTCTGCGCGACCCTAGTGACCCCAGTAAGCGCGGCATCAGCGGCCGGCCCGAGTACGTGCGCCAAGCCTGCGACGACTCCTTGCGGCGCCTCGGCACCGACTACATCGACCTCTACTACCAGCACCGCGTGGATCCGGCCACGCCCATTGAGGAAACCATCGGGGCCATGGCGGAGCTGGTGAAGGCCGGCAAGGTGCGCCACCTGGGTATGAGCGAAGCCGCCCCCGACACGCTGCGCCGGGCCAGCGCCGTGCACCCCATTGCGGCCCTGCAAACCGAGTACTCGCTCTGGAGCCGCGACCCCGAAGACGGCGTGCTGCAAGCCTGCCGTGAGCTGGGCATCGGGTTTGTGCCGTACTCGCCGCTGGGCCGCGGCTTCCTCACCGGCCAGATTCAGAAGTTTGAGGACCTGGCGCCCAACGACTACCGCCGCTTCACGCCGCGCTTCCAGGATGAAAACTTCCAGAAAAATCTGGACCTCGTGGCACGCATCAACGAGCTGGCCAACCAGAAAAATTGCACGCCCGGCCAGTTGGCCCTGGCCTGGGTGCTGGCTCAGGGCGACGACGTAGTGCCCATCCCCGGCACCAAGCGCGTATCGTACCTCGAAGAAAACCTCGGCGCCCTCGACGTGCAGCTCAGCCCCGACGAGCTGGCCCAACTCGACGCCATGGCGCCCCGCGGTGCCGCCGCCGGCCAGCGCTACCCCGAGCAAATGATGAAATCGGTGAACGGGTAAGGGGTTGTCATTGCGAGCAGAGCGAAGCAATCCTTCCTCTCTGAGAGCTGAGCAACCCTAAGCGAAAAGCCCTCCGGCAGCAGGCCAATAACCTACTACCGGAGGGCTTGTCTGTAAGGGAAGTGTCTGCCACGAGAGGAAGGATTGCTTCGCTCTGCTCGCAATGACAATACTACCGCCGCACGGGCGGCAGCAGGTCAATCAGGCCGTCCTCGCTGACTACCACGGCCAGGCAGGCGTAGCGGCTGCTTTCCACGTAGCGCAGGGCCGAGTTGTAGCGCGAGCCGCGGGAGGAGTCGCCTTTTTCGGTGGCGAGGCCGTCGAGGATGGCGCCGATGGCGTGGCAGGTGCCATCGGGCGCCACGAACACGGCCCCGTCGATGTTGGTGACCAGGCGCAGCACGGAGGGCGTCATCAGGCGCGGGGCCACCCGGAAGCACTGGCGCGTGAGGCGCACGGCCTCTTGGGCCGCGCCTTCCGAAATCACCAGAATGGTGCCGTTGGTTTGCTCGGTGGCGCGCTGCGTCAGCTCCCACAGATACGACACGGCATCGGTGCCGAGCTGCGGGAAAATCCGCTCCACGGCCCGGGCAAAGTTCTCGGCATCGACGCGGCCCTGCGGCAGGCGCGGCGTGTTCGATACCACCTTCATCATCACCTGTTCGTTGTGGCTCAGCTCCCAGCTGTAGTGGCGCGTGAAATGCACCGTAAACAGCGGCTCATACGCCGGGTCTTCCGGCGACACCAGATAGCCCAGCCCGAACACGTCGGTGGCATCGGACACCAGCGCGGTGCGGTCTTCGCTGAGCTCCAGCAGCTTGCGGATGCGGCGGTGGTCGCGCAGCGGAATGGGGCTTTCCAGGGTGAGCACCGGCACAATGGCCGGGTGGTGGCGGCGCGCGACCAGCATGGTGCCCACGCCTTCGTCGCCTTCGTGGCGCAGGGCGGCAATGCCGTTGCAGGCGTCGTAGAGGCCGTGGGTGCCGGCGGCAGCGCGCAGCATAAAGCTGCGGCCGGCGGCGCGCAGCACCTCGTTGTAGTCGCGGTCCAGCACGGGCCGGTCGTCGTCGGTGTCGGACTCGCGCAGGGCGCGGCTGCAGTCGAGCAGAAACTCCTGCACGGCGGCGTGCACCAGGGAGGTGGGGCGGTTGCCAGGGCCCGGCACGGGCAGCGTGTAATAGGCCTGGTAGGCCTCGGTGGAAAGCTGCAGAATCACGACCACCTGATAGCCGTAGAGGCTCACGGGCGGCGAGCAGAAGCTCAGGCGCTCTTCGCCGCGGCTGGCGGTCAGGGCTTCTAGGGTCTGCTCGGTGGCGCGGCGCAGCAGCTCATACCAGCGCAGCTTCTCGTACCGGTCGTGGTCGGCGGGGTGCAGGTGGTAGACCACTTCGCGCGGGCCGTCGGGCTCCAGGGCCATGGCCCGGGCCTTCACGCCAGCAAAGTCGGCGGGCGTATAGCGCAGGGTGGCGGGCTCCACCACCACGGCCTGCGGCTCGTCGGTTTCGCGGGCCGAGGCCAGCCCCAGCAGGAACACCTCCGGTTTCAGCGTGCGGTCGAGCAGGTTGAAGATGCCTTCCGCAAACAGCTGGGCCGACACGCGGAAAAGGCTTTGGTGTTCCCACATCGAGGGGAGAATAGGGCTGGGCGAAGGTGGCAAAGAGGCAGGGAACAGAAGACGCGGGAGCGAGTAGATACGGGAAAAGGGATTCCGAAGATAGGCCGCTTGGGCACAACTTGCCGCCGGGAGAGCAACTTTCGGGCCTACGGGCGGTTGAGGCAGCAGGAAGCCCGCATTTTGCGTTGCAAAGCGCCGCCGGAACGCGTATCTTGAAGAGTAGTTGCCACCGCCATGATTGCCTACTTTATCTTATCCGGAATTGGTTTTCTGTGCGCCTTCACGGTGCTGCCACTGGTTACGGGCTATTGCGCCGTCAGCTACGGACGCTCGTTCTGGGGGTGGTTTGCGCTGGGATGGGCGCTGCCGGTGGTGTCCTTCTTTATTCTGGTGGCCCTCATTGCCCGCACCCAGCTCAACCCCGGCGAGCGGCTGTTGGCCGAAGCCAAGACCATTCTGGCGGAAGCCGCGGCCAAAGCAACTGTCAACGAGTAAGCAGTAGCGCGAACTTTGCAGTTCGCGCCTCCGCGCCGTTCGGATGACTGCAACGGCGCGGGGACGCGAACTACAAAGTTCGCGCTACGATGCAGTCAACTTCCGTCAGCCGATACGCTGGGCAATGCTGCGGGCCACCCAGGCGCCGGTGCTGAAGCAGCCTTGCAGCAGATAGCCGCCGGTTGGGGCTTCCCAGTCCAGCATTTCGCCAGCCACGTAGGTGCCGGGGCGGCGGCGTAGCATCAGGTGCTCATCTACTTCTGACCAGGCCACGCCGCCGGCCGTGCTGATGGCCTCATCGAGTGGGCGCAACGCGTGTACGGGCAACGGCACGGCGCGCAGCAATTGGGCCAGGGCCTCGGGCGTGGCAGTGGCCTCGGGTGGGGCGGTTTCGCGCAGCAGCGTTGGGATGGGGTGGCTGAGGCGCAGGGTCTGGCGCAGGAAATCGGGGAGGGAGCGGCCGGCGCGGGGCTTCTGGAGCTTCTGCAGCAGTTGGGCGTCGGAGAGGTCGGGCTTGAGGTCGAGCAGGAGCGGGGCCGGGCTGCCCAGGGTTAGCGCCTCGCGGAGGGCGGGCGTGAGGGCGTATACGGGCGTGCCTTCCACGCCGTAGTCGGTCAGCATTACTTCGCCCCGCTCTAGGTGGCTGCCGCAGCGCAGCGCAATGTTCTTGAGGGGTGTGCGGCCCACTTTCGCCCGGAAGAACTCCGACCACGCCACCTCGGCGCCGCAGTTGGCCGGCGCAAACGGCACGCACTGCACCCCGGCGGCCTGCAGCGCCGGCACCCACTGGCCGTCGGAGCCGGTTTTCTGCCAGCTGGCGCCGCCCAGGGCCAGCACGGTGGCGTCGGGGCTGAGGGTGAAGGTTTCGTTGGTGGCTTCGTTGCGCAGCTGCAGCCCGGTTTCGCCCGCGAAGCCCAGCCAGCGGTGGCGCAGGTGCAGCACCACGCCCAGCTCGCGCAGCCGTGCCACCCAGGCCCGCAGCAGATCGGCGGGCTTGTGCTGCTCCTGCGGAAACACCCGCCCGCTGCTGCCTACAAACGTGGCAATGCCCAGGTCGGCGGCCCAGTGGCGCAGGTCGGCGGCAGAGAAATGCGCCAACAGTTCCCGGAAAGCCGGCTGGCTGGCGCCGTAGCGGGCGGCAAAGCCTTCGGCTTCCTCGGAGTTGGTGAGGTTGAAACCGCCGTGCCCGGCCACCAGAAACTTGCGCCCCACCGTGGCCTGCGCCTCATACACGGCCACCTGCCAGCCAGCTTCCGCCAGCCGCTGGGCCGCCAGCAGCCCCGCTGGCCCGCCTCCTATGATGGCAACGTGTTTCATTTTTTGTGGTGGGGTGGTGGGGGGTGATGAGGTTATGGGGTGATGGGGAGAGAACGTCATTCCGAGTGCAGCGAGGAATCTCGCGTGCTGACGTCTGAATAGCATTTCAACATCAGCACGCGAGATTCCTCGCTGCACTCGGAATGACAGTTAGCCTCAGGCGAGATTCCTCGTCACTGGCTTGATGCGCCACATGCTCGGAATGACGGCCTGACATTTCACCTCATCACCCCATAACCTCATCACGTCTCACTCTAAAACCCAAAGGTAGGGCTGATTCGGCGTTGGGGGCGGTTTTGCCGTATAGAGCGGCATTGCCGGGCCGGGAACGGGTGTTCTGCGGGGGCCTGGCTTGCATGTATGGGCTCTTATTCTATCCTCATCGGCCTCAGTACGGCCGTCATCCTGTCTTACCTCTTCGACCTGATTGCGCGGGCTACCAAGGTGCCGTCGGTGCTGATGCTGCTGCTCACGGGCATTGCCCTGCGCCAGGCCGCCGACTACTTCGACTTCACGCTGGCCATTCCGAAGGTGGTGCTGGAAATATTCGGTATCATCGGCCTGATTATGATTGTGCTGGAAGGCGCCCTTGATCTGGAGCTGACCCGCGAAAAAGCCCCGCTGATCCGCCGCTCGTTTCTGGCGGCGGTGCTGATGCTGGTGGTGCAGTCGGTGGCTATTGCGCTGCTGCTGCAGTGGTATTTGGGGGCCTCGTTTCAGACCTGCCTCGTAAATGCCGTGCCGCTGGCTGTTATCAGCTCGGCCATTGCCATTCCCAGCGTGGCCAACCTGATGGGCGAGAAGCAGGAGTTCATCGTGTACGAAAGCACGTTCTCGGACATCCTGGGCATCATGCTGTTCAACTTCGCGCTGCAGGACAATTTCGCGCAGGGTATTTCGGTAGTCACGTTCTCGCGCGACGTGGTGGCGGTGCTGGTGGTGGCGGTGCTGAGCACGGCGGCGCTGGCGTTTCTGCTGGGCCGCATCCGGCTGCACGTTAAGTTTTTCCTGATTCTGGCGTTTCTGGTGCTGCTCTACAGTGTGGCCAAAAAGCTGCACCTGTCGTCGTTGGTGCTGGTGCTGGTGTTTGGGCTGGCCGTGAACAACGCCTCCCTGATTCTGCGCGGCCCGCGCCTGCAGCGCTGGCTGCACCCTGAGCAGCTGGCCGCCGAGCTGCATCCGCTTAAAAGCATCACCGCCGAATCAGCCTTCCTGATCCGGACGTTCTTTTTCCTGCTGTTCGGTTTCAGCATCACGCTCAGCACGCTCATCAGTGGCACGCTGCTGCTGCAGGGCTTGCTGATTGTGGGCGTACTCACCGTCATCCGCTTCCTCTACCTGCGCTACGTCGCCAAGTCCGACCTGATTCCGGAGCTGTTCATTGCGCCCAAAGGCCTCATCACGGTGCTGCTGTTTTACAGCATCCCGGCCCGCCACCACCTCGGCGAAGTAGGCGAAAGCCTGCTGTTTGTGGTGATTCTACTAACCGGCGTGCTGATGATGATCGGCCTGCAGCTCACCAAGAAAGACCCACAGATAGGAGAGTATTAGGTGGGGTGATGGATTGGCGGAGTGGTGGGTTATAAGAATGTCATGCAGAGCCGAGCGAAGCATCTCGCGTGCTGACGTTGCTTCACTAGCCCAGGGTTTAAACCCTGGGCTACGGAGCAGTTGTCGTTCACTTGTTTAGCAACGTCAGCACGCGAGATGCTTCGGCTGCGCCTCTGCATGACGCTCTGTATAACCCACCCACCCACCACTCTACCACCTCGGCTACTCTGTTTCCTTGAGCAGCTGGCGGCGGTAGCCGGCCAGGATGCTGGATTTCAGCAGAAAGCCCACGTAGCGGCCCTGCGCCACCACGGGCAGCGCCGGCACGCCGAGCTGCTCCATGCAGCGCAGGGCATCCAGCAAAGAGTCGTCGGAATTGACGACGGCGGCCGGGTCGGTCATCAGGTCGCGCACGCGGGTGGTGGCGTAGTGGGCGTCGTCGAAGAGGGCGTCGCGCACGGTGTCGAGCGTGACGACGCCGACCAGCAGGCCGGCCTCATCCACCACCGGAAACAGGTTGCGGGTGGCGTGCCGGAACGTATCTACCAGCGTGCCCAGCGTGTCGTCGGGGTGCACGGGCACGAAGTCGGTTTGCACCAGGTTGTGTAGATCGAGCTGGGAGAGCAGGCTCCGGTCGCGGTCCTGGTGCACATACACGCCCTTTTGCACCAGCTTGCGGGTGTACACGGAGTAGGGCTCGAAGTAGCGGGTAATCAGGTACGACGAGCTGGTCACCACCATCAGCGGCACAAACAGGGCGTAGCCGCCGGTGATTTCGGCAATCAAAAAGATGGCCGTGAGTGGGGCGTGCACCACGCCGGCCAGCACGCCGGCCATGCCCAGCACGATGAAATGCACCTCCGTGACGCTGGTCAGGCCGCTCAGGTTGATGAGCCGGGCAAACACGAAGCCCAGCAGCGCCCCCGCAAACAGCGACGAGCCAAACATGCCGCCATTGCCGCCGGCGCCCACCGTAATGGTGGTGGCAAACACTTTCAGTAGCATACTGGCCGCCGCCACGCCCAGCAGAATCCACACGTTTTCGTCGCGGTAGACGGCAAAGATGGAGCCGCTGACCAGGTCCTGGCCTTTGCCGGCCAGCAGCAGCTGCACGATGTTGTAGCCCTCGCCGTAGAGCGGCGGAAACAGAAACACCAGCACCCCCAGCGCCAGGCCGCCTAGCGCCACCTTGCGGAACGTGCCCGGCCAGCGCTCAAAAAACTTATCGGCCGCGAAGTACACCCGGATCATATACACCGACAGCAGCGCCGTGCACAGCCCCAACATCAAGTAAAACGGTACCGCGTCCACGGGCCAGCTGGTGGTGATGAGCACGAACGGCTGGCCTTCGAACAGGGCCTTGGACACCACCGTGGCCGTGGCCGTGGAAATCAGCAGCGGAATGAAGTAGGGCGCGGCCAGTTCGGAGAGCACCACTTCCACGGCAAACAGCACGCCCGCAATCGGGGAGTTGAAGATAGCCGCCACGCCGGCCGCCGCGCCGCAGCCCACCAGCAAGCGCCGCTCGCGCCGGCCCACGCGCAGCAGCCGCCCCAGGTTGGAGCCCTGGGCGGCGCCCGTCACCGAAATCGGGGCTTCCAGACCCGCCGAGCCGCCAAACGAAACCGTGATAAAGGAGGTAATAAACTGCGAATACAGCTTGCTGCGCGGCACAATGCTGCCCTGCCGGGCAATGTTGTAGATGATGGGCCCCAAACCGCGGCTCAGGTTGCCATCCAGAAAATAGCGCGTGAAGAGCACCGACAGCGCAATGCCGATGATGGGGTAGAGAAACAGGGCAAACACGCGCTTTTCTTCCGGCACCCAGGCGTACAGCAGTTCCTGCGAGCGGTGCACCGAGTTTTTGAGCAGCACTGCCGTCAGGCCGGCCATCAGGCCCACCAGCACGCTCACCAGGATCAGGTACACCCGGTCGTTGATATGGCGCAACCGCCACAGCAGCAAGGGGCTAAGAATCCGGTGAACAATATTCTTGGGCATTGCTATGCAGCAAAAAGCGAAGCCTGCCAGCGACAGAGCCGGCAGGAATAATATCACAACGCAGGATAGCAAAAAAGCGGCGTCAGTGCCCCATAAAAAGGGAAAAATTCCGCCGCCAAGCGTTTTGCGCCGCCACTGGCCGGCACTTCTGCCCGAATGGCTTTAACTGGCCGCCGCCTATTGCGCCAGGTTGGGGGCCGGGTAGCCCGCCTGCAGCAGCATTGCCTTCACCTTCTGCATCAGCTGGCTTTTCTGCTGCAGCGTGCCGCTGCGGTACTCCTCGGCCGAGGTCCAGAAGTACACCCGCAAATCAGCGGCGGTGCCGGCGGTTTTCTCCAGGATGATGTAGGGCTGCCGGCCTTCCAGGGCCTGCACTTCGGGTTGCTGGCGCAAGAAAGCCAGCAGCTGCTCCTGCACCCGGGCGGGGCTGCCGGCGGCGCCGTAGTCGACGCTCACCAGGAAATCTTGGCGCAGGTTGCCGTCGCGGGTGAAGTTGATGAGCGGCTCTTTGAGCACCAGGGAGTTGGGCAGGAACACATGCTTGCCGTCGAAGGAGCGGATGAGCGTGGTGCGCAGGTTGAGGGCCTCCACGTGGCCCACCTGGTCTTTAATCTGCACGGTGTCGTTGATGTGGAAGGGGCGGTTGAAGGCCAGAATCACGCCGGCCAGGAAGTTCTCGGCAATGTCCTTGAAGGCAAAGCCCACGATGAACGCCGACAGCCCGGCCCCGGCCAGCAGCCCGCTCACAATACCCGACAAACCCACCACTTCCATGGCCAGCAGCAGGCCCAGCAGCATAAACACCCATTTGCTGATGCGGGTGAGGAAGTCGGCCAGGAGTGGGTCGTGGGAGCGGCGGCGCAGGCGGCTGCCCAGCAGGCCGCTCAGGCGGTTGGCAATGAAAATGGCCACTACCAGCAGCACCAGCGCCAGGGCCAGCTTGGGCAGCACATACAAAAACTGCTGCCAGTACGTGGACAACACCCGGTTCAGATCATTCAGCATATACAGTCAGTCAGTAACTAAGTACCAAGGCACAAGTACTGAGTAATGAGACCATAATCAACACCTGATGATCAGGTGGCTGAAGTAAATCTTACTACTCTATACTTCTGACTCGGTACTTAAAATCAAGCGCCCCGCGGCACAAGCCGGCGGGGCGTTTGGGTGGTTCTACGCAAAAGAGGGCGGGGCAGGTTCGGCTAGTGGCTTGCCGGGCGGTTGAGCCAGCGCCAGAAAATCAGCCCGCCCAGGCCGTAGGCCACCACATCGAGCCAGTCGGCGGTGTAGGTGCGCGGGCGCAGCCGCGGCAGCAGCAGCTCAAAAACCAGGGCGACACTTAGCCAGGTGCTCACTACCCAGCTGCCGGGCAGCACGAAAGCGGGCTGCCGGAAATACAGGCGCCGCATGAGGCTGAGCGCCACGGTAAGCAGCAGCGGCAGGGCCAGCACGTCGGCCAGGTGCGAGTTGAGGGCGGCGGGCAGCGCCCAGGTGCGCCCGTGGCGGGCAAGCCGCGCAAGCAGGTAGAGGACGGCCAGCGCCATAAACAGCGGGTGGCGCAGTTCCGGCGGCCACCACGTCAGCCCGCGAGCATTGCCACCAGCCATAGCAGAAACGAAACGATGGCGCCGAACACCAGCTGCCCGCCCCGGACAATATGCTTGAAAAAGCGCAGCACCGGGCCGTCGTCGGGCTTGAGCTCTAGGCGCATAAACGACGGCAGCGGCTTGTCGGCCAGCTCCTGCCGCTTCTGCTCGCTCCGCATGCGGGGCGCGTCGAGGTAGAGGCCGCACCGCTCGCAACGGTCGGTAGCCTGCTGCTGCCACGGGCTCCAGAACCCGCAATGCGGGCATTTCTTGGTGGCCATCAGCGGAGGTTGGTTCATGCCGGCAAAGGTAAGAATAGCGGCCGGGCTGGCAGTCGGAAACCCTCCGAAAGCCAGCCCGGCCGCTATACAACCGCCAATGGCGCGTTCAGTTGCGCAACAACCGGCGCCTTACAGCTCCATGATGTCCTCGTTCCAGAGCGTAGGCTCGGCCTCGATGAACTCGCGCATCATCTCCACGCACTCCTCGGAGTCCAGAATCACGACTTCCACACCGTGGCTTTCCAGAAAGGCCTTGGACTCGCCAAAGGTGCGGGCTTCGCCCACCACCACTTTCGGGATTTTGAACTGCACGATGGTGCCGGCGCACATGTAGCAGGGCATCAGCGTGGTGTAGAGCACCGTGTCGCGGTAAGTGCGCTGGCGGCCGGCGTTGCGCAGGGCATCCATTTCGCCGTGGGCAATGGGGTCCAGCTCCTGCACGCGCTTGTTGTGGCCGCGGCTCACGATGTCGTTGCCGCGGCGCAGCACCGAGCCAATCGGAATACCGCCTTCCTTGCGGCCCTGGCGCGCCTCGTCGATGGCGGCCTGCATGAATTCGTCTATTTCTGGCATGGTTGAATGGTTGAATTGTTAAATGGTTGATTGGAATGGCTTGATGGCTGAATGGTTAGATAGTTGGCTGGGCAAGGATTCGTTGAACAGTCAACCATTTAACAATGCAGCCATTAAACCATTTACCTGGCGCAAATGCCTTTGTATGGGCAGTACTGGCATTTGTCGAGGTCGTCGGTTTTGCGGATGGGCTCCTGCGGGTCGAGGATGCGGCGGATGATGCGGCCGAGTAGCTCCTCGCTGCGGGGCAGGAAGTCCTGGCCGTCGGCGGTGATAAAGCCCATGTCGGCGGGCATGGGGCCGGCGGGCAGGTTGCGCAAGGAGATGATGGCAGCGTCGGCGGCGGGGCGGCCGTTCTGGGCCAGCATGAAGCGGTAGAGCCACAGCTGGCGCACCTTGTCGGCCGAGTAGGTGGCGTCGAGCACGAGGCGTTCGGCGGCCTCGGCGGCGGTTTCGTTGCGCTTCTGCAGCTTCAGCTCGTGGGCCAGCACGAGGCCGGTTTTGTAGTCCACCACCCGCAGGCGGCCGTCGGGCAGCTGGTCGACCCGGTCGGCAAAGCCGACGAGGCGCACAGGCAGCTTCTCTCCGTCGGGCAGCGGCACAAACACCGTGGCGTGTAGCTCTTCCTCTAGGCCCTGAATCTGCAGCGGCAGGCCGTCTTTTTCGGTGAGCAGGCCTTCGAGGTAGCGCCGCACCAGCTGCGAGGCCACCTGGCCCAGCACGTGGTTGAGGCCTTCGTCGGCGCGGGCGTGGCGGTCTTTTTCCTCTTTGCGCAGCGCCTTCTGCACCATCATGGGGGCCAGCTGCACCAGGCCCGGAATGTCGGCGGCCGTAAGGGGCTGGCCGCTTTTCTGGAACGGCGTGAGCATGTCTTCCAACGCCTCGTGCACTACCGTGCCGAAGCCGTCGGCGCCGAGGGCTTCCTCCACTTCATCGGCTTCGCGGAACCGGGCCACGCGGTTGAAATAGAACTTCAGCGAGCAGGCCAGGTATTCGTTGAGAGCCGTGGGGGAGAGGCCTTTGTCGAGGAGCAGGCGCAGGGCCTGGAGCATGCCGGCGTCTTTGTCGAGGGTCAGGTCGCTGAGGGACGGCGCGGGTGAGGCCTCACCCCCCCGGCCCCCCTCTCCCCGTGGAGAGGGGGGAGCCAGACGACCCGCTGACGTAGGCGGTTTGGTCGGGGAATTTGGGTTGTGAATCAACCACTGCGTGTGAAGGGCTGGGGATATTTTCAGGCTGCACGCGTGATGGCAGACTTTGTAGCATTTCCTGGATCTGCTCAAGCACTGTAGTCAGGTTGTTAAGCACTTCCTCATTCGAGAAACGCAGAATCCGGTATCCCAGCCCGTTCAGCTCATGCGTGCGGCCCGCGTCATATTCAGCTTGTTCTGCTTCAGCATGAACATCACCATCCACCTCAACAATGAGCATTTTGGCAATACAGATGAAGTCAACTATAAAGGAGTTGATAACGTGCTGTCGCCGAAACTTCTCGCCTAGCTTCTGATTGCGAACAGCCTGCCACAGGGACTCCTCTGCCGGAGTCGGATGCTTGCGCATCTCCTTAGAAAACGTAGCAGTTTTACGCCAGGTGGCAGCATTAGCAGTAAGCACATGATCTGCTATGGCTCCTTCGCGAGCTGAAATCGGCGAGAAAGCCCCCAAAGCAGGCTGCGTTGCAGTCGTCTGGCTCCCCCTCTCCACGGGAGAGGGGGCCGGGGGGTGAGGCCCTTCGTTGGCGCCGGTCACCACCGCCACCACCACCACATCTTCCAGCACCATCTGGGGGCTTTGGGGGAGCAAGTCGTTCTGGAGCTGGAGCAGGAAGCGGCTTCGCTCGCCGGTGCGGGTGCCTTCGGCGCCGGGCAGCACGTGCACTAGGTCTACACGGCGGGCGCGCTGCAGCAGGCGCCAAAAGTGGTAGGCGGTGGCGGCTTCCTGGTCGGCGTAGGTGGGCAGGCGGAACTCGGTCAGTACGTCGTACGGAAACAGCGACGTGTGGCGCTTAGGGGCCGGCAGCACGTTTTCGTTGCAGCTGAGCAGGATGATGTGGTCGAAGTCGAGGGCGCGGGTTTCCAGCAAACCCATCACCTGCACATCGGCAATCGGCTCGCCCGAGAACGGCAGGCGCGTGCGGGTCATCTGCTCGTAGAGAAAGCGCCGGAATGAGCGCACCGACAGCCGCTGCTCCCGGCAATCGAACACCGAATCCAGGCGCTTCACCAGCGTGTAGAACAGGTACAGGTACTCCGCCTCGATGGCCGAATGCTGCTCCTGGTAGACCTGTTTCAGCAGGTCAATCAGGGTGTAGCAGGCCGCAATGATGTCGTCGCAGGTGTCCCAGGCTTTGAACAGGGCCTCAATCAGGGCGTGCTCCTTGCCCAGCTCCAGCAGCTCGGTGGCGGGCAGCAGCACGGCGTTGCGCTTCACAATGGCGCGGCAGATGTGGTCGAGCAGGCCGTGGTACTCGGGGTTGGGCTGCTTGTCCAGCCACTGCTGGTAGCGGCGCAGAAACGGGTGGCCCAGCAGCTTGGTCACGGCCAGGTGATGGTAGCGCGGCACGCCGTAGCCGGTTTCGCTGGAACCCTCCCGGATGCCGGTCAGGTGCACCTCAAACAGCAGATCCACGAGGTTGAACAGGGGCGTGCTCTGGAAGCTGAGGCCCATGGTCACGTTGTAGTCGGGCACGGCGTCGGGCGGCAGGCCGTGCAGCACGGGCAGCAGCAGGGTTTCGTCGGGCAGCACCACGGCTACCGTGCCGGTGGGGTGGGCCAAGCGGGCGCCGGCCAGCAGCTGGCCGGCCACCTTACCCTGCATGCTGGCGTTGGCCACGCCCACAAAGCGTACGTGGCGCGGCAGCCCGCGCAGCAGCTCGGCCGGCCCGCCGAAATCGTCCAGCGGCAGCTCCCAGTTTTTGAGGTAGCGGCGTAGGTGCTGGCCGGCGCGGTTGGGCGTGTCGGCGTCCATGTAGAAGGCGTCGCCGTCGAAGCGCACCTCGGCCAGACCGGCTTTCAGCAGCTGCAGAATCAGGCGCTCCTCGGCCTTGGAGAGGAAGCCCAGCCCCAGAAACACGTGCCGCGGCAAGGCCTGGCCCGCGGCCAGCTGCTCGGCCACCCGCTCGGCAGCGCGCCGATACGCCAGGCCGGGGTAGGCCACGTGCTGGGCCAGCATGCGCTGGCGCAAACGGTAGTACACCTTGCTCAAATCGTCCCAGAAGCGGAAGTAGCCGGCTGTCATCGACTCCGGCTTGGGGGCCTCGCCCAAATCCCAGCGCTCCAGCGCCTTGGCCTGCGACAGGTACTCGAACACTTTATCGGCGGGGGCCAGGTTCTGGTCGAGGCTGGAGAAGTCTTCGAGCAGCAGCCCGGCCCAGCTCACAAACCGGTCGAAGTCCAGCTTGGGGTCGATGTCGCGCAGGATGTCGTAGAGCAGCAGCTGCAGCGTGATGGGTTCTTCCACCTGCACGCCGGCCAGCTCCACCATGTAGTCTTCCATGGCCGCCACGCGCGGGCTCCAGAGGGCCTCGCCGGCGTCGGTGGCCATGGCCAGCTCGTTTTTGAGGTACACCACGGCCCGCCGCGTAGGGACCACCACCACCAGATCCGACAGCTCCTCCGGTGAGTAGCGCGCGGTCAGGTCGCGGGCCATCTGACTCAGAAACGACTCGGTGGAAACGGAAGCAGGCGAAACGATAGGCGGCAGGAGCGAATTCATCGATAGTAAAGATACCTTGCAGGCGGCCAGCAAGGGCGCATGTAAGCATGGAATTAATTGATTAACCTGCGGCAGCAACGATAATTATCCTCCAAGTGCCCTCATTTTCAGATGATCGTGCGGGTAACTAAAATGCTCCGGGCGGATGCTGCAGGAGTCACAAACCTCATCAATTACTCAAGTATGAAAATCAAACACTTTCTCGCCTTACTCTTCCTCGGTTTCTGCGTCGATTTCGTGGGCGCGCTGTTCAAGATTCAGCATTGGGCCGGTGCCGACCTGCTGCTGATAAGCGGCATGGCCCTGAAAGCCTTGGGCGTGGTAGGCTTGCTGCTGAAGCTGCTTACGCACCCTAAGCTTCGGGAGTATCTGAACTGGTAGCGGGCGCGGGCCGTGCCCAAGGCGCTGATGAGCCTACGGAAGCTGCCGGGCAGGGAGTTGCTGTTTTAGAACTGTCATTTCGACGCAGGAGGAACCTGGGCAAACCGATAGTTGGTTCACCCAGATTCCTCCTGCGTCGGAATCACCTTCTCTAGTGGCCGGCCGCAGCTTCCGAAACCGGCGCAGGCGTAATCGGGGCCACGTAGTGGCGCAAAGAACGAATCACCAGCAGCAAACTGATGAGCGTGAGCACCGAGCCCGTCAGGAAGGCCGCGCCGGGGAAATGCACGGGCGCCTTGGGGCCGGTGAAAAACGAAAACAGGTTGGTCATCAGCGGCGGGCCCACGATGGAGGTGAGGCTGACGAGGCTGGTGAGGGCGCCCTGCAGCTCGCCCTGCTCGGAGGGCGGCACCTGCCCGGCCATAATGCTCTGCAGCGCCGGCATGGCAATGCCGCCCAGGCAGTAGGGCACCAGGAAGGCGAACATCATCCAGGGCTGCCCGGCAAACGCAAACAGCGCAAAGCCCAGCGTGTACAGCCCCAGCCCGATAAGCACCGAGCGTTTGTTGCCCAGCCAGGGGTTGATGTAGCGAATCAGCACACCCTGCACCAAGCCCGTAAGCAGCCCGACGGCTCCCAGCGAGTTGCCTACTTGGTCTTCGTTCCAGTGAAACTGGTACATCGTGAAGTACGACCAGGTGCTTTGGGTGGCGTGCGCGGCAATGTAGATGGGCACCATGGCCACCACCAGCCCCAGAATCACGGGATACTTGCGTAGCTGCCGGAGCGAGCCGATGGGGTTGGCCCGCTTCCAGTCGAAGGGCCGGCGGTTTTCCTTAGCCAGCGACTCAGGCAGCACGAAGTAGCCATACAGCCAGTTGATGAGCGACAGCGCCGCGGCCGCCAGAAATGGCGCCTGGTGCCCGAAATGCGCCAGCTTGCCGCCCAACACCGGCCCGATAATGAAGCCCAGCCCAAACGCGGCCCCGATCATGCCGAAGTTCTGAGCCCGGTTTTCGGGCGTGCTGATATCGGCAATGTAGGCCGAGGCAGTGGAGAAGCTGGCCCCCGTGATGCCCGCAATAATGCGCCCCACAAACAGCCACGCCACCGACGGCGCAAAGGCCAGAAACAGGTAGTCGAGGCCGAAGCCGAACAGCGCAAACAGCAGCACCGGCCGCCGCCCGTACTGGTCGGAGAGGTTGCCGAGGATGGGCGAAAACAGGAACTGCATGCTGGCAAACGCAAACAGCAGCCACCCACCGTACTGCGCCGCCTCCGACAAGGTGCCGCCCGTGAGGTGCGTAATCAGCTTGGGCAGCACCGGAATGATGATGCCAAACCCGATGACATCGAGCAGCAGCGTAAGGAAGATAAAGGCCAGAGCAGGCTTGCGGGCAGCAGACATAAGCAGAGAACAATAAGGCTGCGAAGGTAACTAGGTGTAGCATAGGCTTTAGCCTGTGCCGTTACGAAGTTACTGACGCAGAAGCGGCAAGCCAGTACAGTCCGGGCTTGCCGCTTCCATCCGGCACAGGCTGAAGCCTATGCTACAATCAAAACATCACCACTTCCTCCGACCCGAAATAGTAAAGCACGCACACCACCTCGCGGTAGCCCAGCTGCCGGAACAGCTGCGCGTACTGCTGCAGCGGCAGGCGGTGGGTGGGGCTGGGCGGCGGCACCTTGAAATCGAGCAGCGTCACGCGCACCTCGCCGCGGCCGGTGGCGCCGGGGAGGGTTTCAAACACCACCCGGTCGGGCTTGTAGTCGCGCCGCTTCACGCCGCCCACCAGAATTTCGCGCTCCGTCTCCACCGATACGTCGGCGCTGAAATAGCGGGCCAGTTCGGGGTGCTTCACCACCTGCTGCAGGCGCTGCTCCAGCGCCGGCCGCTCGCGGGTACTGATGAAGCCCTCGGCTGCCAGCTGCCGCCCTACGCGCTCCACGTCCTCGGCCAGCAGCAGGCGGCGCAGGCCGTAGTGCAGCTTGCGGTTCCACTCTCCCAGCTGTTCCTGCCGGTCGAAATCGAACACGGTGGTGGCGTGGCGCCGCAAACGCAGCCGCTCTTCCCAGGGCGCGGTTTCCAGGTTGGTGAGGTAGAAGTTGCGGGTGGTCGGCTGGTCGTTTTTCGAGTCAGATTTGGCGGCCGTGCCCTGCGAAACCACGAACGACACCTGCTCTTCGGCCCACAGCTGCTGCTGTTTCAGGTAGCTGTGCAGCAGCTCGGCTACGTTTTTGGCGGGTCCTTCCGGGGCGGTGTCGTCGGTGGTTTTCTTGGGCGCCTCGGGGCGTTTGCTGAGGATGTAGAGCCGGTGCCGGGGCCGGGTGAGGGCCACGTATAGCATATTGAGGCCTTCGAGGAAGGTCTTTTCGCGCTCCTGCAGAAACTGCCCGGCCAGCGCCGTGCGGCTCAGGTTTTTGGTGAGCGGTACCACCGCCACGGCCGGCATGTCGGCCACCGGCTTGTCGTCCTCGCTGAGGCGGCCCCAGAGCAGCGTGCCCCGGTGCGGCTCTAAGCTCCAGTCGGCGAAGGGCACAATCACCACTCCGTAGGCCAGGCCCTTGGCCTTGTGTACCGTGGTGATGGTAATGGCGTCGCGGCCGGCGGGGGCGTTGATGCTGAGGTTGCTTTTGCGCTGCTCCCAGTAAGCCAAGAAGTTGTTGAGGTTGTTGCCGTAGCGTAGGCTGTATTCCAGCGTGAGGTCAAGGAACCGGAACAGGTACTCGCTTTCCCCGTTGCGGCCCAGCAGCCCAAACAGCCCAATCAGGCGCTCGGTCAGCTCATACAGGCCCAGGTTGCCGGTTTCCTGCTCCTGCAGATCGTAGCCCAGCGTCCGGAATTCCTCAAAGAAGTCGGCGGCCGATTCGGCATTGGCCAGCTTGGCCAAGTGGCGCACGCGGGCCGGGGTAGGGGGCACGCGCCGCACCACCTTGTCGAGCAGCAGCAGCGCCTCGGCCCGCGCCAGCGTGTCGGCCGGCTGGTTGAGCACCCGGTAGATGGCCACCAGAAGGTTCACCACCTCCGCAAACTCCAACGACAGCGAATCGGCCGAAATAATGTCGTAGCCGCGCTCCTTCAGGAACTTGGCCACCAGCCGGCTACCGCGCCGCGTGCGGCTCAGCACGGCCACGTCGCGCGGCCGGAACCCGTCGCGCAAAGCCTGCTGCACCAGCGCCAGAGTCAGGTAGAGGGTGCTTTCGTCGTAGTCGAGGGTGGCCTCCGGCAGGTAGCCCGGCAGCGGCTCCACGCCGTAAGTACCGTCGTGCGCGTGGTAGGGCCGGGCCGGCGCCTCGTTGCCCGTGAACAGGATTTCCACGTGGCCGGCCGCTTGGGCCTCACCCCCCTAGCCCCCGGCCGGGCGCCTCACCCCCCGGCCCCCTCTCCGGAAAAGGAGAGGGGGGAGCCTGATGAATTTTTAGAACTAGAATCTAAAGCTAGTTCCCCCTCTCCCTTTGGAGAGGGGGCTAGGGGGTGAGGCGCACGGGAGAGGGGGCTAGGGGGTGAGGTCCGGCCCGGCACCGTCTGCCTAAACCCCGGCTCAAACAGGTCCTGCACCAGCGCGAAATCGGGGTGCTGGGTGCGCAGGTGGCCGAAGAACTCGTTGTTGAAGTCCACGATTTCCGCCGCCGAGCGGTAGTTCACGTTCAGCGACTTCGGCTCCAGGCGGCCCTGTAGGCCCTGGTAGCGCTCCTGCAGCAGGCGCCGGGTTTCGGGTTCGGTGGCGCGGGCGGCCAGGGCGGCGGTGTCGCCCTGGTGCAGGCGCAGAATCTGTTCCATCTCGCCGCCGCGCCACCGGTAGATGGCCTGCTTGGCGTCGCCCACGGCCAGGTTCAGGTTGTCCTTGCCCACCGAGTTTTCCACCAGCGGCAGCAGATTGTTCCACTGCAGAACCGACGTATCCTGAAACTCGTCAATCAGCAGGTGCGCGTACCGCTCGCCCAGCCGCTCGTACAGAAACGGCACCGGCTCCTTCAGCACAATGGCTGCAATACGGCGGTTGAATTCGCTGATGAGCACCACGTTTCGCTCGCGGCTCACCTGCTCCACTATCTTGTTCAGCTCGCTCAGCAGCGAGGCATGAAACAGGTAGGGCTGCATGGCCGTGAGCAGCAGATACTGCGGCAGCAGCACATCGCGCAGCTTCTCAAACTGGTCGTAGGCGGTTTGCAGCACGGGCTTGGCGGCGTCCACGCGCTGGCGGTCGGCGGCGGTTTTCACCTTGCCGCTGTACCACTTGTCCTGGTCGAGGGTGGTGCGCACGTAGGAGTTGGCTTCCTTGTCGGGCAGCAGGCGCTCCTCCCACTTGGTGGCGTACCCGAAGATGCCGCTGCGGCCCTGGTAGAGGTCGGCGTCCGTCACGCCGGCTTCGGCCAGCGCCTCGGTGGCCAGCGTGCCCACTTCCCGGAACAGGTTCTCAATGGCTTCGCGGCGCTGGCGCATGGTGTCGTGCAGGCGGCGGAAGTCCTGGAGCGTGAGCGTCTGGAGCTGCGCCACGGCCTCGTGCACGGTTTCGTTGAACAGGAACTGCCCGAAGCCGGCCAACTCGTCGGGCAGGTTGTTCCAACTCTTGCCTTCGTCGGCGCGGCTGAGGGCGTATTCGGTGAGGGTACGGGCCAGCAGCTGCGAGTTCGGGTCGCGGTTCACCTTGTCGAGCAGGGCCGCCACGGCGGTTTGTAGCACGGCGTCGGTGTCCAGCTCCACCTCAAACGTGGCCGGCAGCTCCAGCTCCCGCGTGAAGGCCGTCACGATGCGCTGCACAAACGAGTCGATGGTGCTCACCGCAAAGTCGGCGTAGTGGTAGAGCACCAGCCGGAAGGTTTCGCGGGCCCGGCGGCGCACTTCCTCCTGGCGCTCCTCGGCGGTTTCAGTGCGGCGCGGCAGCAGCCCTTCGGCGGCCAGCTCCTCGGCCACTCCGGCCAGTAGCGCGTCAGTTTCGCCCGCCTTAGGGTAGGCAAACTTGCGCAGCGCCCCAATGATGCGCTGCTTCATCTCGCCGGCCGCGTCGTTGGTGAACGTAATGGCCAGCACCTGCTTGAAATACGCCGGGTCCTCGCTGCCCAGCGCCAGCTTCAGGTACTCCTTGGTCAGCTGGTACGTTTTGCCGGAGCCGGCAGAAGAAGAGTAGATGCGGAAGGTGGCGGGCATTGGGGAGAAGGGGAGAATACGAACTATCTTAATAGCTTACCTGATAGTAGGGTGGAAACGGAACCTATTCTTAGCTTGTGTGGCAATGACCTAGAGGACAATAATTACGAACCAATTATGACAAGTGCGAAGTCTTGGAAATCGATTGAAAGCCACTACATCGATGGTGTGCGCTGTGGCAGAAAGCTTGAGCCGATTTTAGAACTCGTGCAGTTGATAAACGCATCCTCACTTTCTACAAGACTATATGCATTCACGTCCTTAGATAAACTGATTATCAGTATTTATCCCGACATCAAACTAGGCTGTGTCTGAAAAGGGGTGTTATGTATCTTAGGGTATGGCAGCACGGTATGAGTTAACAGATGCCCAATGGGCCGCGGTGGAAAGCGAATTGCCCCCACAACGTCTGGGGCGCCCCCGGCGCGATGACCGCCAGCAATGGAATGCCTTACTCTGGATCCTATGCACCGGAGCGCCCTGGCGGGATTTACCAGCACGCTACGGCCCCTGGCAAACGGCGTACGAACGATTTCGCCGGTGGCCGCTGATGGCACCTTCGAGCGGGTGTTGCACCGCTTACGCCTGCGCCTGGATGCGGCCGGCTTGTTAGACCTGGACACGTGGCTGGTGGATTCGACCACGGTGCGGGCCACCAAAAGTGCGGCGGGCGGCACGAAAAAAAAGCCCAGTGCCTCGGGCGCAGCCGCGGCGGGCTGACCAGCAAGCTGCATGTAGTCTGTGATGGCGCGGGTACGCCGCTGGCCCTGCATCTGTCGGCCGGCCAGCGGCATGATGGGCCCCAGTTTGAACCGCTTTGTGAACAGGTGCGGGTGCGTCGACGCCCACGTCAACTCCTGGCCGACCGCGGCTACGACGCGGTCCACATTCGCCACTGGCTCCGTCGTCGTCGCATCCGGGCCGTCATTCCACGTCGGCAACCAGCCGCAGGCCGTCGCTGTCGGCGGCGAGGACGGCCACCCCGAATCGAGCCAACTCGCTATGCGCGGCGCAATGTGGTGGAACGCTTCTTTGGCTCGCTCAAAGAACATCGCCGCGTGGCCACGCGCTATGAGAAACACGACGCCCATTTCCTCAGCATGGCCTCGCTGGCCTGTATCCGCCGTATTTTGCAGCATCACTTTTCAGACACAGCCTAGATAGAGAAGCATTACACATAGTATTCGATTATTATAGGCAGAAATGGGAGTTTAAATACTTTGCCAAGCCTTATCAAAAACCAGAATTTGTGCGGTACTACCCTGCTGAGGCTGTAATAGAGAAGTTCAGACAATTTATCAGAATGATTCGCTGGTAATTTGCCTCACACCGCCCCCCACAGCCGCTCAATCATTTCCGGCGTCACGCGCACCGGGCGCTTGGTGTGCGGGTCCAGCTGCACCCACTGCGTCTCGGCTTCGCAGAGTAGTTTGCCATCCTCGGCCCGCTCGATGCGCACGAAGCGCTGGCTCTGGGCGCCGCGCACCTCGCCAATCCAGGTGGTGCAGCGCAGCTGCTCGCCCAGCAGGGCCGGGTGGTGGTAGCGGATGCGGTGCTCCCGCACCACCCAGATAAAGGAGTGGCCGTCGGTGGGTGGGTAGGCGGTGTGCCAGTGCGCGGCGGCCGTGTCCTGCACCCAGCGCACGTACTGCACGTTGTTGGCGTGGTCCAGCTCGTCGATGTCTTCGGGCTGGACGGTGAGCAGGTACGAAAAGCGGAAAGCGGGCGTAGACATGGCAGGCAGCGGGTTGACGGCCGTAAAGGAACGTTGAAACCGGCGCTTCTGAAACTCCACTTGTCGGCGGCTATATACAAGTTCTTGGCTTGAGATGAGCGAAACTCAAAACTTCCGCTATCTTTGACACAGTTTAAGAATGGTGGCTACCACAGGCCTGTTGAGTACTTTCGATGAGAAGGGGAAAGCAGCGTTTCGTACTGCTTTTCTTACAGAACCATCCATCATCACAAGTACCATGCAGACAGGAACTGTAAAATTCTTCAACGAAACCAAAGGTTTCGGCTTCATCAAAGTTGACGGCACCGGCGAAGACATCTTCGTTCACGTTACGGAGTGCATCGACGAGATTCGCGACAACGACAAAGTTCAATTCGAAATTGCTCAGGGCCGCAAAGGTCTGAATGCTGTAAAAGTGAAGCTGGCTTAGTCCGTTTCCTTTTCGGATACTTAGAAAAGCAGGTTCCCCCGGGGAGCCTGCTTTTTTTATGCCTGCTTTCCCCGGAACAGGCAATTTCAGAACGTCATGCTGAGCTTGCCGAAGCATCTCGCGTGCTGACACATGAGTAGTAATTTAACGTCAGCACGCGAGATGCTTCGGCAAGCTCAGCATGACGTTCTTATAAGTGTTAGATACAATCCTCGATTATTCTCCGTACCTTTGCAGCCGCATTTGAGAACGGCCACGTTCCGCGCAGCTTGTGAGCTGCCTTAAAGAAACTTGTTGGGCCGGCTTTGTCTTCCGTCCGTTGCTTCCGTCACTTGTCGTTGTGTTGAGTGGGAGAGAAGAGCGTCGCTGAATCCGCTGTTTTCAGAGCTATTCACTCCACTCCATCAACACTGACATGGAAAACGAAACCGTTAAGACCAAGTTCAGCGAGCTGACCCTCTCTGAAGAAATGCAGCGTGCCATCACCGAAGTTGGCTACGAAGAAGCATCCCCCATCCAGGCCGCCGGCATTCCGGTCCTGCTCCAGGGCCGCGACGTAATCGGCCAGGCCCAGACCGGCACCGGCAAAACCGCCGCCTTCTCCATCCCCGCCATTGAGCGCATCGACACCGATTCGCGCGAAGTGCAGTGCCTCGTGCTCTGCCCCACCCGCGAGCTGGCGGTGCAGGTTTCGGGCGAAATCCAGAAACTGGGTAAATACAAGCGTGGTCTGGCCGTGGTGCCCATCTACGGTGGCTCCTCGTACGACCGGCAGTTCCGCGCCCTAGAGCGTGGCGTGCAGATCGTAATTGGTACCCCCGGCCGCGTAATGGACCACATCGAGCGTGGTACGCTCAAGCTGGAGCATTGCAAAATGATCATCCTCGATGAGGCCGACGAAATGCTCGACATGGGCTTCCGCGACGACATCGAGACGGTGCTCAAGAAAATGCCCGAAGACCGCCAGACGGTATTCTTCTCGGCTACCATGAGCAAGCCGATCATGGAGATGACCAAGCGCTACCAGAAGGATCCGCAGATCGTGAAGGTGAACCATCAGGAAATGACGGTTACCAACATCGAGCAGAGCTACTTCGAGGTGCGCGGTCCGCAGAAAAAAGACGTGCTGACCCGTCTCATCGACATGTACAACATCAAGTCGGGCATCGTCTTCGCCAACACGAAGCGCATGGTCGACGAGATTGTGGGCGACCTGCAAGCCAAAGGCTACTTCGCCGAAGGTCTGCACGGCGACATGGGCCAGCAGCAGCGCCAGAACACGCTCGATAAATTCCGCAAAGGTACCCTCGAAATCCTGGTAGCTACCGACGTAGCCGCCCGCGGTATCGACGTGGACAACGTGGAAGTGGTAGTAAACTACGACCTGCCCGCCGACGAGGAATACTACGTGCACCGCATCGGCCGTACCGGCCGCGCCGGCAAGCAGGGCAAGGCCTTCACCTTCGTGAGCGGCCGCGACATCTACAAGCTGCGCGACATCATGCGCTTCACCAAAGCCACCATCAAGCAGGAGCGCGTGCCGTCCTTCGAAGATGTGTCGGAGGTGAAAACCACGCTGATGCTCAACTCCATCAAGGAGGTGATTGAGAAAGGCAACCTCGACAAGTACGTGGCCCGCGTGCAGCGCCTTATCGACCAGGACCAGGAGGATGGCATCACGTCGCTGGACGTAGCCGCCGCCCTGCTCAAGATGACGATGAAGGAAGACAAGCGCGCCCAGGAAAGCCTCGACGCCAGTCGTACCCAGGGTGCCGCCCGCGCCGGCTTCACCCGTCTGTTCGTGACGATGGGCAAGAAGGACCGTCTGCACCCCCGCGACATCGTGGACCTGATTGCCGAAAACACCAGCCTCACGGCCAGCAAAGTCGGCGACATTGCCCTCTACGACAAGTTCAGCTTCGTGGAAGTACCGAATGAGTTCGTGGAAGAAGTGGTGAGCCAGCTCGGCCGCAGCTCCATCCAGGGTCGTCCGGTAGCCTTCAACATTGCTACGCCCCGCCAGGAAGGCGACGCGCAGCAGGAAGGCGGTAACCGCGGCGGCTTCGGCGGCGAGCGTCCTCGTCGGGGCCCGGGTGGGTTCGGCGGTGGTGAGCGTCGCGAAGGCGGCGGCAGCTACGGCGGCAACCGCGGCGGTAGCTACGGCGACCGTCGGGAAGGTGGCAGCAGCTACGGCGGCAACCGCGGTGGCGGCTCCTATGGTGGCAACCGCGGTGGCGGTAGCTACGGCGGCGGCTCCTACGGCGGTGGCAACCGCCGCGAAGGTGGCAGCAGCTACGGCGGCGGCTACAAAGGCAAGCGCAGCGACGACTAAATCACGAATTCAGGCGGAGCCGTCGGATTACACGGATTCCAACCTGATCTGACTGATACACCAAAAGCGCCACTCCATTTCGGGGTGGCGCTTTTGCGTTTGTTGAGGCTTGTAGTGCCTGAATAGGTAGTATCGTTGGTTTTGCGGCTCGCTGCTCCTGCCTCGAACGGTCCTAAATGCAAAACAGCCGCTTCCGAATGGAAGCGGCTGTTTTCGTACGGGCGAAGTTGAAATCTGCGAAATCAACCTCAATTAGCGCAAATCAGCGATTATTTCTTGGCTGCGTCGCGCAGGTCACGGATTTCGTCGTGGCCCTGCTTGATGCCTGCGGCCTGCTTCGTGATGATGGCTTTGAGGTCGGCTGGAATGTCCTGTATTTTCTGAGCTTTCTCGTAAGCGCCCTTGGCGTAGTCTTCGCCCCGCTCACACTCAGCCAGAATGCTGTGGCGGTCTTTGCTGGTTACCAGGCCTTTGAGGTTGATGAAGGCGCGGTGAATGGTGCCGGTGATGGACGACTCTTCCTCGGGGTGCAGGTTGAGCTTGTGCATCTGGTCTTCCAGCTCGGTGATATAGGAAGAACGCTGAGCGGCGTATTTCTTGAACGTCTCTTTCAGGTCGGCGTCCTCTACGTCGGTCATGGCTTCGGCGTAGCCTTTCTGGCCATCCTTCAGCGTTTCAATCAGTTCGTTGAGGCCGGCTTGCATTACTTTAGCGTCCATGGGGAAGGTAGTTAGGTTGGGGGTGGTAAAACAGGGATGAATGCTGTCTTGTACTCCCAACCACGGCGCGGGGTTGCGTCGGACTACGCTTCCTCGGATGCCGGGCGGCTCATGGCCTGGCCGGCAAGGTAACCGGTCGTCCAGGCGGCCTGAAAGTTGAAGCCGCCGGTAATACCGTCGATATCAAGTACTTCGCCGGCAAAGTGCAGGCCCGGCACGCGGCGGCTTTCCATGGTTTTCATGTTGATTTCGCTGAGCAGCACGCCGCCGCAGGTCACGAATTCATCTTTGTAAGTGGTCTTGCCCCGCACCGTGAGGGCCGTGTTCAGCAGGGCTTCGATGAGGCGGTTCTGCGGCTTGGCCGGCAGCTCGTTCCAGCGTACTTCGGGCTCCACGCCGGCCTGGTCGGTGAGGGTACGCCAGAGCCGCTGGGGCAGTCCGAACAGCGGGTTGGAAGCCACCACCTTGCGGCCGTGCTGCTCGCGGTATTCGTGCAGGAAGGCGCGGAGGGTGGTTTCGGTGTGGGTGGGAATCCAGTTGATGAGGGCCGTGCTCTGGTAGCTTAGCTCGTGCAGGCGGCGCGCGCCCCAGGCCGAGAGCTTGAGCACAGCCGGGCCGCTGATGCCCCAGTGCGTCACGAGCACCGGGCCTTCGTATTCGAGCTTCTCGCCCGCTACCCGCACTCGCGCCAGCGGCACGCTCACGCCCGGCAGCTCGCGCAGCGGCGAGGCCGGCACGTTGAACGTGAACAGACTGGGCACCGGCTCGGCAATGCCGTGGCCCAGTTCGCGCAGCCAGTTGTACTGCTCGGTTTTGGGGGCGCCGCCAGTGGCTATCAGCAGCCGGCCTACCCGCATTTCGCCGGCGTGGGCGCCTGTGAGGTGCAGGCAGAAGCCACCGGCCGGCAGCACCTCAATCCGCTCGGGCGAAGTCTGGGTAAGGATGCGCACCCCGGCCTGCCGGGCGGCATCGAGCAGACACTGCGCAATGGTTTCCGACGAGTCGGTGACGGGAAACATGCGGCCGTCGGGCTCCGTTTTGAGCTGGACGCCGCGCCGTGCAAACCATTGAATGGTGGCTTGGGCATCGAACTGCCGGAAGGGCTCCTTGAGCTGCTTGGCCCCGCGCGGGTAATGCTGCACGAGCTGGGCGGGCGTATCGGCGGCGTGCGTGACGTTGCAGCGCCCACCGCCCGAAATCCGCACTTTGCTCAGCAGCTTACCGGTTTTTTCCAGCAGCATCACCGTCAGACGCGGGTTGGCCTCGGCGCAGGCAATGGCCCCAAAAAAGCCAGCGGCCCCACCCCCCAGCACCGCCACCGTCGAATTCAAGTCGTTCACGCTGCAAAGCTACTCACGGATTTAGCCGGATTTTTCGGATTGGTCGGATTTTGTGGACGGCACTGACAGGTTCGCCGTTACGGCCACACAAGAGAGGCTTGCCGGTTGGCAAGCCTCTCTTGTTTTATTATCTCGTCTTTTATTATCTCGTCCACAAAATCCGTGAAATCCGCTAAAATCCGCGTCAATCCGTGATCAGCAGGAGGCCAGGGCAGCCAGCAGGTCGTCGTGCCGGAACTGGTAGCCGGTGGTTTCGCGCAGCAGCGAGCTGTCGATGGTTTTGCCGCCTGGGCTGGCGTCTTCGGGCTGAAATGTGGGGGCCGGCAACCCCATGTGGGCGGCGGCGGCGGTGTAGAACGTGCTGCGCGAGGGGTGCTGGCTGGCGCAGGCGTTGAAGGTGTAGCCCCAGGCTTTCTCCCGGATGATGTGCTGCAGCAGCCCAATGCAGTCGTCGAGATGAATCAGGTTGACGGGAGCCTCGCCCTGCGGCAGATTGTGGCGGCCCGCCAGGAAGCGGCCCGGTGGCCGGTCGGGGCCGAACAGGCCACCCAGGCGCACCACCGTGGTCAGCCACTGCCCCCAGCGGGGCGTAAACTGACCTTCGGCCCGCAGCAGATCAACCGGTGCATCTGGCGACGAAACGGCGTCAGATTCGCGCATGACGCGGTTTTCGTTGGGATAGACGCCGGTGGAGCTGACGAACAGCACGTGCCGCACGCCAGCCGCCGCCACCGCCGAGCCCACTGGGCGCAGCAGCGCTGGATAGGCCCCGGCAGCGGCCGCCCGGGGCGGCACGTTCAGCACCAGCACATCCACACCGGCCAGCAGCGCGTGCAGCGAGTCGGCGTCGGTCTGGGAGAACTCGGGGCCCAGGCGCAGCAGGTACGGTCGGATGCCGGCGTCGCGTAGCGCGAGCATTTGGGTGGGGGTGGTGGTAGAGCCATTCACGGCGTAGCCCTCAGCCACCAGCGCTTTTGCCAGGGGGAGCCCAAGCCAGCCGCAGCCGAGAACAGCAACGGTTGTGGGAACAGGGCGAAGAAAGTTGGAAGAGTCAGCCATTCGGGGGTAAAGGTGCGGAAATTTCCTGCGCACAGGGTCGGAACGGTACGCAGATGGCCTGCCGAAGCCAGGCACCCGGGGCTATGTTAGGAGTTTTTTTGAACTTGCCAGCTGGTTGGCAGAAAAAACAAGACAGGACCGGTATTGAAAATTAGTATTTTCTAATATTGGGCCGTTCAGGACTTGTTTTATCTGCTGCAGCCAGGTTATTCTTTCTTTTCTTCCCTTTCCACCCTTTCGCCTTATGTCAGCTCATCCCTACGCCCAACCCATGCTCCGCGACAACGCACTCCAAGGCAAAACCATCGTCGTGACGGGCGGCGGCACTGGCCTGGGCCGGGCCATGACCACCTATTTTCTGCAGCTGGGCGCCAATGTGGTCATCAGCAGCCGCAAGATGGACGTGCTGGAGAAAACCGTTGCCGAACTGCGCGAGCAAACCCAGAACCAGAATGTGCTGGCCGTGCAGTGCGACGTGCGCAAATACGACGAAGTAGAAGCCCTGCTACAGAAAACCATCGACACTTTTGGCGGCGTGGACGTGCTGCTCAACAATGCGGCCGGCAACTTCATCAGCCCCACGGAGCGTCTCAGCCACAAGGCCTTCGACGTGATTGTGGACATTGTGCTGCGCGGCTCCTACAACTGCACGCTGGCGTTTGGCAAGCGCTGGATTGCCGACAAGAAGCCCGGCACCATCCTCAACATCGTGACCACCTACGCCTCGGTGGGCTCGGCCTACGTGGTGCCGTCGGCCGCCGCCAAGGCCGGCGTGCTGGCCATGACCCGCTCGCTGGCTGTGGAGTGGGCCAAGTACGGCATCCGCTCCAACGCCATTGCCCCCGGCCCGTTCCCGACGGAAGGCGCCTGGAGCCGCCTGTTCCCGGAGCCGCTGGCCAAAAAGCTCGACCCCGCTGCCTCGGTGCCCCTCAAGCGCGTCGGCGACCACCAGGAGCTGGCTAACTTGGCCGCTTACATGGTGTCGGACTTCTCGGCCTACATGAACGGCGAAGTGGTTACCCTGGACGGCGGCGAGTGGCTGAACGGCGCCGGCGAATTCAACAAGCTAGAAGCCATTCCGGCCCCGATGTGGGATGAGATTGAAAAGGCGATGCGCCGCTAGAATCACGGATTTAGCCGGATTTGTCGGATTGCACGGATTTTGTGGACGGCGCAAACTCGCGGTGGCCCGGATATAACGTAAAGAGGCTTGCCAATTGGCAAGCCTCTTTTTATTTTCAATCGGCTGCAAAATTCGTGCAATCCGACAAATCCGGCTAAATCCGTGATTAAAGCTTGTAGCCCGGAAAGTCTTTGGTGAACTCTGCTGCTGGAATGGGCTGGTTGGCTACTACGTCGCTGAACTCGAATTTCTCGAACAGGCCTTTGTCGTCGTGGACCTGCACGACCAGGGGCAGCATCAGTTTCTGATCGACGCAGACGAGGGTGCGGCGGCCGTAGCTATTGGGCACCTGCAGCGTGCGGCCGGCGGCTACTTTTTCGCCGGGGTCGAGGTTGTTGCGCTCCATTATGCGGTACTCGCCGCAGCCGAACTTGTCGGCGATGCGCTCGGGCGTGTCGCCGGCCACGGCTTTGTAGGGCACGTAGCGGAACTGCGGGAAATCGGCGCGCAGTATGTAGCAGGGGCGGCCCGCCACGGTGGTGTCGCCGGCGTAGCGGAAGCTACGCTCGAAGCTGTGGTCGCGGCGCTGGCTGGAGCCCTTGATGAGGTCGGTGATGGTGCCGTAACCGGCATCCAGCACGCTGTGGTGCTGGTTTTTGCGCATCACCGCGCCGACAGGGTCGAGGCTCAGGGTCACGTAGGGGAAGCTGTTGGGGTACACCCAGGCGTCGCCGTCATTCTGGCCCGTCACCCACAGTACCTCAATGCCTTTGGCGTTTTTGAGATACACCCGCAACGGCCCGAAAGTCATTTTCATAGCAGTGCGGGCCTGCTGGTACTTGCCGCCCTCCAGCCGCTCCTGAGCCCGCACGTTGCAGCGCAGGGTCTTCAGGTTTTCGATGGAAGCTGTGAGGCGGCTCAGGAGCTGCTCGGTGGTGATGCGGTCGGCGGCCGGGGCCGGAGAAGTAGTAGCGGCGGCCAGCGCTACGGCTGGCAGCAGGGCAGCGGCCGAAAGCCGAATAAAACGCGTCATGAAGAAACTAGGCAAGATCGAAAGGTCAGGTGGCCGCTACGCATAAACCGGGCCGGAACAAACAGCAAGATAAGGATAGGCCCGTAACGCCGCGCAGCCGGTGGGAGTTGAGGAAGAATGCTTGTGGCGGCAACTTTTTTGGGCCGCAGCCGGAATAACCAACGCACCTTTTGCTTCTGCACACCCATTCCATGCGCTTCACTATTATTACGCCTACCCACAACCGCCGCCAGTTTCTGCCCGAAGCCGTGGCCAGCGTCCGGGCTACCGTTTCGGCTCCCCTGGACTTTGAATTCGAGCACCTGATCTGCGAAAACGCCTCCACCGATGATACTGCCGCCTGGCTGCGCGAGGCTGCCAGTTCCGACGGCGCACCGGTGCGCGTCGTCAGCCAGGCCACCAAGCTGCTGCCCGGACCGGCCCGCAACCTGCTCATCCAGGACACGCCCGCCGACGGCTGGCTGGTACCCCTCGACGACGACGACCTGCTGCTGCAGCGCTGCCTCCACAACTACGCCGACCTCGTGCAGCGCCACCCCGGCCAGGCCTGGTTTGTGGCCGATTTCCTGCGCGTAGACGAAGAAAAGCGCTATATGCCCGGCGAAGACTACTACGCCTGGAAGTTTGAGACGCCCACCGATATGCTGCGCGCCATCTTCCGGGCCGAGCACTTCATCCAGGGCAACGTGTGCTTCAGCCGAGCGCTGTTCGAGGAAGTGGGCGGCTACAGCGAGGAAATCACTATGGCCGAAGACCTGGACCTCTATGTGCGGTTTCTGCTGGCCGGACACCTGCCGGTACTCTCGCCCCACATCAGCCACCTGCACCGCTTCCACACCAGCAATGTCAGCATCGGGGTAGACGCCGACAAACACGCCAACGACCTGCGCGTGATTTATAACCAGTACGCCGGGCAGCTGCAGGAGTTGGGGATAGAACGGCCATAGGTTCGCTGCTATTCAGTCAGCCTGGGCAGGGCGCGGGCCAATGTCTCCAAATATGTGTAGGGCACTCAGGGAAATGGTTTCGGGGTTAAAACCTTCCACAAGAGCCTGACTAAAAGCATCTACTTCAGGACTCCACGCAGCAACTTCGAAATGGAAGGTTTCTGACCACGCGCCCTTTCCAATAATATCTTCCGCAACTCTGGCTGCTGCGAGATATACAGGTTCATCGGCAAATAGCAAGTCCTTGACAACTTCCCCGTTTGAGTATTGCAAGGTGAATGTGGGAGGAAATTCCAAAGGAAATTTTTGAAGGAAAGCTCTGCCAAAAGCAAGGGGAATGAACAGCACAAGCTGAGTGGCTAAAGCATCTGGTATATTATCGGCAAGTAAAGTGGTATGTACACTGTCTTCCGTTGCGTCTTCCGGTACGAAGTAGGGCAGTGAATTCTGGATCAGTTGGGGCAATGGCTGCATAGTGTGTTGGATTATTTCACTTCCACGCCGCCTTTTAGCACCAGCTTCACCTGCCGCAGCGCGGCCACGTCCTGGGTAGGGTCCCCCTGTACGGCCACGAGGTCGGCGAGGAGGCCGGGCTGCAGGCGGCCACGGTCGGGGAACTGGAAGATGCGGGCGTTATTGCTGGTGAAGCCGCGCAGTACTTCCAGCGGCGTGAAGCCGTATTCGCGCACCAGCAGTTCGGCTTCGCGCACGTTGTCGCCGTGGGCGAATACGCCGACGTCGCCGCCGAAGGCCAGCAGTACGCCGCTTTGGCGGGCGGCTTTCATGCTTTGGCGCTTCTGCTGAATCCGGTCGGGCTCGGGGTCCTGGTTTTTGCGCCAGCCTTTGTATTGGGCGGTGGCGTCGCCGGCGGCCACGGTGGGGCAGAGGGCCACGCCGCGCTGCTTCATCAGCCGGAACACTTCCAGCGTGCCGCCGTCGCCGTGCTCGATGGTCTGGACGCCGGCCAAGGTGGCGCGGCGCATGCCTTCGGGCGTGCTGGCGTGGGCTACCACGGGGCGGCCGGCGCTGTTGGCGGTCTGCACAATCAGGTTCAGCTCTTCCTGCGAGAAGGTGGGGCGGCTGGGCTCGTCCTTGCCCCAGCGGTAATCCGCGTACACCTTGATAACGTCGGCGCCCTTGCCGATTTGCTCGCGGGTGGCCCGCACCACGCCTTCGGGGCCATCGGCTTCCTGCGCGCCCTGGGGCACGTCCACGTTGGCCGAGAGCTTGGGGCCGTAGGAGCCGGTGGCTACCAGCGCCCGGGTGGCCACCAGCACGCGCGGCCCCGGAATCAGGCCCAGGTCAATGGCTTGCTTGACTCCTACATCGGCGTAGCCGGCGCCTTCCGAGCCCAGGTCGCGGGTGGTGGTGAAGCCGGCGGCCAGCGTGGCGCGGGCGTGGGCGGTGGCGCGGGCCACGCGCAACGCCTCCGATTCCAGCAGCACTTGGTCGTTCCAGGGCGCTTCGTTGTAGGGGTGCAGCAGCAGGTGGCTGTGGCCTTCGATGAGGCCCGGCAGCAGCGTGAGGCCCGGCAGCTCCAGCGTGCGGGCGCCGGCCGGGGCGGTTAGCTGCGCGGCCGGACCCACGGCCCGGATCCGGTCGTTTTCCACCAGCACCGCCCAGCCGGGGTGTAGCGTTTCACCATCGAAGACGGCGGTGGGGCGGAGCAGGAGCAAGGTGGTGGCCGCCGCGGCAGAAGGCGGCGGCGGGAGTTGGACGGGCACTGAGGAGGCCGGAAGCAGCAATGTGGCTGCAAGCAAGAATCGGAGCACGACAGGAAGGCGGAAGAGACATGAGGCAGTGCTTAAAGCTACAGGCTTGCGCGCAAATCAGCCGTCCATCTCCTTATGAACTGGGCCACCAGACCAGCACCACTAGGGCCGGTACCAGGGCTTCTCGCGCCACAGCTGCGTGGACAGCCCGAGCAGCTGCTGAAAAACGTGCGCCAGATTATGGGCAATCCGCTCGTCTACCAGTTCGGCCACATAGATGTCTGAACCGTCCGCCAGCGAAAGATACAGCTGCCCTAAATCAGGCAGTTCACTACCAATCCGGGTTTTCCTGATGCGCACTCCCACTTGCAGGATGTCGTCAAACTTCAGCGTTTCCTGCGCCTGCACCTGCTCCTGATAGTGCGGATTGTGGTACTCGATGCGGACCTGCCGTTCGGTTACATCCAGTATAAGGGTATTCTGAAAGCGTAGCACATTGAAGTCGTGCTGATCCTTGTGGCCCTTGTACCAATGCCAGGCGCCAAGCGCCGCAGCCCAGAGCAGCACGAAGTAGCTGCCAGAATAAAAGGAAACACCAGCCATGACCACCAAAACGACGACAAGAATCACCTCCTGTACTTGCTTTGACAGTAGTCTGTCGGCCGGCGAATGGAGCGTGACAGTGGTGGCAGAGTAACGCAGCTCTACGGCGCTGCTTGGCTGCTGCAAGTCGCGGTAGATAGCCTGCAGCGCCGGAAATAGGTTGGTGATAGTCATGTATAAAAAAGATACCCGGCCGAATGTACGGCCGGGTATCCGGATAGCGAAGCAGGCGAAGGTTAGGCGTCTGCCTTTTCCTTTTTCCTCACTTTCACCTTTTTCGCCTTCTTGCCCTCGGTTGGAGTAGCCCCGTCGGAGGTGCCGCCGACCAGCGTCATTTCCTTGACGAGGTGGCCGGCGCCGGCGAATTTATCGACTACGAACAGCATGTAGCGCACGTCGAGGGTGATGTTGCGCACCCGGTCGGGGTCGAACATGATGTCGGACATGGTGCCTTCCCAGTTGCGGTCGAAGTTGGTGCCAATCAGCTCGCCGCGGCCGTTAATGACGGGCGAGCCGGAGTTGCCTCCTGTCGTGTGGTTGGTGGCAATGAAAGCCACGGGCACGGTGCCTTTGTAGGCGTAGGGGCCGAAATCCTTGTTTTTGTACAGCTCCGCGAGGCGGGCCGGCACCTCAAAATCGGGGTTGGTGGGGTCGGCCTTCTCCATGATGCCGTCGAGGGTGGTGTAGAAGTCGTACTTCGTGCCATCGGCGGGGGCGTAGGGCTGCACCTGGCCGTAAGCCACGCGCAGGGTGGAGTTGGCGTCGGGGTAGAACTTGCGGGTGGTTTGCTGCTGGCGCAGGCCGGCCACATAGGTGCGCTGAAGCAGCGCAATCTGGTCGGTGGCGGCGGTGTAGGTGGGCAGGATGGCCGTGCGGTAGTTGCCGATGATGGCGGCGGCCAGCTGCGCGGCCGGGTCATCGAGCAGGGCGCGGGCGTTGCCTTTCGCTACCTCGTTGAGCACGACCTGGGCGCTTTCGTTGCTGGTCAGGCGCGACTTTGCGTAGAGTTGGGCTACGTAGGCGTTCCAGCCGCCTTTGGCGGCGTATTGCTGCTGCAGGGTTTTCACGTAGGCGGGCAGCAGCGCGGGCGGCGTGCCGTTGGCGTAGAGCGGCAGCAGGGCGGCGGCCACCTTCTGGTCGGTGGCCAGGGTGCTGTTTTTGAAGAAGTTGGTGGTGCCGCCGCGGGCTTTGTCAACGGCGGCAGCCAGCTCGGCGGCGGGCACTTTCTTGTCCACCATTTCAGCCAGTGGCAGCAGGCTGTTGGCGTAGGCCAGCAGCTCCACGCCCATGGCGGCTTCGGTCACGTAGTCGCGGGCCAGGGTGTAGTCGCGCACGGTGGCGTACTGCTGCTGCAGCGCCGGCAGCAGGGGCGCGTAGGCGGCGCGGCGGGCTTCGTCGCCGGCGCTGGCCCACTGCTGAAACTGGGCTTCCTGCTCCTGCTTCACGCGCACGGCGTCCAGCTTCTTGAGGCCGCGGTTTTCGCCAATCCACTTTTTCCAGTAGTTGGCAATGCCGGCGTACTTGGCGGCGTACTGAATGCGCACCTTGTCGGAGGCCTTCATGTCGGCGTCGAGCACGCGCAGGCGGGCGTCGCGCACCTTGATTTTCGCCGGGTTCGAGACGGAATACACCTCATCGACGCCCCAGCTGGTAAGGTACTCGTTGGTGCGGCCGGGGAAGCCAAACACCAGCGTGAAGTCGCCGGGCTGCACGCCGGCCAGCGAGATGGGCAGGTGGTGGCGCGGCTTGAATGGCACGTTCTGCGCCGAGTAGGGCGCGGGCTTGTTGTCGGGGCCGGCGTAGATGCGGAAGATGCTGAAGTCGCCGGTGTGGCGGGGCCAGGCCCAGTTGTCGGTGTCGCCGCCGAACTTGCCGATGCTGCTCGGCGGGGCGCCCACCAGCCGGATGTCCTGGAACACCTCGGTCACGAACATGTAGTATTCGTTGCCGTTGTAGAACGGCCGGATAAACGCCTGGTAGTGGGTGCCCTGCACGGCGGCCTGGCTGATGCGCTGGATGTTGGTCTGCACCAGCTTCTCGCGGTCGGCCTCGGCAATGTTGCGGGTCGGCACGCCGGCCAGCACCTGCCCGGTCACGTCTTCCATCCGGATGATGAAGGTGGCCGTGAGGCCGGGGTTGGTGAGCTCCTGGCTGCGGTCCATGGCCCAGTAGCCCTTGGTCAGGTAGTCATTCTCCACCGACGAATGCTGCTGAATCTGGCCGTAGCCGCAGTGGTGGTTGGTGAGCAGCAGGCCCTCGTTGCTGATGATTTCGCCGGTGCAGCCGCCGCCGAACTGCACCACGGCATCCTTGAGGCTGCCCTGGTTGATGCTGTAAATCTGGTCGGCCGTGAGCTTGAGGCCTTTTTTCTGCATGTCGGCCTCGTTGAGCTGCTTGAGCAGCAGCGGCAGCCACATGCCTTCATCGGCGCGGGCCGGCGCCGCGAGCGTGAGCAGCAGCAGAGCCAGCAGCGCCTGGCGGAGAGTTGGAAGCATAGCTATGGGGTAGGGGGGGGAATAAGGTGGAAGGCAAAAGTACGGCTCCGGCGGTTTGAATGCAGACGTTATTTCGCCGGACACGGCGCAGTGGCCAGACAAAAAAAGCGCCCGGCCAAAGGCCGGGCGCTGCAAAGGTAATCGTCCACAAAATCCGTGAAATCCGCGGAAAATCCGTGATTCTTAGGAGTGGCCCATTTCCGCCACGGCGGGGGCATTTTCGGTGTTGGTGTTGGAAGCGGCGTAGGTTGGCTTAGCCGAGGCAGCCGGAATGTCGTTGGTTTCTTCGGCGGCGTGGGTTTTCTCCCACTCGCGGAAGCGCAGAATCTCACCCTGGAACTTCTCAATAAACCAGCTGATAAGGGCCAGATCGTCGAGGAAGCCGACTACAGGGATGAAATCGGGTACCAGATCCACGGGGGAAAGGGTGTAGAGCAGCACGCCCAGCGCCGATACCACGGTGCTGGTTTCCACCTGGCGGTAATCACCGCTCACGTAGTTGCGCACGAGGCGCACCAGCGTGCGGCCCACGTCGAATACCTGCTTGAACTTGTTGTCGCCGGATTCTTTGCTGGCGAGCTTGTTGGCTACTTCGTTGAGCACCATCACCACCTTAAACGGGCGGCCCAGCAGCTTGCCGGCGCGGTTCAGAAACACGCTGAAAACGGCGTTTTTGGAAATCGAAAGTCCTTTTTCGAGAAGAGAAGACATAAGGCAGAGAAAATTGAAATGTAGTGCCTGTACGAAGCCGCGCCAAAGTGAGTTATAGCCCGACCAGCGCAAACCCGAAAAATACCTACGTTTGCCCCATGAACCCGTTCAGCACCCCGCCCGCCGCCACCGAGTACGCCCCGTTCTACCACACCTACGTCCGGCTGATTCCGGGCGACCCGCTGGCCGCGCTGCGCGCCCAGCCGCAGGAGCTGCGCCGCCTGCTGGCGGGCCTCACCGAGGAGCAGGCGCTGCTGCGCTACGCCCCCGGCAAGTGGAGCATCAAAGAGTCGCTGGTGCATATGGTTGATACCGAGCGCATCTTCGCCTACCGCGCCCTGCGTATCGCCCGCGCCGACACCACCCCGCTGCCCGGCTTCGACCAGGACGACTACGTGCCGGCCTCCGGCGCCGACGCCCGCCCGCTGGCTGATATTCTGCGCGAGTACGACACTGTGCGGGCGGCTTCGCTGAGTTTGCTGGAGTCGGTGACGGCCGAAATGGTGGGCCGGCAGGGCACGGCCAGCGGCCAGCCCGTGAGCGTGCGGGCCCTGGCCTACATTTTAGCCGGGCACGAAGCGCATCATCTGCATATATTGCAGGAACGCTACCTGCCGCAGCTGGCCGGCTAGCCGGCCTTCGGGCAACACGCCGGCCGCCGGCTGCGTTATTTCAGCAAGTCCTCACCCCTAATTCCGCTATTCATCATGGCCAAAGCCCAAGAACCCCGCAAGGAAAAGAAGAAAGAACCCACCAAGACGACCAAAGAGAAAAAGGCCGCCAAGGAAGAAAAGAAAGCCCTGAAGGCCCGCCAGCAGGACTAATGCACCAGGAGGTTCGTCTGCCACAGACGAACCTCTTTTGTTTTACCTCATTTCTTTGCCCAATGGCCCAGCGCCTCGCCCTTGTCACGCTCGTGGTAGCCGAATACGACGAAGCCATTGCGTTTTACACCCAGAAGCTGGGCTTCCGCCTCCTTGAAGATACCCGCCTCAGCGACGAGAAACGCTGGGTGCGCGTGGCCCCGCCCGGTTCCGGCGGCGCCGAGCTGCTGCTGGCGCAGGCCGCCACGCCGGAGCAGATGTACTGCATCGGCAGCCAGACCGGCGGCCGCGTGGCACTGTTCCTCTACACCGACGACCTGCAGCGCGACTACCAGCGCCTGCTGGCCGCGCAGGTGCGCATTGTGCGCCCGCCTGTGCAGCAGCCGTACGGCTGGGTGCTGGTGTTCAGTGATTTGTACGGCAACCTCTGGGACTTGCTAGAGCCAGTATAATCTGTCATTCCGAGCGGAGCGAGGAATCTGGCTATTGCTGTCGGAACAAACTCAGATTTTTCGAGCGGCCTAGAATGACAGGGTACTACAGCGTGTAATACACCTCTTTTTCCTTGTCGTGGTGCTTGATGTAGCCGTGAAGCGTGAGCTTGATGAGGGTGCGGTAGGCGCGGCGGCGGCCCAGGTTTAGCAGCTTCATGTACTGGTTGAGCGTTAGGCGCGGGTTGTTCTGCAGGTAGTCGAGCACGGCCAGCTCTTCGCGGTTGAGGGGCATCTTTTCCAGGCGCGGCATGTCCAGCGGGTCGTGGCGCTCCAGCACTTTTTCGGTGAGCTGGCTGGTTTGCACGCTTTCGTCGCGCACGCGCACGTAGCTGCGCCAGTCGCCGTCGGCCACTTGGGCGCGGTGCGGCTTGTGCGGGCTTTCGGCCACCGTCACCACCAGCACCGTCAGGTCGTCGTGCTCCACTTCCCGGATCTGCAGGGTCAGGGCCGGCTCCACGTAGTGCCGGGCCGCTTGGCGCAGCAGGTAGATTTCCTCTTCGGCGTCGCGCACGCCCACAATGCGGCCGTCGTCCTCCACGCCCACCAGCACCCGGCCGCCGTGCGTGTTGGCCAGCGACACTAGTGTACGCGAGATGCGCGACGGGTGCGTGGTCTTCTTCTTGAATTCCAGCTGCTCGCCTTCGCCCTGCCGGATAAGTTGTTCTAGTTCAGTCATGATGCCTGGGATATGATACGTGGCTGCAAGCGTCCAGCCGCAAGCATAACAAATACGAGGGGGTAAGAAAATCCTGGAGCTCTTGTTACACGCTCACGCCCGTTTCTTCTTCTGAAATCCGCCATAGGCGCGACGCATCGGGGCGGCTTTGCGAGCGGGCCGAGCAGCGGCCGGGCCGGGTGTTTTTGAAATAGCGCCCACTCACGCGGGCCACTTCCGGTGCCGTGGCCAGATAGAGACTGGTGCGCGCGCCCTGCTCCGGCGAAATCATAAATGGCTTGGCCGGATACCATAGCGCCTTCATGCCCCAGGAGCTGCCGGCGTGCACCAAGCCGGTATCCACCATGCCCGGGTGCAGGCAGTTGGCCGTAACGCCGGTCAGCTCCAAGCGGTGAGCCAGCTCGGTGGTGAACAGGATGTTGGCCAGCTTGGAGTCGGCGTAGGCCGTGAGCCAGCTGTAGTTGTCGGGGGCGTTGCGGGCTTCCTGCGAGTATTCAATTTCGCCCAGCCAGTGCGCCTCCGAGGCCACCGTCACGATGCGCCCGGCCTCGGCTTCCACCAGCAGCGGCAACAGCAGGTTGGTCAGCATGAACACCGACAGATGATTGGTGGCCCAGCTCAGCTCGTGCCCCTCGGCCGTAACTGTGAGCGGGCCAGGCATGATGCCCGCGTTGTTGACAAGGATATCCAGCTGCGGGTAGTCGCGCTGAATTTCGGCGGCCAAAGTGCGCACGTTGCTCAGTAGCGCCAGATCGAACAGGCGCACGTCGAGCGCGGCCTCGGGCACGGCGGCCAGGATGGCGGCGCGGGCTCGCTCGGCTTTGTCGGGGTTGCGGCCTACCAGGATAACGCGGGCACCCTGCCGGGCCAGCTCGCGGGCCGTTACCAGCCCAATGCCCGAGGTAGCTCCCGTGACCAGGGCCGTTTTGTGCCGGAGCGGAAGGAGGGAAAAAACGACCATGGGCAGGGAAACGGGAAAGTATACAATCAATAACTCGGCGGCGGATTCTCTACTAACGACAAAAATGCCTGCAGAAGTTTTGCCGACATGATTGCCGGCTGATAGCCAAACAAATCCTCCGGACCGGGAGGCATTTTCCGGCCGTGTTGCCCCACAATACGGCGGCCTGAGCAAAGCCGTTTTTCCGAGAGCTTATCCGGAGCTATTGGAAGCGCGGCAAACTGCAGTTCACAAAAAATGCCGCTTCCGGGTAGGAAGCGGCATTCAGTCTGACAAAACAGGTGCTGATTAGAACGGCAGGTCGTTGTCGTCGTCTGAGGCAATAGGAGCCGAGGAGGCGCGCAGGTTCGGGTTCTGGTTTTGTGCGGGAGCAGCGGCCCGGGGAGCAGCCTGCTGGTAGCCACCACCCTGCGGAGCCGAAGCGCCACCGGCAGCCGACTCAATGCGCCAAGCTTCCAGGTTGGTGAAATACAGCATCTGGCCGTTTTTGTTGAAGCCGCGGCCGCGCAGGTTGAAGGCAATCTTCACCTCGTCGCCCACTTTGTAGGGGTCGATGAGAGCCGTTTTGTCTTGCACCAACTGGAACTTGATATGCTCAGGGTACTGGCCATCTACAACTTCCAGCACGAATTCGCGCTTGCGGAATTTCTCGCTCACCTGCTGTTCATCGAAGATTTCGTGCAGGCGGCCGGTAGCATCGTAAGCCATAAGGGTAATATTTTGGAGGGGTGAAAACAGTAGATCAAACGTACGAAAAAAAATGGGTTCCGGCTACCCGCCTTAGCACGCTCAAGGCGCAGCGCCCTACGTACCTTTGCCTTACGCTCCCACATTTATTTTCTCTCGCCTGCCCATGAACATTCCCTTTGCCCTGGCCATCCACGGCGGAGCCGGCACGATTTCGCGCCAGCTCATGACGCCCGAAAAAGAACAGGCCTACCTGGCGGCCCTGCGCCAGAGCCTGGAGGCCGGCCACGCGGTGCTGCGCCAGGGCGGCCCCGCCCTCGATGCCGTGGAAGCCGCCGTGCGCAGCCTCGAAGACTGCCCGCTCTTCAACGCCGGTCGCGGCGCCGTCTTCACCCACGATGGCCACCACGAAATGGACGCCGCCATCATGGACGGCCGCAACCGCGCCGCCGGAGCGGTGGCCGGCGCCCGCGCCGTGCAGAACCCCATCCGGGCGGCTCGCCTCGTGATGGAGCACACCGACCACGTGCTGCTGGCCTACCCCGGCGCCGACGAGCTGGCCCGGGAGCACGGCCTGCCGCTGCAGCCCGCCGAGTACTTTTTCACCCAGCACCGCTACGACCAGCTGCAGGAAGCCTTGCAGGAAGGCCGCATGCGCCTCGACCACTCGCAGGCCCAGCCCGCCGCCGGCGCGCCGGCCACCCACGAAGACCCGAAAAAGAAAATGGGCACCGTGGGCGCCGTCGCCCTTGATCAGCACGGCAACCTGGCCGCCGCCACCAGCACCGGCGGCATGACCAACAAGCGCTACTCCCGCATCGGCGACTCGCCCATCATCGGCAGCGGCACCTTCGCCGACAACCGCACCTGCGCCATCAGCTGCACTGGGCATGGCGAGTTTTTCCTGCGCGCGGTGGTAGCCCACGACATCAGCTGCCTGATGGAGTACCGGGGCCTGAGTCTGGCCGAAGCCTGCCGCGTGGTGGTGCACGACAAGCTGGCGCCCGTGGGCGGGGAGGGAGGATTGGTAGCGGTGGATGCCGCCGGCAACCTGGCCCTGCCCTTCAACTCCGACGGCATGTACCGCGGCAGCGTAAGCGCCGGTTCTGACTTCTACCTGGGCATCTACAAAGACTAGCCGGACGGCAGCTTTTCGCGCCTATATATATAAGGAGTAGGCCAAGTAGTCGAATTCAACGCAAAAGCCCCTTTCAAACGCTTGGTTTGAAAGGGGCTTTTGCTTGTTTTACAGGCAGTTAAATACCGTTTGGCGCGGCTGCCGGGGCGTTGGCGTCCCGGCCGGCCGTGAGTTGCACCGATTCGGCGGCCTGCTGGCGTAGCTTCAGGTCGGGGTAGAACTCGCGCTGCTGTACGTCGTAGAGGTTGCCCTTCACGAGCACGTGCAGCAGCATGCTCTCGATGGAAATGGCCTCGCCCTTTTTGGAAGCGGGCGCGTTGTTGTGCTCCAGCTTCTGCCCGTCCATGATAACCACCAGGTTCGAGCCGATGGCTTCCATCTGGTTGCCTTCGGTGATGAGCACGCCGGTGTCCTCGCCCAGTCCGATGCCAATCAGCTTGGGGTGCAGCGCCACGGCCTCGATGATGCGCCCGAACCGGCCGCGCTTCACAAAGTGCGAGTCAATCACTACGCTGTCGATCAAACCCAGGCCGGGGCCCATCTTCACAGCGCCTTTCATCAGCGCATCCGGCACGCTGCCGCCCTTGATCATGGTTTTGGACATGGCCATGGCGCCGGCTGAGGTGCCCGCAATGATGAAGTTGGGCTGCTCGTAATAGCGCTGCTTCAGAATCTGCAGAAACTCCGAGCCGCCGAACATCTGGGTGAGGCGCGACTGGTTGCCGCCGCTCATCATCACCACGTCGGCCTGGCGCAGGCGCTCCAGGTACTGCGGCTGGCGGGCATCCTCGGGCGTGCGGATATCCATAATGTTCACGTTGTTGCAATTGAGCATCGTGAACGAGGACAGGTAGATACGGGCTACCTCTTCCGGAATCATGGAGGCGGTGGTAATCACCTCGATGCGCGGGTCTTCTTTGCCGGATTCCAGCACGACCCGTTTCAGGATGCCCAACTCGAAAAAGTTGAGGTAGTATTTCTTCTTGGTACGAGGATTCGGGTAGGTGCCCTTGTCTTCGTTGCCGCCAATGGCAATGAGCTTACCGAGGGGTTTGGAGGTCATCAACGCAAAAAATCAGCAAATGGAAAAACGGAATGTAGCACTCCGGCCCGCTGCATGCAAGCTTCGGGCCAGAGGAATTGGCGAAGTCGGCCCCGCGCAAAGCGGCGCCGACTTCTACTTCAACAGTACGTCGAACGTGCTGGTTGCGACGGAATGATAATTGTGCCGGGCCTCGGCGTAGAGCCGGCGGGCCCGCGCGGCACCGTCGGGCGCAGCCAGCAGCGCCTTGTAGAGGGGCACCAGAAACTTGCGGCGGCCCACCTGCGTCAGGAACTGGTGCAGCGCTTGGTCGGCAGGGGAGTAGCCGGCCGCAATGGTACGCGGAAACCAGGCCGCCAGAATTTCGGCGTTGCCGGACTGCGTGAACCCGAAGGCCGCGTCCAGCTCGGCCAGCTGCTCCAACGAAAGTGGCACTGGCAGCTGGTGCAGGAAATATACCCACTCGTGGCTGCTCCAGTCGGCGGTAGGCAGGCCGGCGGCCGGCGCACCCTTCTTCCACCGGGCTACGGCAGCGGCCACCGCCTCAAACCGCTCCGAGCGTACCGGCGGCGCCACGGCCGGAATGCCGGGCTGGTTCACCCAGGCATCCAGCTGCAGTTGGGCTTCCAGGCCGGGGTGCTGGTCGAGCAGCTCGCGGCGCAGGTACGCTATGAACGAGGCCGTGTCCATGCTCTGGAAACTGTGCCGCGCGAAGTACTCCTTAATAAAGGTGTCGAGGGCCGGCCGGCCTACCAGGTGTTCGAGGGTGAGCAGGAGGTAGTCACCCTTCTCGTAGGCAATTTCGTTGAGGCCTTCGTCGGGGTCGCGCCCGGCCAGGTCGAGGTGCAGGTGGGTGTCGGGGCTGTCGGCGCCGAGCTCCGCCACGGTGTGGAGCAGGGCCGAGTGGCCCAGCACCTGCAGCATATCGGCGTAGGGGCGGCCGTAGAGCTGCTCCATAATGCGGCGCTCGAAGTAAACCGTGAAGCCTTCGTTCAGCCAGAAATCGTTCCAGGTGGCGTTGGTCACGAGGTTGCCGCTCCAGGAATGGGCCAGCTCGTGAGCCACCAGGCTGGTCAGGCTCCGGTCGCCGGCCAGAATGGTAGGTGTTACAAATGTTAAACGAGGATTTTCCATGCCGCCAAATGGAAAGGAGGGCGGCAGCACCAGCAAATCGTACCGTTCCCAGCGGTAGGGACCGTACAGGTCTTCGGCAGTGGCCACCATTTTCTCTAGGTCCTCAAACTCGCTGGTGGCTACGGGCAGCGTCACGGGCTCGGCGTAGATGCCGGTACGGGCGCTCAGCGGCGTGAACTGCAGGTCGCCAACGGCCAGGGCCATGAGGTAGGCCGGAATGGGCTGGTCCATGCGGAAGTGGTGCTCGCCGGTGGCGTTGCGCCCCTGCGGGTTGGTGGCGCTCATCAGGGCGAGCATTTCCACCGGCACCTGCACCCGGGCTTCGTAAGTGAAGCGGATGCCCGGCGAGTCCTGGCACGGAATCCAGGTGCGGGCCAGGATGGCCTGCGACTGGGTGAACAGAAACGGGTACTGGCGGCCGGCCGTCTGCGCAGGGCTCAGCCACTGCAGGGCCGCAGCGCCGGGCGTGGTCTGGTACCGGATGCTGACTTCGGTGGTGTCGGGCCGGATGCGGATGCGCAGGGGCTGGCCCAGCACGGCGTCGGCCGCGCCCAGCTCGAAGGTGGTCGGCTCGCCGTCCGGGGTACCCAGCCATACGGCCTCAATGTGCAGGTCGCGGGCGTCGAGCAGCAGCTCGGTGGCGCCGGCGTTGTGGAGCTGCCAGGTAGCAGTGCCGCGCAGCAGGCGGGCGTCGAAGTCAACGGCTAGGTTCAGGCTGAGGTGCCGGACGCTGGCCTCGGCTGGCCGGGCGTAGCTGTGCGGGTCGGGGAGGAGGTGCAAAGCAGAAGCAGTCATAGAAGAGAGAAGCAGCGCATGAGTTGCCGGCGACAAGCGGCAGGGGAGAAAGGGCCAAAGATAGCCAAAACAGTATGGAGCCGTCGGCCCAGACCGGAGCCGGAATGGCGCCGGGGCCAGGCCTCAGGTAATACGGCCGGCGCAAAAAAAGCGGTAGATCCGGCCGGCATTCACTCTCTACTGTATTGGCAAAACGAGTAACTTGCCGTTTGTAAGGGAAGCGGAACCGGGGCAACTTATCGTTCCGGAATGCAGTTAAAAGCGCAGTTGGCCGAGGCGGGTACGTTGCTACCCGGCCAGCCAGCAATTGTCCGTTCCCTTATCCTCTCTCCATCTGCATGAATTCACCGTTCCGTCCGGCTTTCTTTTCCACTCTGTTGTTCTGGCTCATGAGCCTCACGATGCTGGCCTCTGCCACTTCGTGCAGCCAGGAGCAAAAGGCCCAGATCAAGGAAGCCCTGCCCGGCACTCCGGCCAAAGCCGGTGGGCCGCAGCCTACTCTCGACAGCGTATATGTAGTACGCGCCATGAATGCCGAACCTAAATTCAAGGACCAGGTCGAGTGGGCCAAGAAGTTCTACCGCGAGCGACAGTTCCGGTTGGGCTGGTTCCGCAACCACGAACTGGTGCCGCAGGCCAAAACCATGCTCGGGGTCATCAATAAGGCTGCCGACGAAGGTCTAGATCCTAAAGAATACAAAACCAAGGACTTCGATAAGCTATTTGCCGATCTGGAGGGCGTGCAGGCCGATTCCACCAAGCGCAATGCGCTGGAAAAGGAGATTGACGTAGCCTTATCCGGTACCTATTTCAACTGGGCTTCCGACTTCTATCGGGGCACTGTAGACCCGCGTGCCGTCAAAACCATTGACTGGCAGGTGAAGCGCAATAAGATCAAGCTGCATAAGGCCCTGATGACGATCCTGCAGGAGCGGGAAAGCACGTATCCTTACTATGAGTTTGAGCCGCTGCACCCCGAGTACGAGCAGCTTAAAAAGGCGTTGGCCGACTACCGCGCCCTCCAGCGTAACGGTGGCTGGCCGACCCTGCCCGCCACCACCAAGCTCAAGCCCGGGCAGGCTTCACCGGCTGTAGCCACGCTGCGCCAGCGTCTGCTGGGTACCAAAGCGGCGCCAGCGGCCGCACCTGCCGCCACCGCTTCTGCGGAGGCTGTGCCGGCCCGCACCGTAGCTAACAACCCCGCCGCACCGGCTCCGACTGCTGCCGTGCCGGCCGAGAAATACGACGCCGAGCTGGTGCAGGCCGTGAAGGATTTTCAGAGCCAGAACGGCCTCAACCCCGATGGGGTAGTGGGGGGCGAAACGCTCCGTCTGCTCAACGTGCCCGTTGCCCAGCGCATCGATCAGCTCATCCTGAACATGGAGCGCTGGCGCTGGATTCCGAAAAAGTTCGAGCCCGATTACCTGCTGGTAAACATCCCCGACTACAAGCTCCACGTCGTCGAAGCCAACAAGGAAGTGTTCAATATGCGCGTCATTGTGGGCAAGGCGCTCAACGCTACGCCGGTCTTTTCCGACAAGATGGAGTACGTAGTATTGGCTCCTTACTGGAACGTTCCCTACAGCATTATCGATAAGGAGATGCGCCCCAAGCTGGCCGCTAATGCCCAGTCCTACCTCGACCGCCTCGACATGGAAGTGGTGAAAGGCTCGGGCGCCAAGGCTACCCCCATCGACCCCAACAGCATCAACTGGGCCAGCCTCACGCCGGCCACCTGGAAGTACACGCTGCGCCGCCGTCCGGGCCCCAAAAACGACCTCGGCGACGTAAAGTTCATCTTCCCGAACTCTAACGATGTGTACCTCCATGACACCCCCCACGACGAGTTGTTCAGCCAGGCCAAGCGTGGCTTCAGCCACGGCTGCGTGCGGGTAGCCGAGCCCCTTAAACTGGCTGAGTACTTGCTCCGCAACAAGCCCGGCTGGGACATGACCAAGATCGAGGAAACGATTGCCGGCCGCAAGGAACTCTACGTAAACCTGCCCAAGCACGTGCCCGTGTACCTGGTCTACTTCACCTCGTGGGTGGATGAAGCCGGCAACGTGAACTTCCGCGACGACATCTACGGCCACGACAAATCCCTCGCCAAAGAATACTTCAACTAGCACCCGGGCGATATCTACGCCTGCTGCCAGCTCTAAGAAAAGCCCTGTTCGCCATCCTGGCGGGCAGGGCTTTTCTTAGAGCTGGCAGTGCCCCGGCGCTACCTGCCGCCCACACCAGCCGCCCACACCAGCCGCCCACACCAGCCGCCCCCACAACTGGCAGGCTACACCAGCCGCCCATACCAGCCGCCCCACATACCGCCCACACGACTGGCAAGCCAGGCATCGGTTCCTAGTCCGTGCTGCTTGCCGGCAGCTCTCGGGGAAATAAAAAGATAATCAGCAGTAGGCTGCCGTGGCGAACAGTTGAAAGGGGGGGAGAGGATGATTTACAATTGTATTACATATGAAAATTGATAGAGTGGCCCTTTGTTTCAATTGTAATCAACAGATCGAGGCATTTATGCTTGATTACAATTGTGTCATAAGAGGTGCCAGCGAGATGTACAGTTCCTCATTGCAACCAAACGCTGTACATTTGTAACTGAATTCAGTTTTGGTATGGTAGAGCGCATCAGAGAACTTCTGCAGGTAAATCAGCTTACTCCTACGCAGTTTGCCGACAGCATCGGGGTGGCCCGGCCCATTATCAGCCACATTCTGAGCGGGCGCAACAAACCCAGCCTGGAAGTGGCGCAGAAGATTCTGACGGCTTTCCCGCTTTTGTCGCCCGGCTGGCTGCTTAAGGGCACCGGCGATATGCTGGAGAAGGCGCCTTCCACAGCCGCTTCCGGGGCTGCTCCTACTGCCAGCCCCGCGCTGGAAGAGGCTGCCGGCCCGCCATTGGTGCGCAAAGCCGCTAAAGTGCCCCGCTACCGGCCGCAGATAGTGCCGGCGGTACCGGAGGCTGCCCGGCAGGCAACGCACGCGCCAGAGGAGCCTTCTGCCCTTGTTGCCGCGCCTGCTCTGCAGCCAGCTCCTGTGGCGCCGGCGCCGGTGGCCTCCGTAGAGGCTCTGGCCGCCACCCAATCCGCTCCGGCAGCGGTTACCGTATCTGCGGTTGCGGGGCCAGCAGCGGCGGTCCCTGCGGCTCTGCCAGCGCAGTCCGCAGATGTATCGCTGGCCCGTGCCTTTGCGGAGCCGGGCAAGTCAATCCGGCGGATCGTTATCTTCTATCAGGATGGCACCTTCACCGACTATCAGCCGGAGCCTTCCGTGGCGTAAACCCAATGTGGGCGATGCTAAGCGAAAATGAGTATTATTGGGCTTTAGCTGACTGCTCAGGCACAGCAAATGCAATTTGTCAGTGTCCTTAATAGGCTGCTGGTACACTGCCTGTAGCTGCCGTAAATGCCCCGTATATCCAGCGTTTTATGGATGTGCTGTTGTCTTGTTTGTTATGAATAAATACTTTGTTTGATAGGGCTTGCATTGGGCGGTTTATTTTAAAATAAATTTATAATTATCAATGGGTTATGTTGATTTGTTAAAGCCTTAGTTGCTGTTATTAGAGCTGCTTATAAAGTGGGATTAGTGCAATCCATAGCATTTTGCTTACTGGTTCTGATTTAAGCGCAGTAGATGCTAAGTTTGTTGACCGGGCCCCATACTGGGATAGTTATATGTAAGTTTTCGTCCCAACAGCTAACTCAGTTAGAGATGCTAACGAAGGTGTCAGGGTTTTACAGCGTTTAGCGCCCCCAACGCCCGCTGCCGCAGAACCCAATTTGAAGAGCAATGAATCACCTTCTGCTAGATTTTCCTGTGTTGCGGCAGGCGTGTCTGCTCGGTGCCGTTGTTCTGTTGGTGCGTCTGCAGGAGCAGTATAGATGTAGATTGTTTACTTATGTAATGTATTGCGGCCAGGTGCTTCACTGCCGGCGCGTATGCGTTGGGCACTAGCGCGGCGCTACCGGGTGGGGCTGCAAAGGTTGCTAAACACGGAGCCTCGGCGAGTTGGGGATTTTCGGGTTGGTGCTTATCTTTGGGCTATGAAAAAATTCCGTCTGCTCTTCCTGCTTGCCGCCAGCGCGCCGCTGTTCCTGACTTCCTGCACGCAAGCCCCCGATGCCGAGAAAGACCCCAACGCCGATGCGGAGTACAAGCGTAGCCACCGCGCCGAGGGCTACCGCGAAGCGCAGCGCAGCAACGTCAACTACTAAATAGCCCTACCCGGTATAGCCCGGCTGCCCGGCATAGCGCCCGGCGCTGGCTGTAGCAGCCCTGTGCCGGTTCGCTTTCTGCCATACACGGCAAGGCCCCATCTGACAATGTCGGACGGGGCCTTGCGGTTTTGGGGACTACGGTAGCCCTATATCGGGTGCTTACGCCAGGACGTGCTGCGCGGGCACTGGCTGTGCGGGTACTGGCTGGCTGGGAAGTAGGTGTGGCAGCGTAATGGTGCCCAGCAGCTCGTCTTCGAGCAGGGCGGCCCAGGTACGCAGGTACAGCACCACGTCGTCGCGCTGGTTGTGGCGCAGGGCGTCGCGGCGCTCAAACGGAATGGCCCGCCGAACCAAGGGGTCGGAGAGGCGCTCCAGGTGCGCCAGGTCGGTGCGGGTGAAGCCGACGGCCAGCATTTCGTCGATGGACTGGTCGATGGGCAGGCCGCTGGTGGGGCAGTAGTCGGTCAGCTGCCGCTCCCAGTCGCCGTAGCGCTGCATCGCGCGGGCATGGATTTCGGCTTTGGTAAGCTGGGTAACCGTCTGGGCCAGGTGGCCGCAGTTGCAGCTGCCCATGTGGCCCCACTGGTAGGGAGCCTGGGTCGCCAGGCGTTGCGCCGTGTCGCGCAGGGCCTGAATGACGGCAAGAGTGCGTTGAGCCATAAGAACGAAAGGCTGAAGAGTACGGCAGTGGCACCGTTGCCACCATTTCTACAATCCGGTAGGTCGGGATTTTGTTTTGAGGCCAATGGGCCGGCCGCGCCCGCCCATTGGCCGTTGCGCAAACAAAAAAAGGGAGGCTCCAACCACCGGTCAGGACCTCCCTTTCTAATACTTCCTAAAACGGGCTACTGCGGGCGTCCGCCGCCGTTGCCGCCGCGGAAGCGGCGCTGGCCCGAGTTGGAGCCCTGGCTGCTGCCGGGCGTCCGCTCACCAGCTGGCCGCGACGAAGCCGCGGAGCTGCTGCGGTGGCCGCCGCTGGCGCCGCGTTCCTGGCCGCCGCGGGGGGCGCCGCTCTGCTGGCCCTGGCGCGGCGCCCGGCCGCCACCCTGGCCGCCGCCGCCACCTTCGCGGCCGGGCCGCGGTGGGCGACCAGCCGGGCCTTTCGGCCGCTTGATAGGCGCGCCGCCGTGCAACGGCACCGGGGCCACCGAGCGGGTGGTGTAGGGGTGGTCCTCAATCAGGTCGATCTGCCGGCGAATCAGCTTCTGGATATCCTGCAGGTAGGCGCGCTCCTCGTCTTCCACAAACGTGAAAGCCGTACCGAAGGCCCCGGCGCGGCCCGTCCGGCCGATGCGGTGCACGTAGGTTTCGGGCTCGTTGGGTACCTCGTAATTGATAACGTGGGTCAGCTCATCCACGTCGATGCCGCGGGCGGCAATGTCGGTGGCCACCAGCACGCGGGTGGTGCCGGCCTTGAAGCTGCTGAGGGCCCGCTGGCGGTGGTTCTGGCTTTTATTGCCGTGGATGGCTTCGGCCGGAATGTTGGCCTTCTCCAGCGTCTTCACCACCTTATCGGCGCCGTGCTTGGTGCGCGTGAACACCAGTACGCGGCGGATTTCCTGGTTTTGCAGCACGTGCTCCAGCAAAGCTGGCTTGTCGTTCTTTTCTACCAGATACACACCCTGCGTAACCGTATCAGCAGTGCTGGAAACGGGCGTCACGGCCACTTTCACCGGGTTGGGGCGCAGGATGGTAGCGGCCAGCTCCTGAATCTGGCCGGGCATGGTAGCCGAGAAGAACAGCGTCTGGCGCGAGGCCGGCAGCTTGGGCAGGATGCGCTTGATATCGTGGATGAAGCCCATGTCGAGCATGCGGTCGGCTTCGTCCAGCACAAATACTTCAATGTTGCGCAGGTCGATGAAGCCCTGGTTCATCAGGTCGAGCAGGCGGCCGGGCGTGGCGATGAGCACCTCAACGCCACGCTTGAGCACCTGCACCTGCGGGTGCTGGCCCACGCCGCCAAAGATGACGGTGGAGCGCAGCTTGGGCAGATGGCGGCCATAGGCCTTGAAGCTTTCCCCGATCTGGATGGCCAGCTCGCGGGTAGGAGTGAGCACCAGGCAACGAATGCGGCCGGGCGCGTGGCGCTCTACCTGGGCCGTCTGGTGCAGGATCTGCAGAATCGGAACGGTGAAAGCGGCGGTTTTGCCGGTGCCGGTCTGGGCGACACCCAGCAGGTCGTGGCCTTCCAGCACTTGCGGAATGGCTTGCTGCTGAATAGGCGTGGGGGTAGTGTAGCCTTCCTCGTGCAGGGCACGCAGGATAGGCTCAATAAGGTTAAGGTCGTCGAAGATCATCAAACGGAAAAAGGAAAAACGGAGCCGCCAACGCAGGCGGCCAAACTATCGGATGTGCCGCGGAGTGGGCACGAGTCCGCAAAGGTCGGTGGTTTTACGGCGACTTTATGGTAGTGGCTGCCGCCGAAGCCCGGGCAACGGCCAAATAGCTCACCCAAAAGGCCGGCCAGCTTGCCCTGCCCGTCGGAAGTTTATGGGCAGCAGGATGGCTGGAGGCCGGAAAATAGCCCAAAAGCAATGTAATAAAGCGCTGAGGGATAAGCGGTAAAATAAATATTGGCTGAGTGATAAGCTGGTGGCGAATGCCGGAGGAGCGCTGCTATAACCCCGGCCGCCGTAAAATCCGTTTACTTTTCGGAAAATAAACCTGATTTCCTGTTCAGCTATGCACGTAACCGACCGCAAAACTGCCTACGATGGCCATTTCAAACTCCGCCTGCTCACGGTGCAGGACGGCGACGAGCAGCTCAAACGGGAGCGGTTCGAGCCGGGCCGGGCCGTGGCCGCGCTGGTCTGGGACACCCAAAAGGAGCAGTATGTGCTGACCCGGCAGTTCCGCATCGGGCCCGAGGCCGAGATGCTGGAGCTGGCCGCCGGCATGATCGACGGCGACGAAGTGCCGGAAACCGCCATCCGCCGCGAGCTGCACGAGGAGCTGGGCTACGACGTAGACCGGCTGGAGCAGATTGCCCACATCTACCCTTCGCCCGGGACGAGCGCCGAAACCATCACGGTGTACCTGGCCGAGGTCAGCCACCAGTCGGGGCAGGGGGGCGGGCTGGCCGAGGAAAGCGAGAAGATAGAGGCGGTGTTTTTGAGTGCCGAGCAGCTGCAGCAGCAACAGTTCGAAGACGCCAAAACCATTATTGCCGTGCAGTGGGTGCGCCTGCACCGGTAGCGGCTGCCGGCCGGTTTGCACAAATGGTTTGAAACAGAAAGGGCCTTCCGCGGAAGGCCCTTTCTGTTTGAATTACGTTGCAAGGTGCAGGTAATAATCTGATAAACAAATTATTGGGTTTTTACCACGTACTCGAACGTCTGCTTGGTTTTGATGTCGTTGATGACCAGGGTCAGGTCTTGCGGCGTTTCGGTTTTAACAAATGGAATGGCGCGCTTGCTTACGTACAGGTCGCGGTTCCAGAAGCGGCCCTGGCCTTCCGGCAGCGCCGGAACGTTGAAAACCTCCTTGCCATCCTTGTCCTTGGCTACCACGCTCAGGTAGGCCGGGTCGGCGTTGGCGCCTCCGCGGCGGTACATCGTCACGACGAGCAGGCCGCCGGCGGGAAGCTGGCTGAGGCGGCGCTGGTAGGTGGTATCAGCCCAGCTGTTCATCTTTTTCAGAGCCTCCACTTCGGTGAGCAGCTCCAGGTAGGGGCGGTAGGCCACGCGGGTTACGCAGGCATCCACCTCGGCGTCTTCGTCGGTGTTTTTCGTGACGTTGAGCACGTACTGGCACTCTTCATCCTTCTTGGGGAAGGTGTATTTCTTGCGGGGCTTGCCGGGCATGTACTGGGCCGAAGCCGCCAGGCTGCCGAGCAGGAGTAGGGCGAGGAGGAGATGTTTCTTCATGAGAGAGGAATAGGAGATAAGCTGATAGTCGGGGTTACGACCACTCAAAGGTACGCACGGGAAAAGCCTATTGTACCTGGATTCGTCTAAAAAGCCGCCCGGCCCGCCCGAAGCCCCCGCCCGGCCGCTCAGCGCCCGATCCGGAAGTGTTGCGGGAGGTTACCGGGCCGCCTTGCGGGCGTGGCCAGGCAAACTTGATCTAAGCATAATACCACCGTAATTCCTGGGTAATGGTGGCGGCCGACCTTTGAGACGGGTTAAAACGGCTTTCCGATATGCACGCTCCCCTCACGATTTCGATGCTGCGCCGCGTAGTACGCGCGCTGGCCTACCTGCTCTTCCAGCTGGCCCTTGGCGGGGCGTTTGTGCTGCGCTCCGTGGGGGCGCTGCGGCTGCCGTTTCGCTTTGGTAATGCCGATGAGGCGTCGCAGCCAGAGCCAACCGGGCGGCCCGGAGCCCGCACCCTGCCCAGCGCCCGGCTCCGGCCCCGCCCCGCCTTCCGATGAGCGGCCCCTCGTTCAAGCGTCGCCGGGTAGAGGTGGCCGTCGTTTCCGACGTGCACCTGGGCACCTACGGCTGCCACGCCACGGAGCTGCTGCGCTACCTGAAAAGCATCCGGCCGCGGGTGCTGGTGCTCAACGGCGACATCATCGACATCTGGCAGTTCAGCAAAAGCTACTGGCCCGCGGCCCACATGCGGGCGGTGCGCCAACTGGCAGGCCTGGCCGCCAAGGGCGTGCGCATCCACTACCTTACCGGCAACCACGACGAGCTGCTGCGCAAGTTTGCCGGAACCCGGCTGGGCGCCCTGCGCATCGACAACAAGCTGGTGCTCGACCTGCCCCACGGCAAAACCTGGCTGTTTCACGGCGACGTGTTCGACGTGACCATGCGCCACTCGCGCTGGCTGGCCCGCCTGGGCGCCCACGGCTACGACCTGCTAATTCTGCTCAACCGCCTCGTGAACTGGGGCCTGCTAAAGCTGGGACGCCCCCGCGTGGCGCTGTCGAAGGCCGTGAAGGACCGCGTGAAAAGCGCCGTGAATCTGGTCAGTGCCTTCGAGCAGACGGCCGCCGACATTGCCGCCGACCGGGGCTACCGCTACGTGGCCTGCGGCCACATCCACTGCCCCGAAATCCGGCCTGTGGCCACGGCCCAGGGCGAGGTGGTGTATCTCAACTCCGGCGACTGGGTGGAAAACCTCACCGCGCTGGAATATACCTCTGAAGCCGGCTGGAGCCTCTACCGCTACGCCACCGACCCACGCATGCAGCAGCCCGAGCCAACTACGCCCGCCCCCGACGAGGCCGACACCGCCGCCGACATGCCCGTGGCCGCCCTGCTGGCCGACCTGTTGCTCGAAATGAATGGCAAGCCTGCCCCCGAAACCCGGTGACCGGGCCGGGCTGAGCAACGCCGCCCGGCTGGCCGGGCCGCCGCGCATCCGTCAACACATCTTTTTTACCTGTTTCGATTTCAGTTGAATATCCTCTACGCCATTCAGGGCACCGGCAACGGCCACCTCAGCCGCGCCCTCGACATTGTGCCGCTGCTGCAGCAGCGGGCCAGCCGGGTAGATGTGCTGGTGAGCGGCCCGCCCGCCGACATTGAGCTGCCGTTTGCCGTGCGCTACCGCTGCCAGGGCATGGGCTTTGTTTTCGGGAAAAAGGGCGGGGTCAACTTCGTGAAGACCTTCTGGCAGATGAACTCGGCCGCCTTTCTGCGCGAGATTCGCCTGCTGCCCGTGGAAGCCTACGACATCGTCATCAGCGACTTTGAGCCGGTATCGGCGTGGGCCTGCCGGCGGCAGGGGCGGCCCTGCGTGGCCCTGAGCCACCAGAGCGCCGTGCTGAGCCCCCACGCCCCGCAACCCGCCAACGCCGACCTGGTGGGCCGCGCCGTGCTGCGCCACTACGCGCCCGCCACCCACCACTACGGCTTCCACTTTCAGGCCTACGCGCCGCACATCCAGACGCCCGTCATCCGGCAGCAGGTGCGGGCGCTGCCGGCCCGCAACGAAGGCCACTACACGGTGTATCTGCCCGCTTTCGAGGAAGCCACGCTGGTGAAGCGGCTGCGCTACCTCAGCCGCTCGGTGCGCTGGGAGGTGTTCAGCAAGCACAGCCGGCAGGAGTCGGAGCACGGCAACGTGTGGGTGCGGCCCGTGAGCGGCGCCGCCTTCGTCGATAGCCTCTCCCGCAGTGCCGGGGTGCTGTGCGGGGCCGGCTTCGAGACGCCCGCCGAGGCGCTCTACCTGGGCAAAAAGCTGCTGGTGGTGCCCATGAAACACCAGTATGAGCAGGCCTGCAACGCCGCCGCGCTGGCGGCCATGGGCGTGCCGGTCGTGAAAAACCTCAAAGACCGCAGCCTCGATGTGCTGGACGAGTGGCTGCGCTTCGGCCAGCCCATACCCGTCGACTACCCGGACGCCACCGGTGCCGTACTGGACCAACTGCTGGCCGATGCCCAGGCGGGCTGGCCGGCCCCGGCGCTGGTGGTGTAGCAACCCTGCCGAGGGCAAGCCGCCCGGCCGCTGCGGCCCACCTGCCGGGTTGCGACGGCTGGGCGGGCCGTCTTTCTGATATTCATCTGTTGCGCGTTGTTATGCCCGATTTGTCTGCTCTGCCTGCCGCTTTCTTTCCGGCTACCACCCCGGCTCTGGTTACCCGCGCTGACTTCGGGGCTGACTTCCGTTGGGGCGTTTCGGCGGCGGCCTACCAGACGGAAGGGGCCTGGAACCTGGACGGCAAAGGGCCCAGCATCTGGGACGATTTCGTGCGCCGCCGGGGCCGCATCAAGCGCGCCGAAACCGCCGAGGTAGCCACCGATTTCTACCACCGCTGGCCGCAGGATCTGGAGTTGATGAAACAAATGGGAATACACGATTTCCGCTTTTCCATCGCCTGGTCGCGGATTTTTCCGGAGGGTAGGGGTGGTATTAACCAAAAGGGAATAGACTTCTACGACCGGCTGATAGACGGCTGCCTGGCCCACGGCATCACGCCCTGGCCCACGCTCTACCACTGGGACTTGCCGGCCGCGCTGCAGCAGCTCGGCGGCTGGACCAACCGCTCGGTGGTGGGCTGGTTCACCGACTACGCCCAGCGCGTAGCGGCCCGCCTCGGCGACCGGGTGCAGCACTGGATGGTGCTCAACGAGCCCATGGTGTTCACCGGGGCCGGGCACCTGCTGGGCGTGCACGCGCCGGGCCGCCGCAGCCTGGGCGCGTTTCTGGCTGCCACCCACCACGCCGCGCTGGCCCAGGCCGAGGGCGGCCGGGCTTTGCGGGCGGTGCTGCCCGCCACCGCCCAGATCGGCACCACGTTTTCCTGCTCCTACCTCACGCCCTGGCGGCCCGGCCACGCCCGCGACGCCCGTGCCACCCGCCGGGCCGATGCGCTGCTCAACCGCCTGTTCGTGGAGCCCGCCCTGGGTTTGGGCTACCCCGTGGCCGACGTGCCGCTGCTCGGCTGGCTGGACCGCTACATGCGCCCCGGCGACGAAGCCCTGCTGCCCTTCGCCTTCGACTTTCTGGGCGTGCAGAACTACACCCGGGAGGTGGTGCGCCACGCGCCCTACGTGCCGCTGCTGTGGGCCGCGCTGGTGGGAGCCGCCCGGCGCGGTGTGCCCCACACCGATATGGGCTGGGAAGTGTACCCGGAAAGCCTCTACCACATGCTGAAGCAGTTTGCGGCCTACCCCAACGCGCCCCGCCTGCTGGTGACAGAAAACGGCGCCGCCTTCCCCGACCAGCTCCGAGCCGGCCGCGTGGCCGACCCGGCCCGGCAGGCGTATCTGCAGGCCAGCATCGGGCAGGTGCTGCGGGCCCGGCAGGAGGGTGTGCCGGTGGAAGGGTACTTCGCCTGGTCGTTTACCGACAACTTCGAGTGGGCCGAGGGCTACGGGCCCCGCTTCGGGCTGGTGCACGTGGCCTACGAAACCCAGCGCCGCACCATCAAGGACTCGGGGCATTGGTACCGCCGTTTTCTGGCCGGCGAGGCCAGCCCGGCGGGGCCCGGAACGCAGGCCCTGCCGGCCTGCCAGGCTGGTATTGATGATTCCGTAACTAATTGGTAAAGTTGCCATAACGGCCCTCCGGTAGCTTTGGCGCATCATTCACTTAGCCTGTTTAAGGATGCGTCAAACTTTACTTTCGGGAGCTACCGCCGGACTGCTTTGCCTGGCACTGGCCGGCACGGCCGCCGCCCAGACCACCCCCGCGCTGCGCTTCACCGCCGTCACGGCGGTAGCCAATGAAAACGCGGGGACGGTCAGCGTGCCGGTGTCCGTCACCAACCCCGGCACGGCGGCCAGCACCGTGGAGGTGGCGCTGGTGCCCGGCCTGGGCACGGCCACGGCCGGCACTGATTTCACCTACGCCGCCCCCCAGACGCTGACCTTCCCGGCCGGCGCCACGGCCAACCAGATCCTGACCATTCCGCTCACCGATGATGTGCTGGCGGAAGGGGCCGAGTATTTCACGCTGCGCCTGCAGAACCCCGCCAACGCCACCCTGACGGCTGGTTTCACCGAGGTGCTGGTGTATATCAAAGACAACGACACGCAGGCGCCCCCGCGTGCCGGCAACCTGCGCCTGAATCTGCTGGGCAGCTACCAGAACGGGGTGGCTTTCACGACGGCCACCCCGCCGGTGCAAATCAACTCCGCTGAAATTGTGGCCCACGACCCGAGCACGCAGCGCCTGTACGTGGCCAACTCCATCGGCGGCAAGCTCGACATTCTCAATTTCGCCACGCCGGGTACCATTACCCCGCTGGCGTCCATCAGCATGGCTCCCTACGGCGGCATCAATTCCGTGGCCGTGCGCAACGGCCTGGTGGCCTGCGCGGTGGAAGATGCTGTGCTGCAGAACGCCGGGAAAATCGTGTTCTTCGACCAGAACGGCAACTTCCTGAAGCAGGTGACGGCGGGGGCTTTGCCCGATATGATAACCTTCTCGCCGGATGGCCGCTACCTACTGACGGCCAACGAAGGCGAGCCTAACGCAACCTACTCCAACGACCCGCTCGGCTCGGTGACGGTGGTGGACGTGAGCGGCCCCATTGCCAACCTGACGCAAGCCAACGTGACGACCGTTGATTTCAGCAGCTTCAACGCCCAGGCGTCCGCACTGCGGGCGGCCGGCATCCGCATCTACGGCGGCCCGGCGGGTGGCCCGGCCAGCTCCGTAGCGCAGGATCTGGAGCCGGAATACGTGACCATATCGGCCGATTCGCGCACGGCCTACATTGGCCTGCAGGAAAACAACGCCGTGGCCACGCTGGATCTGGCTACGCTGCAGTTCACGGCCCTGCGGCCCATCGGCTACCAGGACCACAGCCAGCCCGGCTTCAGCTTCGACGCTTCCGACCAGTCGGCCGACGTGCTTATGGCCAACTGGCCGGTACGCGGCATGCGCCAGCCCGACGCCATTGCTTCCTTCGAGCTGCCCGCCGCTTTGGGAGGGGGCCGCTACCTGCTGACCGCCAACGAGGGGGATGCCCGCGAATACTCCGGCACCGGCGGGCTGGTGGAGGCCGTGCGCCTCGGCAATGCCGCCTACCCGCTCGACCCCACGGCTTTCCCGCAGGCCGCGCTGCTGAAAAACAATAGCGTGCTGGGCCGCCTGAATGTGACCAATAAGCTGGGCGACACCGACGGCGACGGCGACTTCGACCAGATTTATGCGTTCGGGGGCCGCTCGTTCAGCATCCTCAACGCCACCACCGGGGCCCTCGTGCACGACAGCGGCGACCTGCTGGAGCGGCTCACCAGTACCGACCCCACGTTCGGCGGCATCTTCAACGCCAGCAACGGCGCCAACGAAGCGCCCACCCGGAAAAACCGCTCCGACGACAAAGGCCCCGAGCCCGAAGGTGCCGCCATCGGTGTGATTCGCGACACCACCTACGCCTTCATCAGCCTGGAGCGCCAGGGCGGCGTGCTGGTGATGAACGTAAACGACCCCGCCAACCCGCGGCTGGTGCAGTACATCAACAACCGCAGCCTGACCGCCGGCACCGGCGACCAGGGCCCCGAGGGGCTGGTATTCGTGTCGGCCGCCAACAGCCCGACCGGCGCGCCGCTGCTGATTCTGGCCAACGAAATCAGCAGCACCGTGGCCGTGTACCAGATTGGCCTGCGCGGCCCGCTGAGCACGGCCACTGCCCGCACAGCCGCGCCGCTGTACCTGTACCCCAACCCGAGCCAGGGCGGGCAGGTGCAGCTGAGCCGGCCAGTGAGCGGCCTCCTCCACGACGTGCTGGGCCGCCCCGTCCGCACGCTGACCAAAGCCCTGCAGCTGGAAACCGCCGGCCTCGCGCCGGGCGTGTACGTGCTGCGCGCCGAAGACGGGGCCAGCTCGAAGCTGGTGGTGCGCTAACTGCCGCCTCCGCCCCAAACGAAACGCCCCGGCCGGTTGTGGTCGGGGCGTTTTGCGTTGAAAGCAGTTTCGATGGGGTAGAGCCGCAATAGTTGGAGTCTCGTCGTTAGCTCCGCTGGGGTTGATCTGTTGAAGCCATTCGTGCAACGATGAGACGCAAGGTATTGCGTCTCTACACCGTGCTGGCAGCTTAGGTAGTAGTGTGTCTTATTACCTGACTTGTGGAGAACAAGGTCTAGAGTTAAAAGCTAGTTCCCCTCCTTGGAAAGGAGGGGCTAGGGGTGGTTGACCTTACGTTAGAACAATGCTAGAACTAGTTTCTAGTTGCTGTTCAACGATTGCCAACCACCCCTAGTCCCCTCCTTTCCAAGGAGGGGAATTAGCTCTCTAGCTCTGGTTTTACTGTCCGCAATTTGGGTTACTTGATAACGATGGGCCTGACCATTTAGTACCGGCCGCTTACGGGGCGCTGGTTGAGGTGGGCCAGCTTGGTGGGGAAGGCAGGGAGGCTGCGCGGGGTTTCGCGGCGGAGGCCGGTGGTATCGGTGAGGGAGTGGAGGAAGATTATCAGGTCCTGCTTCTCGCGGGGGGTGAGGTGGAGCGGGTCGGGCGGGAGGGTTTGGTTGGGCACCGTGAGGCCCCGGCCCGCGCCGCCGCCCTGGTCGTAGAACTCCACCACCTCGGCCAAGGTGCGGTAAGTGCCCTGGTGCATGTAGGGCGCGGTGAGGGCGATATTGCGCAGGGTGGGCGTTTTGAAGGCGTGCTGCTGCCACTGGATGCCGGTGGCCCCGGCCCGGCCGGGGTCGGCGTCGAGGCGGAGGCGGTTGGGGGCAGCCAGGGTGCCCAGGACTTCGTTTTCGCTGCGCTCGAAGCCGGGCGGTACGGTGCCGTTGAACAGCGGCAGAAAGTGGCAGGTGGCGCATTTGGCCTTGCCCAGAAACACGTTGGCCCCGCGTTGGGCCGCCGGCCCCAGCGCCGTGGTGTCGCCGCGCAGGTACTGGTCGAGGGGCGAATTCAGGCGCACCAGGGAGCGGAGGTAGGCCGCCAGGGCGGCCTTCAACTGCGCCTCCTGCACGGGCGCGGCGGGCGCGGCGGCGAAAGCCCGGGCAAAGGCGGCTCGGTAGGCGGGGCTGCGCGTGAGCAGCCGGGCCGCGGCGGCCATCGAGCCGTGCATTTCGGTAGGGTTGGCCAGCACGGTCGCGGCCTGGTCTTCCAGGAAGCTCACCCGGCCGTCGTGGAACTGGGTGCGCTGCAAGGCGGCGTTGAGCAGGGTGGGCGCGTTGCGGGCCACCGCCCCCGGCCCCGAAGGCCACGCTGCGGGCCTGCCCATCGGTGAAGGCGCGGGCGGGCTGGTGGCAGCTGGCGCAGCTGCGGCTGCCGTTGCCCGACAGCACGGGGTCAAAGAATAGCTGGCGGCCCAGCGCCACCTGCGCCGGAACCGGCCGCGCGGTGGTGGAGGGGGCAAAGGCCGCCGGCTCAAATGCATCGGGGGCAAACAACGAGGGCGCATCGGGCCGCAGGGCGCGGGTTTCGGGGAAGGCCGGAATGCCCAGGGCCTGCTGGGTGGCCCACAGCTGCCGGCTGAGCGGCTCGGCGTAGCGGGCCAGAAACGTGAGCCAGTCGAAGCGGGCGGCGTCGGGGTGGCGGCGCAGGTAGCCCAGCGCCGCCCCGAAGCGGGCCGCGAGGCGGCGGGCGGCGGGGTCAGGCAGGCGGCGCTGGTAAGGAGCCACAGTAGCCTGCACGGTGGCCAGCGCGGCGGCGGCCTCGGCCACGGCCCCCGGTGAGGCGGGCGTGTCGAAGCCGGTCAGCCCCAGCGTCATCACCCGGAACACCTCCAGCCGGGCCGCGTCGAATACGTGGCGGTCGGTGAGGGTGAGGCCGTCGGCGGCGTGGCGCAGGCTTAGCAAGCTGCTGTGCACCAGGGTTAGCTGCTCCAGCACCTCGGGCCGGCGGGCCGGGGCGTAGAGGGCAGGGTAGAAGTACGTTTCCAGCACCTGCAAACCCTCGGGAGCCCGTACCCGCTGCTGCTGGTCGAACTCCTCCACCTCGCCCAGAGCGGGGCCGTTGAGAGCTTTGGCGGTGGAGGGGCTGTAGTACTCGGCCAGCAGCTCCACCCGTTTCCAGGCCAGCCGCGCCGCCAGAAACGCCCGCCGCTGCCGGGCCGCCGGCTGGCCCGTGGCCACCGCCCGCTGCAGCACTGCCACGGCCGAATCGAACTGCGCCACGTGGTGGTGGTACTGGCCCAGCACCAGCCCGGCCGGCGTCGGGGCCGGCTCCGAAGCGGCGGCCGACGGGCCGGTCCGCTGGCAGCTTGCCCATATCAGCACCAGGGCCGAGATGAGTAGAGGTAAAGTTCTGTTCATTGAAAATCAGAGAAATACCAAATGGTTAAATGTCAGATTTCTCATTTGGGTTAATTGAATAGGCGCGGGTGTCGGGCCCGGTGCCGGCAGCAAAACGCGCTGCTCCCGAGGCGGAAGCAGCGCGTGGGTAGCGTAGTCGGATAAGTGTAGCGGCTAACGATAGTGGCCCTAATAATCGGGAGCTAGCAAGGGCAGAGCTTAGCGGGGCAGGCCGCTCAGGATGACCACCTGGCTGGCCTGGTCGTTGCCGTTGTTGGGCTTGGCGCCGCCGTCTTTGTATTTCTGGGCGCGCCAGGAGTGGGGCTGGATGCAGAGGGCAAACGTGTTGGGCTGGCCCAGCACGTCCGACACGTCCATCAGCGCGCCGTACTCCCAGCTGCCTTTGGTGGAGGCGGCCGGCGTGTAGGCGGTGCCCGTCACGTTGTACTTGTCCTTGTCGGCTTCGGTGCGGCGGTGGTCCAGCTCCAGCACCTTCTTCAGCTCGCCGGTGGCAATGTTGTACTGGTAGATGTAGGCATCGTGGGTTTCGGTGCCGTAGCCGTTCGAGTCCTCCTGCACATACACGTAGTTCTGGGTCACGCAGATGTTGTCGGGGTTCTGGAAGTCCTTCGCCTTGCCGGCGCGGTCGTCGCCGTCGAGAACCAGCTCCAGGGTGCCCAGCAGCGGGTTCTGCTCGTTGAGCACGAGGCGGTAGGTGCGGCCCCACTTGGTGCGGCTCTGGTCGGCATTCACACCCGTGAAGTCCTGGCCCGTTACGTTGAAGTACACCTCGCGGCCGTTGGCTCCGCTGCCCTTGCGGTAGTCGATGTCCTCCACCCGGCCAAACTTGATGGCCTTCAGCGGGTCAACCTGGGCCTGTATCTGCGTGCCGGTGAGGTTCTTGTAGTCGGGGATGGCCACAAATTCCACGTCGTACCGCTGGCCCGTGGCCATGTCCTTTTCGCGCTGGTTCAGGTCGCGCCGGCGCAGCATGTACTGCTGGCCGCCGTCCAGGTCGCCGAGGGCGTTGCTCAGGTACAGGGCCAGCTGGCCGCCGGTGGCGTCGGAGGCGTCCTCGCCGGTGAGCACTACGGTTTTGCCGGGGTAGGCCGTTTTGGGCAGAGGCACGGCGTTTTCGGCGCTCCAGTAGCCCAGGCCCCGCACCCCTTTGGGCGTGCTTTGGGTGTTGTTGTCGGCGAAGGGCTGAATCAGGTGGGTCTGGGCGTCCACGGCGCTTTCGCCGGAGCTCAGGAAGTAGGGGCCGAAGCCGTGCTCCTCGGGCGTCACCATCGTGCCCGAGCACAGCCGCCACCGGCCGCCGTCGGAGTTGAGCAGGTACTCGCCCCCGACGGGGCGCAGGGTTTCATCGAAGCGCACCCGGGAAATGGCCAAGTTGTCTTCGTGGTTGACCAGCAGGGTGAAGCCCTTGCCGTCGGGGTTGCGCAGCAGGCCCGCGCCGTCGGCCGAGCCCCCGAACATGAAGTCGGGCGAGGCGGCCAGCTTGTCGTCGGAGCTGATCAGCGAGTACAGCTTCACGCTCTCGAAACCGGGTAGGGTTTTGGCCAGCACCGGCGTCACGGAGTAGTTGTCGAGCTTGACGCTGTTGGTCGAGGCCTCGTCGTTGTCGTCGGAGCAGGCGGCCAGCGAAGCCGAGAGGGCCAGCGCCGCCAGCAGGCGGGCCGAAAGGGTAGGAGTGTGCATAGTGCAGGCAGGAAAATAAGCGGCGGCAGGGCGCCCTGGAAGGATGCCCAAAAGTATCGGGGCCGTGTTACGGTATGATTGGCTATATATTATATAGTCGTTTACAAATAGTTAACCTGGTGTGAAGACACTGCCAGAGAAAGGCTGCGCGGCCCTGTGCGGAGGGTATCGGGCGGGCCGCCGGCTGCGTATCTTGCGCCCCGCCCGGCAATCATCCGCGGGGCCGTGTTCTATCGTTATCTGCCTGCCGTATGCTGCTCACCATTACCACCACCCACCAGCCCGCCACCGACCTGGGCTACCTGCTGCACAAGAACCCCGCCCGCCTCCAGACGCTGGAGCTCACCGCCGGGCAGGCCCACATCTTCTACCCCGAAGCCACGCCCGAGCGCTGCACCGTGGCCGTGCTGCTCGACATCGACCCCGTAGGGCTGGTGCGCAGCCAGAAAGGCGCCGCCACCGAGGGTTTCGCGCTGGCCCAGTACGTCAACGACCGGCCCTACGTGGCGTCGTCGTTTCTGAGTACGGCCCTGGCCAAAGCCTTCAACACGGCCATGAACGGCACCTGCCAGGACCGCCCCGAACTGCCCGATGCGCTGCTGCCGCTGGAAGTTTCCGTGGCCGTGGTGCCTGCTGCCGGCCCCGCGCAGCTGCACCGCCTGTTTGCGCCGCTGGGCTACGAAATCGAAACCGAAGCGCACCCGCTCGACTCCACCCGGCCGGAATGGGGCGACAGCCGCTACTACACGCTGCGGCTGCGCCACCCCGCCCTGCGCCTGCGCGACCTGCTCACGCACCTCTACGTGCTGCTGCCGGTGCTCGACAACAACAAGCACTACTACATCGGGCCGGCCGAGGCCGAGAAGCTGCTGCTGCGCGGCGGCGAGTGGCTGCCGCGTCACCCCGAGCGGGAGTTTATCACGCGCCGCTACCTGCGCTTTGCCGAGTACGTGAACCCCACGCTGGCGCGCCTGCTGGCCGTGGAGAAAGATGCCGAGGACGACGAGCGCGCCGCTGAGCTGACGCCTGACAGCCCGCAGCCCGCAAATCCCGGCCAGAAGCTCCACGACCAGCGCCTGGACCGCGTGGCCGAGGTAATCCGGGAGCTGGGGGCGAAGCGCGTGCTGGATTTGGGCTGCGGCGAAGGCAAGCTGGTGCGCCGGCTGCTGCTGCAGCCCCAGGTGGAGCACGTGCTGGCCCTGGATGTGAGTTGGCGGGAACTGGAGCGGGCCGGGCAGCGCCTGCACCTCTCGGAAATGCCCCCGCGCCAGCGCGAGCGGCTGACGCTAGCTCAGGGCTCGGTGCTCTACCACGATGCCCGCCTGGCCGGCTACGACGCGGCGGCCGTGGTGGAAGTCATCGAGCACCTCGACGAAAACCGGCTGGCGGCCTTCGAGCAGGTGGTATTTGCCCGGGCCTGCCCCGGCAGCGTGCTCATCACCACCCCCAACGCCGACTACAACCAGCGCTACGAAACCCTCTCGGCCGGCGACTTCCGCCACCACGACCACCGCTTCGAGTGGACGCGGGCTGAGTTTGCCGACTGGGCCGCCGGCGTGGCCGCGCGTCACGGCTACCGGGTGCGCCTGGAGCCGCTGGGCCCGGAAGCCGCCGAGGTAGGTGCGCCCTCGCAGCTGGCCGTGTTTGAGCGGTAGAGGCCGCCGAACCACCGTTTACCGTCTAGTATCCTGCTTCGCTTTGAGTAGCTATGCCCCAATCTACCACCTCCCTCAGGCTTCCCGAACTCTCCCTCGTCCTGCTCATCGGCACGTCTGGGGCGGGCAAATCCACGTTTGCTCGGCGGCTGTTTCAGGCCACCGAAATTGTATCGTCAGACCAGTGCCGGGCGCTGGTGGCGGATGATGAGAACGACCAGTCGGCCACGCCGGAGGCCTTTGCGCTGCTGCACTACCTGGTAGGGCTGCGCCTGAAGCGCGGTTTGCTGACGGTGGTGGACGCCACCAACGTGCAGCCCGAAGCCCGCAAGACCCTGATTCAGCTGGCCCGCGACTACCACGTGCTGCCCACCGCCGTCGTCCTCGACGTGCCCGACCGCGTGGCCGAGGACCGCAACCGCCAGCGCGCCGAGCGCCAGCACCTGGGCCGCCACGTCATCCCGAACCAGCGCCAGCAGCTGCGCCGCAGCCTCAAGAGCCTCAAGCAGGAGGGATTCCGCCACGTGTACCACCTGCGCGGCCCCGAAGAAATTGACGCCGTGCAGACCATCCAGCGCGACCCGCTCTACAGCAACCGCCAGCAGGAAACCGGCCCCTTCGACATCATCGGCGACGTGCACGGCTGCTACGATGAGCTGCTGACGCTGCTCGCGCAGCTGGGCTACACCGTGGAAACCGAGCCCGTGACGGACGTGCGGGATTTGGGCGTACGCGTGACAGCGCCGGTGGGTCGTCGAGCTCTGTTCTTGGGTGATTTGGTGGACCGCGGGCCGGCCTCGCCCCAGGTGCTGCGGCTGGTGATGCGCATGGTGCAGGACGGCCTAGCGCTGTGCGTACCCGGCAACCACGACATCAAGCTGCTGCGCTACCTCAACGGCAAGCAGGTGAATGAAAAGCACGGCTTTGCCGAAACCGTGCAGCAGCTGGCCCCGGAATCCAACGCGTTCAAGAGCCAGGTGCGGCAGTTTCTGGATGGGCTGGTGAGCCACTATGTGCTCGACGGCGGCCGGCTGGTGGTAGCCCACGCGGGTATGCGCGAAGAAATGCAGGGCCGCGGCTCGGGTGCCGTGCGGGCCTTTGCGCTGTTCGGCGAAACCACCGGCGAAATCGACGAATTCGGCCTGCCGGTGCGCTACAACTGGGCCTCGGAGTACCGCGGCCGGGCCACCGTAGTGTACGGCCACACCCCCGTACCCGACCCCGAATGGCTCAACAACACCCTTGACATCGACACGGGCTGCGTGTTCGGTGGCCGCCTCACCGCCCTGCGCTACCCCGAGCGGGAGCTGGTGTCGGTGCCCGCCCAGCAGGTGTACTGCGAGCCGGTCCGGCCGCTTCGGGCTGAGTTGTCAGCTTCTTCGCCAGCGGAACAGGACGAACAGCCAACAACTAACAGCCAAGAGCTAACAGCTCAACAAAAAAACGATGAGCTGCTGGATTTGCAGGACGTGCTGGGCAAGCAGATTATCAAAACGCGGCTCTTGCCATCGGTGACGGTGCGGGAGGAAAACGCGGCGGCGGCGCTGGAGGTGATGAGTCGGTTTGCGCTGAATCCGAAGTGGCTGCTGTACCTGCCGCCCACCATGAGCCCCTCCGAAACCTCGGCGCTGCCGGATCTGCTGGAGCACCCCGCTGAAACCTTCGACTACTTCCGCCGCCAGGGCCTGGAGCGGGTGGTGTGCGAGGAAAAGCACATGGGCAGCCGCGTGGTGGTGGTTTTGGCCCGCAGTGAGGACGCCGCCCGCCGCCGCTTCGGCGTAGTGGGCGAGGGGCCGGGCAAGGTGTACACCCGCACCGGCCGCAACTTCTTCACCGATGCCACGCTGGAAGCCGCTTTCCTCACCCGCCTGCAGGATGCTCTCACGGCCAGCAGCTTCTGGGAGCGGTTCAGCACCGACTGGGTGTGCATGGATGCCGAGCTGCTTCCGTGGTCGGCCAAGGCCCAGGAGCTGATCAAAAACCAGTACGCTGCCGTGGCCGCCGCCGCTACTGCCGCGTTGCCCGAAGCCGCCGCCGTCCTCACCCAGGCCGCCGCCCGCGGCCTCGATGGGGCGGAGGCGCTGCTGGCCCGCACCACTGCCCGCCAGTCGGCCGCCCAGCACTACGCCGAGGCCTACCGCCGCTACTGCTGGCCGGTGGACAGCCTTGCCGATTTGCGCCTGGCCCCGTTCCACCTGCTCGCCACCGAGGGCCGCACCTACTTCGACAAAGACCACGCCTGGCACATGGAAACCCTGCGCGCCATCTGCCTGGCCGACGAAGGCCTGCTCCGCGCCACGCCCTACCGCGTGGTGCACCTGCAGGATATTGCCGACGTGGAAGCCGCCACCCAGTGGTGGCTGGACCTCACGGCGGCCGGCGGCGAAGGCATGGTGGTGAAGCCCTACGACTTCATCCCCGCGGGCCAGAAACAGCTGGTACAGCCGGCCCTCAAGTGCCGCGGCCGCGAGTACCTGCGCATCATCTACGGCCCCGACTACCTGCTGCCCGGCAACCTGGAGCGCCTGCGCGAGCGAAACGTGAAGAGCAAGCGCAACCTGGCCCTGCGCGAATTTGCCCTGGGCGTGGAAGGCTTGGAACGGTTCGTGGCCGGTGCCCCGCTGCGCGAAGTGCACCAGTGCGTATTCGGCGTGCTGGCCTTGGAAAGCGAAGCCGTGGACCCGCGGCTGTAGGGTGGAAAAGACGGTGGGCTCAGGCACGGCATGCTGAGCCTGCCGAAGCATCGCTACTGCTTCGTTGAACTTGTACAGGCAAAGTGGTAGCGGCGTTTCGGCAGGCTCCGGCTGGTAAGCATGGTGCTTTTCTCAATTCCCATTACTTCTCAAGCAGCTTAGAACCTTATCGACTGTGGCCTCTTATAAGCTTCTGCTATACGTTGGGAGTACGCTCTTTTTAGCCTGCAATAAGGCGGCGGAGGTCCGGGAAATAGCGCCCCTCGGGTTAGTTGTCAATGGTGATAGTCTGATAGTAGGCGAATCAAGCCTGGAAAAAGTGCGTGCAACATTGCGTATTCGTGGGGCGAACTCCTTTGTCGAAACCTACTGCAGCGTTACCGATTCCAACAAGAACCGCTTGCGGGACACGATGTGGTATAGTTGCGCTGTCCAGGTGCCATATACTGCGTACGAAATGTCATTTGCAGGCGGTAACAGGCGGCATATGCTATTGACTTCTGTTACAAAGCGACAAGACGGGCGTGATGCTTGGGGAGAAGAACGACCTGCATTCGTCCTGGCCGAAAGTAGAAAGACTGAGTATCCATTGATCCGGTACTGTACCTGTCACCATGAATGAAATTCTTCCCGAATCCCTCCTGCACTTTTCCCAACGGCCAGACTACCGGCTTTCCTGCTTCTTCAACCACTTCAGCGCCGCTGCTACTTTAGCAACCTGGTGCCGGCCGGTGGAGTTGGCGCCGTGGGGGCAGTGGCGGCAGTTGTTTTGGTAGTGGCGGGCTTGGGATGTCAGTCGACCAAGGCCAGCAGCAGGAAGGCCAAAAGGCAGCGGCCCGGGCGATGAGCAGCAGCGGACACAAAGGCGCGGGGTGGGGCTGACGGCCGCCACGCCTGCAAAGGCAAGCGCGCGGCCGGAAATGCAAGGGTACTCGAGGCTTCTGCTTCTATTGGGGGCGGAGTTTTTCGGCGTAGCCGCTCCGGGCCAGGAAGGCCGGGAAATCGTGGGTGGTGAGCATCGTGGCCAGGGCCTGCTTTTTGTCGGCAGATTTGGTGTAGTAGGCCTGGCAGATTTTGTAGCCCACATAGTAGCCCAGGTCGCAGGGCTTTTCGGTGGTTTCCTGCGTGCTGTTGGCCAGCCAGTTGTGGGTGTCGGTGCCGTGCATTTCCTGCTCAAAAGCGCGCCACAGTGCTGCCTCGTGGGCATTGCTGTAGGTGTGCAGCCGGGCGTTGTTGCCCAGCGTTCCGGTCACCAGCTCTGCCACAAAGTCGGCCATGCCTTCTCGAATGGCCGCGCCGAGGAGCGTGCCATCGTTAGGCTGCTGCACGTTGTGCACCATTTCGTGGGTTATCAGGCTGGGCAGATCCGTGATGGGGCCGCAGCGGTTGCGTTGCACCAAGGTCAGCTCCGAGGTGTCCACGCCGGGGCCGTTGGCTGTTTGGTCGAGCCCGATAAGCAGGCCCGGCGGTTGGGCCGTGCTGCCCGCGAATCCGCCCATCAGAAAATAGATGTGGCTAAAACGGGCCGGCGGATAAAGCGCCTGAAACTGCCGGAGGGCCGCTATAATCTGCGGTTTCTGGGCGGCTACCGCCAGCGTGGTTTGACGTATGGAGGCGTAGTAGCGGGGCCGTTGGGTGATGCGCCGGGCAAACCGCACCGGGTCGTTCTGGTACTTGCGGGCGTAATAATCGCGCAGGCCGGGCGAGGCCTTGGCGAAATACTGTTCCTGGAATATCCGGTATGCCTGGGCCGTGTCGCGCAGAGCCGCCGGATACGCGGCCCAGAAGTTGTCGAGGTCCTGCGTAATCAGTTGCACTTGCTCTACCCGCGTCAAGCGGTTGGTGCAACTGGTGGTCAGAAGCAGGACAACGAATACGAAACGGCGCATAAAAGGCATAAGTAGGTAGACGAAGGCTGAAGCGGCAGAAGTACACGGCCACACCGCCTGCTGCCAGCGGACGATACGCGGCACAACATCGAAAAAAACAGATGGCTTCCCCAATATGGGCACTTGTTCCCTGATACCTTTAGGCCAGCCATTTTATTGACATTCCCGTGCACGCCCGCATCCAGACCGCCCTCACCCAGCTCGAAGCCACGCATAACATCCGCGTTTTGTACGCCTGCGAGTCGGGCAGCCGGGCCTGGGGTTTTCCCTCGCCCGATTCCGACTACGACGTGCGCTTCATCTACTGCCATGCGGCCGACTGGTACCTGACCCTCGACGACGGCCCCGACACGCTCAGCTTCCCCGTCGATGACGAGCTGGATTTGGGTGGCTGGGAGCTGCGCAAGACGCTGAAGCTGCTGCGCGGCTCCAACGCGGCCCTGCTGGAGTGGCTTCAGTCGCCAGTGGTGTACCGGGAGGCGGCCGGGTTTCGGGCGGCGCTGCAGGCGCTGCTGCCCGCCTGCTGGAATCCCCGGGCCGGCCTGCACCACTACCTAGGCCAGTTGCGGCGCGGGGTGGAAGAGGACCTGACCGGCGAGCAGGTGCGCCTCAAGCGGCTGTTTTACGCCCTGCGCTCGGCCCTGGCCGCCCGCTGGATTCAGCGTTATCCTGACCAAGTGCCGCCCATGGAATTTGCCCAACTGCGCGCGCTGCTGCCGCCGGACCTGAACGACGCGGTAAACGCGCTGCTCGCCCGCAAAGCCACCGCCGACGAGAAAACCACCGTGCCCCAGCCGGCGGCGCTGGTGGCTTACCTGCAGCAGGAATACGATACGGCCCAGATTGCCCGCGCCACCCTGCCCGTCCCGCACCAGCCCAACCCCACGCCGGCGCTGGACAGCGTGTTCCGGGCCTGGCTGTAGCGCGAAGCCTTTGCTTCGCGTTTCGTTGCGAAATCAGTCGGTTTATTCGGCTGTTCAGGCAAACGCGAAGCAAAGGCTTCGCGCTACAGCTGGTAGATAACCTCTTCCACTTCCATCTGCCGGGCGGGGGCGAATCCTTTATCGGTACCGATTTGCACGAAGCCGCAGTTTTCCAGCACTTTTCGGGAGCCTAAATTGTCGAAGGCGACCCGGCCGTGCAGGGGGCGGGCTGGCTCCAGCTCCAGAAACTGCCGCAGCGCGGCGGTGGCCACACCCCGGCCCCAAAAGCTCCTGTCCAGCCAATACGTAATTTCGGCGTCGCCTTCGATTTCAGACTTGGAGATACTGCCTGCCAGCTCCCCGTCTACCAGAATGCTTTGCATGTGGATGGTGGGGTTGAGCAGAAAACGGCGGAATTTGGCGAGGTAGGCGGTTTGGTCAGCGTTTTCGGCGGGCACGAAGGCGGCCAGGCGGCAGGCTTCGGCATCCAGCTGAAACGTGAAGAGGTGCGGTAAATCGGCCTCCTGTGTGGGCCGCAGTTGTACAAGGGTAGCCGACATCCTGAATCAATGGGGTTACATTAGTGGCAATATGCTGACTATCGACGACCTGCGCCAGCGGGGCCTGATTCTGTTTGAGGCCCTGAGCGGCAGCCGCGCCTACGGCACCGATTTGCCCCACTCCGACGTGGATCTGAAGGGCGTGTTCATCCTGCCCGAAACCGAGTTCTACGGCCTCGACTACGTGCCCCAGGTGACTAACGCCACCAACGACGAGGTGTACTACGAGCTGCGCCGCTTCGTGGAGCTGCTGCTCAAAAGTAACCCTACGGCTCTGGAGCTGCTGGCCTCGCCCGAGGATTGCGTGCGGCTGCGGCACCCGTTGTTTGAGGCGTTTCGGGTCGAGGATTTCCTCTCGCAGCTGTGCCGCCAGAGCTTCGCTGAGTACGCCGTGGCCCAGATCCGCAAAGCCAAGGGCCTCAACAAGAAAATCAACCACCCCGAGCCGCCCGCCCGTAAGTCGGTGCTGGATTTCTGCTACGTGACCGTGGGAGCCGGGGCACAGCCGGTAGCCACCTGGCTGGAACGGCGCGGCTACTTGCCTACGCAGTGCGGCCTGGCCAACGTGAACCACCTCCACGACCTGTACGCCCTGTTCGTGGACGAAACGCCCGATGGCCGCCACGGCTACCGGGGCCTGCTGCGTGACGCGGAAACCTCCCAGGACGTGCTGCTTTCGGCCGTGCCGAAGGGGGAGGTGCCCGTGGCGTACCTAAGCTTCAACCGCAACGGCTATAGCACCTACTGCCGCGTGTTTCGGGAGTACCAGGAGTGGGAGCAGAAGCGCAACCCTGAGCGGTACCAGAACACCGTGCAGCACGGCAAAAACTACGACGCCAAGAATATGCTGCACGTGTTCCGGCTGCTGGGCATGGCCGAGGAAATTGCCACTACCGGCCGCCTGCACGTGCGCCGCCCCAACCGGGAGTTCCTGCTGCAAATCCGCCGCGGCGAGTTCGAGTACGAGCAGCTGGTAGCCGAGGCCGAAGCTCTGGTAGCGCGCGTAGAAGCCGCGTTTGCCGCCTCTGCGCTGCCCGAAACCCCCGACCGGGCCGCCGCCGAAGCCCGGCTGGTGCAGGTGCGGCGGGCGTGGTACGCGGCGCAGGTGGCGTAGACGGCGGTCAGGGCTCACATACTGAGTTGGTCGAAGAATATTCGGCGCTGAGTGCCGCAAAATTCACCTAATCGCTAGGCTCCCCCTCTCCACGGGAGAGGGGGCCGGGGGGTGAGGCGCTTTACCAGAACAAAGAGTAAACCGCACACGAAAAAGCCCGCCGCGCAGCTTGACTGCACGGCGGGCTTTTTCGGTGGGGCGTCCGGCTGGCCTAGAGCCGGCCGGTGCGCTTGTTGGAATACTTGGCTTTGCTTCGGCCGCTCTGGCCGAAGCGGAAAAGCTTCTTCTTGTGGCTTTTGCGGCCCTTGTAGCTTTTGTAGAAGGGACGGTGCGTGAAGGTGCGGCCTTTCATTTTGGCGCGGGCGTAGGCGGTAGGCCGGGCGGCTTCGGAGGGCTCGGCGCCACTCACGAGCAGCAGGGCAAAAAACAGCAGCAGGATCCTGAACATAAGGCAAGCAGCGTTGGTGTGCCGTTAAAACTGAGCGTTTGTGCAGAAAATTGCATTGCGGGACGAAATGGGGGCATATTCTTGCCATTGTGCTCGTTAGCTCTTCGAATGATGCCAAAAAAGTATTCTTTCTAAACGAGATTTTGCCGGTTTCGACCCCAACAGCCGCCGCCGCCTACCGGCGCGGTGTGGAATGTGGGGCCGGGCGGCATCAGCAGGGAAACACTCTATCCGTCCCTGCTTATGTTCCTACCGTTACGCGCCCTGTTCTGCCTGCTGCTGCTTGCGCTGCCGCTGCATCTGCCCGCCCAGCAGCGCCTAGCCACCGCCCGCCAGCGCAGCTACCTTACCAAAGTCTTCCGCCTCACCGACGCCCAGACCCGGCAGCTCTACGAAACCGACCTCAGCCGGGCCCGGCCCGAGTTCTTCACCCAGCCCGTCGACTCGTTTCCGACCGACAGCGCCGCCCTTGGCCGGCGCCGGCCGCTGCCGCCCGGCTACTACCTGGTGGCCCACACCGAAGGCGCCCAGCTGGTGTACTGGCTGCGTGCCGTCACGGACCGCCAGCTCACGCTGCTCGACAACCAGACCGACCTCACGCTACTGGTGCGCGACTCGCTGGGCCGGCTGCTCGAAGACGCCCGCGTGAGCTTGCCCAAAGGGCAGCTGGTGCCGTTTGATGCCGCCACGCGCAGCTACCGCCTGCCCGGCAAAGCCGGCCGCGCCGGGCTGCTGGCCGTGGAGCACGCCGGCCGCACCACGTTTCACGCGCTGGAACAGACGTTTCCGAGTGGGGAACGGCGGCGGCCGGTCTGGGGCTGGCGGCGGGTGGTGTATGGCTTTCCGCTGGGCTACCTCACCCGGCCGGTGCGCAGCCTGTATTTTCAGCTGCGACACCCCTCGTACAATACTACCGGGCTGGTGGGGCTGCTGCGCTCGGTGTTCAGCGAAGACGTGCGCGACCAGCGCCAGAGCCGCCGCCAGGACGAATGGGTGAGCTACCTCGCCCTCAGCAAGCCCCTGTACCGCCCCACCCACGACACGCTGCGCCTCAAAGCCCGCATCCTGCGCCAGCGCGACGGCCAGCCCTACAACCGTCCGCTGGAGCTGTGGCTCACCGGCGACCATCAGGCCAAAATCCGGCCGCTGGCGGTGCTGAAGCCCGTGCGCCCCGGCTCCTACGAGTACACGCTGCCCCTGAGCGATACGCTGAATCTGCGCGCCGACCAGACTGTGCGCGTCCGGCTGCTGGAACCCGGCGACGCGGGCAAGCAGCTGGCTAGCGGCAGCTTCCGGCTGGAAGACTACGAGCTGAAGAACACCCGCTACACGCTGCGGGCTGCCGAAACGCCCCACCGGCGCGGCACGCCGCAGGCCCTGTTTCTGCGCGGCCAGGACGCCAACGACCTCAACCTGCTCGATGCGCGGGTGCGCCTGAGCGTGACGCCGGCCGGGGTAGGGGCCTTCCTTGGCCGCCAGGTGTTTGTGCCCGACACGCTCTGGACCCGCGCCCAACCCCTCGATGCCACCGGCGAAACCCGCCTCAACCTGCCCGAAACCGCGCTGCCCGCCGCCAACCTCACGTACTCGGTGCAGGCCACTTTCCTCAACTCCGACAACGAGCGCCGCACCCAGGCCCAGGCCGTCAGCTACACCCTCGACCCCGGCGAGCTGCTGCTGGAGCTGCGCCACGATTCGCTGCTGGCCCGCTACGCAGTGCGCGGCAGCAGCCAACCGGCCACGGCTACTCTCGAAACCGAGTCCCTCAACTACCTCCAGGTGCCCACGCTGCGCCGCGAAACCGTGGCGCTGCCGCTGGCCCGCCCGCTCGACGCCCGCGCCACCCGCTACCGCCTCTTCGACGCCGCCGGCCACGAAACCCAGCTCACCCTGCACGAAGCCAACGCCGGCCTGCTGCTGCGCTCCGACCGCACCACCGACTCCATCCGGCTGGCTGTGGAAAACCCGCGCCGGCTGCCGTTCTGGTACTACCTCTACCGCGGCAACACGCTGGTGCAGCGCGGTTACGGGCCGGATTTTGCTCTGCAAACGGCCGCCGCGGGCCCGGAGCCGTGGTACGTGTCGGTGCACTATTTCTGGGGCGGGCAGCTGCTGACGGCCGAGTACAACGTGCCGCTGCCCCAGCACCGCCTGCTGATCCAAGCCGACCAGCCCGAGGTGGTGTACCCGGGCCAGCGGGTGCGGCTGCAGTACACCGTCACGGATGGCGGCGGGCGGCCCGTGCCCCGCGCCGACCTCACGGCCTACGCCCACACCAGCAAGTTTGAAGTGGACGAAGCCCCGGAAATCCCCGATTTCGAACCGGCCGTGGCCGGGCGGCTGTCGTTGCGGCGGTTCCGGCTGGGGGCCGGCTTCGAAAATCAGGCCGAGCGGCCGGGGCAGCAGCCGCTAATCTGGGGCGCGTGGCGGCAGCGCCTCGGGCTGGACTCGCTGCGCTTCTACCAGTTTCTGTATCCGGAATACGGCACGTTCCACGAGTACCAGCTTGCGCCGGGCGGCATCACCCAGATTTCGCCGTTCGTGGTGGACTCGGGGCGGGTGCAGACGGCGGTGGCCGTGTACGTGGATGGCGTGCCGGTGTACGTGGCTGGCGTCAACGGTGAGGAGCCGTTTGCGCTGGTGGCCGACAGCGGCCAGCACGCCGTGGCTGTCCGCACGCCCAACCGCCTCGTGACGCTGCGCGGGGTGCGGCTGCGCCACCTGCACAAACTCACGCTCAGCATCGACCCCAATCAACCCTGCCACGAGCTGACGGTGGAGAAGCGCGGCCCGCTCACCGAGGCCGAGCGCCAGCAGCTGCAACGCTTTCTGCTGCTGATCGATAAGCGCGACTACGACGAGCAGGTGCTGCTGCGCCAGGGCAACCGCCTGCAGCCCCTCGGCGCGGGCCGCCCGGTGCCGGTGGCCGGCGCTTCCACGCGCCGCTTCAGCTACAGCAGCTACAACCGCTACGACCGCGCCGATTTCCACCTCGCCGGCCCCTTTCGGCCCGATTCGGTGCTGCTGCGCCGCTCCGACGGGCTGCGGCGCAAGTTCCTGCTGGAGCCCAACTACCGCTTCACTTTCGGGGCGGGGCTGCTGAAGATGCGCTGCGTGGCTGGCTCGGAGTTTGGCCGCCTGGGAGAGGCCACCAGCTTCGGGGTGCTGCCGTTCCAGGATTTCGCCTACACCGAAGCCGACCTCAAGCCCCAGCCCGCCACCGGCTACTATCGCAGCAGCTACAGCCCCGAGCCGGAGCTGAACAACCCCGTAACCACGCCCGCCGGGCAGGGGCGGCTAACCGTGCGCCTGCCGGTGCCAGCCGCCGCCAACGCGGCCCGGCGCCAGCCTGCCACGCTGCCGCCGGTGCTCTACACGCTGCTCACCCAGCCCGCCAACCCCAAATTCGTGCGGCTGGAGCGCGGCCTGCCCCAGACCGTCCACGCGCTGCCCACCGGCCGCTACCGCCTAGCGCTGCTGCTGGCCGACAGCACCGTGCTGGCCCCGGCCCCGGAAGTCAGCGTGCAGCCCAACGGCGCCACCTACGTGCAGCTGGATTCTGCGGACTTGCTCCCGGCCGGCTCGGTAGCCCGGGCGCTGCGCCGCCGCTTCCAACAGTTGGTGCGTGAGCGGCTGCCCCGCGCAACTGCCGTCAGCCCGGCCCGCGAGGAGCGCCGCGAAGTGCAGGTGAAAGTGCCCGTGGTGCCGCAGCCGGGCTGGCGCGTGCAGCGCGGCCGCATCGAAGACAAGCAATCCGGCGAGGGCCTGCCCGGCGTCACGGTGCTGCTCAAAGGCACCACCATCGGTGTCAGCACCAACGCCGACGGCAGCTTCGAGCTGAGCGTGCCGCCGGACGGCGGCCTACTGGTGATTTCCTCCATCGGCTACGTATCAGCTGAGCACCGGCTGGATGGGCGTGACATGCTGGTGGGCTTAACTACAGATTCCAGACAACTAAGTGAAGTGGTAGTGGTAGGCTTCGGAGTGGAGCAGCGCCGCCGCAACCTGTCGGCCTCGGTTTCTACCATCGCCAGCGCCTCGCTGTCGGGCCGGGTGGCGGGTGTTTCCATTAACGGCCAGCCGGGCAGCAGTGTGGGCGTGCAGATCCGCGGGATCAGCACGCTCAGCGGGAGTGGGGCGCCGCTGCTGATTGTGGACGGGCTGCCGTTTTCGGGCAACCAGGCTGATATCAACCCCGACGATATTGCGGGGATGAAAGTGATGAAAGGAGCTGCCGCGGCAGCTACGTTTGGCTCGCGTGCCGCCAACGGCGTCATCGTCATCACCACCAAATCCGGCATTGGTGGCCGCAGGGCGCTGGGCTTCGATGCCGATCCGGCCGTGGCCATCGGCCCCGACGGCCAGCCCACCGCCGGCCGCGACCCGCGCCTCTCGCTGCGTCGCCGCTTCTCGGATTCCGGTTGGTGGCGACCCTCGCTCGTCACCGACGCCCAGGGCCGGGTTAGCACCGAAGTCATCGTGCCCGACGACATCACCGGCTGGGACACCTTCGTGCTGGCCTCCGACGACCACGCCCGCACCGGCACTTTCACGGCCCTGATGCGCTCCTTCAAGGCCGTGCTGGGCGAGCTGGCCGCGCCGCGCTTCCTCATCGAAGGCGACCGGGCGCAGCTGCTCGGCAAAACCCTCAACTACCTGCCCGACACCGCCCAGGTCACGACCAGCTTCCGGGTGGGCGAGGGGCCGGCCCGCAGCCAGCGCCACCAGGTAGCCACCGCCACCCTCGACACGCTCACCATCACGGCCCCCACCGGCGGCCCCGATTCGGTGGCGGTCAGCTTCCAGCTCACCCAGCCCAACGGCTACCAAGACGGCGAGCTGCGCTACCTGCCGGTGCTGCCGGCCGGCACCCGCGAGCGGGTAGGCACTTTCGCCGTACTCACCGCCACCGACACCACCCTCACGCTGCCCATCCGGCCCGAGCTGGGGCCCGTGACGGTGCGCCTGGAAAGCGACCCGCTGCCCACGCTCCTCGACGAAATCCGGCACGTGCAGCGCTACGCCTATCTGTGCAACGAGCAGGCCGCTTCCAAGCTGAAAACCCTGCTGCTGGAGCAGCGCATCCGCGAGCAGCTCAAGCAGCCATTTGAGGGGGAGAAGGACGTGAACCGCCTGATCCGGCACCTGCTGCGCGGCCGCCACCAGCCCGAAGGCCTGTGGGGCACTTGGCCCGGCGCGGCCGTCAGCCCCTGGGCCACGCTGCACGTGGTAGAAGCGCTGTTGGAAGCCACTCAGCAGGGCTACGCCGTGAAGCTCGACCGGGACGCGTTGCGCAGCTACCTGCTGCGGCAGCTGGACGTGGCCTTTGCCGATGCCGCCGCCCGTGCCGCGCTGGCCGCCACGCCCACCGGCCAGCGCTACGAGGCCCTGTATTTCCAGTCCGACGACGACCGAATCCGGCTGCTGCAGCTGCTGCACCGCCTCGGCGCCCAGCCCGATTTCCGCACCTACGTGCTGCGCCTGGAGCGCGAAGCCCCGGCGGGCAAAAAAGTCCGCCAGCCCCTCGACCGGTACCTGGCCCTGGCCAACCTGCGCCAGCAGCTGGGCCTGCCGTTTCAGCTGGACACGCTGCGCCGCTACCGCCTGCGCACCGAGCTGGGCGGCGTGTTCTATGCCGATACGCTGCGCGACGGCGCTTTCTACCGCTACCTGCTGCCCGACCGCACCGCCAATACGCTGCTGGCTTACCGCCTGCTGCGCGCCCGCGGCGGCCAGGAAGCCGAGCTGACCCGCATCCGGACCTACCTGCTGCAGCAGCGCCGCAGCGCCAGCCACTGGGGCAGCACCTACGAAGCCGCCCTGATCTTGGAAACCATCGTGCCCGACCTGCTGGTGGCTGGTTCTCAGGGCCTGATGGCCCGCGCCCAGCTCAGCGGCGCGCTCAGCCAGCAGGTAAGCAAATTTCCGTTCGACACCATCGTGGCGGCCGGGGCCGGGCCGCTGGTGCTGCGCAAGGAAGGCGGCCTGCCGGTGTATGCCACGGCGTATCAGTCGTTTTGGAATGCCGCGCCGGTGGCGGTGGCCGCGCCGTTTGGGGTGCGCAGCACGCTGGCCGGACAGGAGGGCAGCCGCGTGCTGCTGAAGGCTGGCCAGCCCGCCGAGCTGCTTGTAACCGTGGACGTGAAGGCCGAAGCCCGCTACGTGCTGCTGGAAGTGCCCATCCCGGCTGGCTGCTCCTACGGCGAAAAAGCGCCCGGCAACTTCTTCGAGGTGCACCGCGAATACCTGCGCCACCAGGTCGGCATCTTCATCGACGTGCTGCCCATCGGCCGCCACACGTTCCGGGTGGCGCTGCAGCCGCGCTACCGCGGCCGCTACACCCTCAACCCCGCCAAAGCCGAGCTGATGTATTTCCCCACCCGGTTCGGCCGCTCGGCCAGCAAGCAGGCCGTGGTGGAGTAGGGGCAGTTTGGCTGGTCCGGCGGCTTTTTGGAGCCGTCGGGCCGGTCGCCGCGTGCTGCCCCGGACCGGTGTAGAGACGCGTATTCGCGTCTCGTCGTTGAACGGCCGGAACCGCGCCAGCTAAACAACATCACCAACGACGAGACGCGAATACGCGTCTCTACACCGTTCTGCCAGGCAGTACCTACATTCTGGCAACGACCGGCCCGACGGCTCCAAAAAGCTGCCGGGCCGGCGGGCGTACCCGCCGAAACCAATAACTTCCGGCCTGCTAACGCCGTTGCCTGGTTTCTCACGCACTAGTCCCATGAAAAAAATGCTCTATACGCTGCTGCTGGCGGCTTCTCTGCTGCCGCTGGGCGCCGCGGCCCAGTCCATCACCCGCCTGAACCCCACCAACTGGTGGGTGGGCATGAAGCACAACACCGTGCAGGTGCTGGTGTACGGCCCCCAGGCCGGCACGCTCACCTACACCGTGAACTACCCCGGCGTGAAGCTGGTGAAAACCAACACCGTTGAGAACCCCAACTACGCCTTCCTCGACCTAGTAATTGCGCCCACGGCCAAACCCGGGCAGGTGGCGCTGGTGGGCAAGAAGGGCACGAAAACCGCGACCCAGAACTGGGAGCTGAAGGCCCGCGACAACGCGGTGAAAGCCCAAGGCGTCACGCAGGCGGATTTCATCTACCTGGCCATGCCCGACCGTTTCGCCAACGGTGACCCCTCAAACGACAAGTTTGCCGATATGGCCGACCCCAGCTCCGACCGCGCCCAGCCCTTCCTGCGCCACGGCGGCGACCTGCAGGGGGCCGCGCAGCACCTCGATTACCTGAAGGAGCTGGGCGTGACGGCCGTGTGGTTTACGCCCGTCATCGAAAACAACCAGGGCCTCACCGACGAAGGCGGGGCCAAACGCTCGGCCTACCACGGCTACGGCTTCACCGACCACTACACCGTGGACAAGCGCCTGGGCGGCAACGCCGCCTACAAGGCCTTCGTGCAGAAAGCCCACGGCATGGGCCTGAAAGTGGTGCAGGATGCCGTGTACAACCACATCGGCAACAACCACTGGTTTATCCAGGACTTGCCCATGAAAAGCTGGCTGCACCAGTGGCCCACCTACACCAACACCAGCTACCGCCAGCAGCCCATCACCGACCCCCACGCCGCCCAGATTGACAAGCGCGTGACCCTCGACGGCTGGTTTGTGCCCTTCCTGCCCGACCTCAACCAGCAGAACCCCTACGTGGCCAACTTCCTGATCCAGCACGCCCTCTGGACGGTGGAGAACTTTGGGGTGGATGCCTGGCGCATCGACACCTATATGTACAACGACCAGCCCTTCATGAACCGCTGCAACGCGGCCCTGCTGCAGGAGTACCCCAAGATTCACATTTTCGGGGAGTCGTCGGTGACCAGCATCGTGGACCAGGCCTACTACGTGCGCAACAAGATTGACTTTCCCTTTAAGTCCAACCAGCCCGGCGGCCTCGATTTCGTGCTGGAAAACGCCATGCTGGCCGGCCTGAAGGAAGTGGGCACGCCCGGCGCCACCGGCTGGGACAACGGTGCCCAGCGCGTGTACCAGGCCCTGGCCCAGGACGCCGTGTACCAGGACCCCACCAAGCTCGTCACCTTCATCGACAACCACGACCACAACCGCTTCCTCTCGGAAGTAGGCGAGGACGTTGCCAAATATAAGATGGGCCTGACCTGGTTGCTGACCACCCGCGGCATCCCGAGCATATATTACGGCACGGAAATCCTGATGAAGAACTTCAAGGACCCCTCCGACGCCGAAGTGCGCCGCGACTTCCCCGGCGGCTTTCCTGGCGACCAGCAGAACAAGTTCACGGCCGCCGGCCGCACCGAGGCCGAAAACGACGCCTTCCGCTTCGTGAGCACCCTGGCCAACTACCGCCGCACCCACCCGGTGCTCAGCTCCGGCCAGCTGATGCAGTACCTACCCGAAAACGGCCAGTACGTGTACTTCCGCTACGCTGACGCCGGCACCGTCATGGTAGCTTCCAACACCACCGATAAAGCCGCCAGCCTGCCCACCGCCCGCTTCTCCGAGCGCATGACCGGCTTCACCAAAGCCCGCAACGTCCTCACCGGCGAAACCATTTCCGACCTGAAAACCCTGCAGCTGCCCGCCAAAACGGCGCTGGTGCTGGAGCTGATGAAGTAGCCTTCACCCCTATGACAAATACCCCCGAATCCCAGCTCCGGGCTGCCCTGTTGGGTTTGGCCGTGGGCGATGCGCTGGGTGTGCCGGTGGAGTTCCAGAGCCGCGCCGCCCGCCGCCACGACCCCGTGGTGCATATGCGCGCTTACGGCACCCACCACCAGCCCGCCGGCACCTGGTCTGATGATGCCTCACTCACGTTCTGCCTCGCTGAAGCCATTGCTGATGGCTACACCGTGGGCAAGCTGGCCGAGAACTGCTGCCGCTGGTACTACAAAAACTTCTGGACGCCCCACGGCTCCGTGTTCGACATCGGCATCACCACCCGCGAGGCCCTGCAGAAGCTCAAAGCCGACCCTGACCTAATTCTGGCGGGCGGCACCGACGAGTTCAGCAATGGCAACGGCGCCCTGATGCGGATTCTGCCGCTGGCTTTCTACCAGGAGCAGGCCCCGCCGGCCGCCCGGTTTCAGCTGATCCGGGAGGCTTCGGCCGTCACGCACGGCCATATCCGCTCGGCGGTGGCGTGCTGGCTGTACCTGGAAATGGCCCGCCACCTGCGCGCCGGCCTGGCCCCGGCCGCGGCCTACGCCCAACTGTGCGCCGAAACCCCGGCCCAGCTGCGGGAGCTGCGCGTTCCAGAACCGGAAGTAGCCCAGTTCGACTACCTGCTCACCGGACAACTGGCTGATTTTCCGGAGCAGAAGATCCGCAGCGGCGGCTACGTCATGCACACGCTGGAAGCCAGCCTGTGGTGTTTGCTGCGCCACGAAACCTTTGCCGAAACCGTGCTGGCCGCCGTCAACCTCGGCGACGATACCGACACCACCGGGGCCGTAGCGGGCGGTTTGGCCGGCCTGTATTATGGCGAGGCCGCCATTCCAGCCGAGTGGCTGGCCGTGCTGGCCCGCCGCGCCGACATAGAGGAGCTAGCTCGCCGCATGTTGGCTGCCATGAGCCGCTGATGGCTGAAAAGGTATCAGGAGCAGGGCTCCACAGAAAAGGCCCGGCGTATTAGCCGGGCCTTTTCTGTGAAGGCAGGAAGTGCAAAAGGTGGACGCTACTTGCTGAAGGCAAGCATGCGCAACAGCCCTCTTTTCTTTTCTGGTTTGTAGTAAGTGAAATTGGGCCGGTGCAAAACGGGTTTGCGCCAGGTTCTTTTGAAAGCGGGGGGGAGCAACTCCGTACAAGTAGCAGTTACCCGGGTTGGAACAGCGGCAACGGCCTGCTCAGCCGCGAGCAGCATAGCAGTACCTGCGCCCAGTAGGCGAAGTGCGAAATAGGTCATAGGTGTCTGATGATGAAGTGGAACAGCCACCGAATATAGAAAATCGAAATATAGTTTATATAAAATAAGTTAAAAAATATAGATAAATTATACCAATTAGGTATAGTGCAGCGGAATCTTGCGCAGTGGCCACAAGGTACAGAGGGTAGTGCCCAGCCAAGCCCGGAAAAAGCAAAAGGCCCTTCAGATTTCTCTGAAGGGCCTTTGCGGTCCGGACGGGACTCGAACCCGCGACCTCCGCCGTGACAGGGCGGCATTCTAACCAACTGAACTACCGAACCAGTTCATCTTGCCGGTCAGACCGTGTGTCCTTCCGTTTTGATGATGCAAATATAGAAGGCCGGTTCTGACTGTGCAAACAAAAAACTGCCTTGGTGGCGCATAGCAGGGGTTTTAGGGGAGGTATTACTCTGCTAGTAAAGGCAATAGATTGAAAAAAATAAGCTGAAATATTTTTTCAATCTGTTCCGGACGCTGCGGCTGCCCTGGCCATAGCGCCCGGAATGCGCTATTTCTTCAGCACCAGATAGGCGTACGCGGGTAGTGCAAGCTGCGTGTCCAGCGTCACGGAGTTGCCGGTCAGGGCATCCGTCCAGGTGGTGTTGGCCAGGTTGGCGGGCAGGGTGTACACCTGAGGCGAGTTGCGGGTGTTGGCGACTACAAACGCCTGCTCGGAGCCGGCCGTTTTGGTGAAGGCGCACACGTTGCGGGTGCTGAGTGGGGTGGGCGTGCCCACGCGCAAAGCGGCGCTGCCGGCGCGGGCGGCCAGCAGTTGCTTGTAGGCGCGCTTCACATCGGGGTTGCGGCCCCAGCGCACCTTCACGCTGGTGAACGGGAACGTAATGGCCTGGCTCATGCCGGTTTCCTGGCCGTTGTAAATCATGGGGACTCCTTTATAGAGGGCCGTCACAACAAAGGCCGACATGGCGCCTTCCTTGCCACCGAACAGCGTTACGGGCGTGCCATCGGAGCCGTTTACGTCGTGGTTGGTGATATAGCGCACCACCTGCTGAGTGCCGGAGGCGCCATTATACTCACTGTTGTTGAGGGCGTCGAAATTGCTGACCGCGCTGGCTCCGTTCTTATACACCTGGTAGATGCCGCCGTACCAGCCAAAGCCGAAGTTGTAGTCGAAGCCGGAGCTGAAGTTGGCGGCGCGGGTGCCCTCGGCCAGCAGCAGCAGCTTATGGCTCTTAATGTTACGCAGCGTATCGGTGGCCTGCTTCCAGAAATCGTTGGGCTGGAAGTCGGCGTAGTCGAAACGGAAGCCGTCTACGTTGGCCGTGTACACCCACGATTTCAGGGCCGAAATCATTTCCAGGCGCATGGCCGCGTTGGTGAAGTCCAGCTGGGCCACGTCGTTGTATGTGGTACCGTTGTTGGATACGGGCGTGATGGCGCCGGCGGCGTTTTTCTGGTACCAGTCGGGGTGCTGCGTAATCCAGGGGTTGTCCCAGCTGGTGTGGTTGGCCACCCAGTCGAGCATCACAGCCATGTTGCGCTGGTGCGCGCCGTCCACCAACGCCCGCAGGTCATCGAGGGAGCCAAACTCGGCGTTTACCGACTTGTAGTCCTTCACGGCATAGGGCGAGTTCACCGATTTGCTGTCCGTACCAATCGGGTAAATCGGCATCAGATACAGCACGTTCACACCTAGGTCCCGGATGGAATCAAGTCGGGCCGTGACACCGGCAAAGTTGCCGGTCTGGCTGAAGGCGCGCATGTTCACCTGGTACATCACCGCGTCCTGGCGGTTGGGTACGCCCGCGAAAGGCGTGCCGTACTGCGGAATTGGTGGCGGGCCCGGGTTGGTCGGGGGCGTGGGCGTGGTCGGGGTGGTAGGGGCGGGGTCGTCGGTGCCCGACGATTTGCAGGCGCTCAGCAGCCCGGCAGCTACAAGTAGGGTCAGGCCGGTGCGGTGGATATTGGTAAACAGTGACATAGGGCAATGGGGAATGGTGGGAATTGTGTTGGTAGGAAACTTCCAGAACGTCATGCTTCGACAAGCTCAGCATGACAGTTACCGGTTGCTACAGCGGCCGGAGGCTGATGGCCGCGCCGCCGCCGGGAGCCAGCTGCAGCTTGAGCGTGGATTTGCTGCTGACTTTCTGCCTGCGGATCTGGTAGGCCTCGGGGTTCTGGTCCCAGCTGGCGCCTTTGCCGTCGGCGTAGATAGTGGCCTCGTACTGCCGGCCGGGCGTCAGGAAATCGAGCTTGACGGTTTGCTGGCGCGGGTTTTCGTCGGTGATGCTGCCCACAAACCAGTCTTCGCGGCCCTTGGCTTTGCGGGCGGTGGTGATGTACTCGCCGGGCTCGGCGGCTAGGATGCGGGTGTCGTCCCAGTCCACGGCCACGTCCTTGATGAACTGGAAGGCGTCGGGGTGCTGCTCGTAGGCTTCGGGCAGGTCGGCGGCCATCTGCACGGGGCTGTACATGGTCACGTACAGGGCCAGCTGCTTGGCCAGGGTGGTGTGCACCTGCCGGCCCTTGTTCTGGGCGGGGTTCCAGGCTTCCAGCTTGATGCGGAAAATGCCGGGCGTGTAGTCCATGGGGCCGCCCATGAGGCGGGTGAAGGGCAGGATGGTTTCGTGCTCGGGCGGGTTGCCGCTGCTCCAGGCATTGAACTCGTTACCCCGGGCCGCTTCCGAAGCCAGCCAGTTGGGGTAGGTGCGGTGCAGGCCGGTGGGCCGTACGGCCTCGTGCATGTCCACCATCAGCTCGTTTTGGCCCAGCAGCGCGGCAGTGTGGTTGAAGTGGTTTACCATCCACTGGCCGTCGTGGTGCTCCCCGCGCGGGATGATGCGGCCCACGTAGCCGGTTTTCACGGCGGCGTAGTTGTGCTTCTTCATGAAGCGGTAGGCGGCATCCTGGCGCCGCTCGTAGTTGGTGACCGAGCCCGAGGTTTCGTGGTGCATCATCAGCTGCACGCCCTTGGCGGCGGCGTACTGCTGCAGCTCCGTCACGTTGAAATCGGGGTAAGGCGTCACGAAGTCGAATACTTCTTCCTTCCAGTTGCCGGCCCAATCTTCCCAGCCCACGTTCCAGCCCTCCACCAGCACGCTCTGCAGGCCGTTTTGGGCGGCAAAGTCAATGTAGCGCTTCACGTTGGCGGTGTTGGCCCCGTGGCGGCCGTTGGGCCGGAGGCGGCTCCAGTCGGTGCCGGCCAGCTTGATATTGCTGGTGTCGGCGTAGTTCCAGCTGGCCTTGTTCACGTGCATCTCCCACCACACGCCCACAAATTTCTGGGGCTTGATCCAGTCGGTGGTGGGGAATTGGGTGGGCTCGTTCAGGTTCAGAATCAGCTTACTGGCCAGCACCTCGGGGGCTTTGTCGCTCACCACGATGGTGCGCCAGGGCGTGTGCTCGGGGGCCTGCAGGTAGGCGGCTGCGCCGGTGGCCGAGGGCACCAGGTGGCTGCGCAGGCCGTAGGTGGCGGGGGCCACGTCCAGCATCATGGCCGGGTAGTTCACCAGCGCGGCCTCGTGGATGTTCACGTACAGCCCGTTGTCGGCCTTCAGCATCAGGGGCGTCTGCACGCGGTGGGGAGCGGCTTTCTGCTGGATGGCCTCGATGGGGGTGGTGTTCACCTCGCTCAGGCGGGAGGTGGTGTAGGCGTACTCGTTGGAGTCGTAGTCGCCCGGAATCCAGAAGGCCTTGTGGTTGGCGGGCAGGTTGAACTCGGTCAGCTCCTGCTGCACCGTGAAGTAGCTGAGGCCCACCTGTCGGGGCACCTCGTAGCGGAAGCCCACGCCGTCGGCAAACACCCGGAACACCACGTCGAGGCGGCGGCCGGGCTGCTGGGGCTGGCGCAGGTGCACCGTGAGCTGGCGGTAGTGGTTACGGATGGTTTTCACCTCGCCCCACACCGGGTTCCAGGTTTCATCCACATCCTTGGTTTCGGAGCCGGTGATTTCCAGCGGCCCCTCGAAGCCCGGCCCGTCGGCCAGAGCCAAACCCAGCCGGGAGGGGTTGATGACGGGTTTCGAGCCGAATTGCACGGCGTAGGTGGGCTGGCCGGCGGCGTTGCGGGCCACCTGCAGGCGCACGTTAGCAAGCTGCACGGTAAGCGGGGCGGTGGCCTGCGCCGCCGCCGAACCCGCCGGCAACAGCAGCAGCCAGAAATACTGACGCATGGGAATTTGAAAAGGGGAGCGGAACGTAGCGGCCGGACCAACTGTCGGCCCGGAACACCACAAAGCAACCCATCCGTGCCCACCCGCGGAATTTATCAAGCCCGCGTCAAGAAAATATAATTGGGTATTGGGGTTAAAATATTGATTTGTAAGTTATTGTATTGAAAATAGTTGATGAAAATATAGACGAGATATTGCATGAGTTGAAGCCGATTTCAGCAATTGGGAAGAGTATTGGATTGAGGTGCACGATGTAGAGACGCAATATTTTGCGTCTCATCGTTGCTGACGTTGTTCAAACAGCGTGGTGCCGGCCGTTCAACGACGAGACGCAAAATATTGCGTCTCTACACCGCCTCAATGACCATAATCCGGGCTTCGAACTCCTCGTTCGGGACGATGGAGCGGTTCTTCACCCGGGTTTTGTAGGTGTAGATGGTGTTGATGGAATAGCCCAGCATCCGGCTGATTTGCTCGCTGTCCTGGATGCCCAGGCGGATGAGGGCGAAGATGCGTAGCTCGGTGCTCAGCAGCTGGTCGTCGGGGAGGTGGAACTGGTCTTCGGGCCGGAACAGGGCGTTGAACTGCGGGATGAACTGCGGGAACAGGCGCAGAAACACCGCGTCGAAGCCGCGCAGCAGCTCCTGCCGCTGCTGCCGGATGTTGAGGCCGCTCACTAGCTTCTGCACGGCCCCGTACTGCTTGCCGGCCAGCTGGGTGTCGAGAGCCTGCTTGAGGGTTTCGAGCCGGTCGAGCAGGCGGGAGTTGTTGTGGAAGTAGTAGCCGATATACTCCTGCTTGATCTGGCTGGCCTCGTGCAGGCCCGTGTTCAGCCGGGCCAGCTCCTCGTTGCGCTCCTGCAGGGCGTGGTTGGTGGCCGAAATCAGCTGGCCGGCCCGCTGCAGCTTGCGCAGCTGCCGCCAGATCACCCCAATAAACGCCGCCACCACCACCGCCAGCAGCGTCACGGCCCCGGCGTACAGCCGCAACGAGCGGCGCTGCTGCTCAATGATGCTGATCTTCTGCCCCTCGATGACGGAGGAAATGTGGCTGATTTCGAGCTGCCGCTGCCGGGCCTTGTAGAACGTGGCCTGGGCCCGCGCCTCCTTGATAAAGGCGTAGGCGTTTTCCAGGTCGCCGCGCCGGTAGCAGTACTCCGAGAGCTGAAACAGCGCCACCGTTTCCTTGGTGGCCGATTTCACGTCGGCCGCCGCCGACTCCAGCAGCAGCGCAAACGCCCGGTCTTCCTGCCCCTGCAGCGTGTAGATGTAGGCCGTGGTGCTGGCACTCACCGCCAGCTGGTGCAACGTGAGCCCGGGCAATTGCCGGATGCGCCGGTACAACGCCGCGCCCTGCGCCAGCTGTCCGGTTTTCACGGCCCGGAACTGCTGCACCGAGAGCTGCTCGTAGGTGCCGGGTTGGCTGTAGCGTAGCGCCGAATCGGCGTAGGCAAGGGCCTGGGTGTGGTAGGCGGGGCGGTACACCTGGTCGTGGTTGAAGTCGCCCAGGTCGCTGTAGGCGCGGGCCTGCAGGAAGTAGAACTCCTGCCGGTCGGCCCGACTGAGGTCAGCCGGCCGGATGCGGTTCAGCTCCTCAAAGGTCTCCTTGAACATGCCCGAGGACAGCAGGATAAATGCCAGCTTCAGCCGGGCCAGCTCGGTTTTCTCGGGGCTGCCTAGCTGCCGGGCCAGCCGGGTAAGCTGCTGGCTGTACACAAACGCCGAGTCGTACTGAAACGCCTTGTACTCCTCGTAAATGCGCAGCCCCAGCCCGAAACGGGCCTCCGGATTAGCCGGCGAGGCCCGGAACGCCGCCGTGAGCACCGCAATGCGCTGCTGCCGCTGCTGGTCGTAGCGAGTTTTATGGGCTAGGGCCGTTTGCAGGTCGCGCAGCAGGGGAGAAGGCGCTGCCGGCTCCGCCCGGCCCACCAGAGCCGAACCCACCAGAACGCAGACGAGCAGCAGAATTTTCACAAGGGTAAAGATGCGCCGCGCACCGCAGCAAGCCTATCGCCAACCAAATAAAAACCGCCAACCATGTAGAGACGCGTATTCGCGTCTCCTCGTTGAACGATTGACTCTGCGCCGCCAGCACGATGTAGAGACACGATACTCCCAGTTGAACGGCCGGAACCACGCCAGCTATACATCGGAATTGCTTCAATAGCACTTAAAAATCAACAGCACGTCATGCAGAGCGTAGCGAAGCATCTCGCGTGTTAACGTCTGAACAGCACTACAACCTCAGCACGCGAGATGCTTCGCTGCGCTCTGCATGACGTGCTACTGTTTCCTAAACAGCTTCAACGTCAGCAACGACGAGACGCGAGGTGTCGCGTCTCTACATCGTTCAAACTGAGCGGCTGGAAAAGCAAAAGGCCCTTCAGATTTCTCTGAAGGGCCTTTGCGGTCCGGACGGGACTCGAACCCGCGACCTCCGCCGTGACAGGGCGGCATTCTAACCAACTGAACTACCGAACCAGTTCATCTTTCCGGTCAGACCGTGTGTCCTTCCGTTTTGATGATGCAAAAGTAGAGGGCCGGATTGGACTGCACAAGGGGCCGGGGTAAAAAAGTGCGAAAAACTTCCGGACGCGGGTGTTGACGCCTGTTTATCAGGGAGAAAAAAAATGCAAAAATCCGCGGCAGCTGGCAGTGCGCCGTGTGCATGGCTTCGCTTACCTTTGCTTTCTTCTCTCACTTTGCAAACCTGACGCATTCTGCCGTGGCAATGCTCCTCGATTTTGAACAACCAATTGCCGTGCTCGAAGGCAAGCTCCGTGAAATGCAACAGCTGGCGCTCGATAGCCAGGTGGACGTATCGGATGCCGTAGCGGCCCTCGAAGCCAAAATCAAGACCCTTAAAAAGGAAACCTACGCCAACCTGACCCGCTGGCAGCGCGTGCAGCTCTCGCGCCACCCCGAACGGCCCTACACCCTCGACTACATTGAGGGCATGACCGAGAAGTTTGTGGAGCTACACGGCGACCGGACCGTGGGCGACGACAAGGCCATGGTGGGCGGCTTCGCCGAAATCGACGGCCGCTCGGTGATGTTCATTGGCCAGCAGAAGGGCCGCAACACCAAGCAGCGGCAGATGCGCAACTTCGGCATGCCCAACCCCGAAGGCTACCGCAAGGCCCTGCGCCTGATGAAGCTGGCCGAGAAGTTCGGCAAGCCCATTGTGACGCTGATTGACACGCCCGGCGCGTTTCCGGGCCTCGAGGCCGAGGAGCGGGGGCAGGGCGAGGCCATTGCCCGCAACCTCAAGGAAATGTTCCTGCTGAAGGTGCCCGTTATCTGCATCATCATCGGCGAAGGCGCTTCGGGCGGGGCCCTGGGCATTGCCATCGGCGACCGGGTGCTGATGCTGGAAAACACCTGGTACTCGGTGATTTCGCCGGAGTCGTGCAGCAGCATTCTGTGGCGCAGCTGGGACTACAAGGAGCAGGCCGCCGAGGCCCTCAAGCTCACGGCTACAGATATGCTGGGCAACAAGCTCGTGGACGGCATCGTGAAGGAGCCCCTGGGCGGCGCCCACACCGACACGGCCACCATGATCAAAACCCTCAAGAAAACCATCCTCAAAACCCTCGACGAGCTGGAAGCCCTGCCCCACGAGGAGCGCATCAGCCAGCGCATCGACAAGTTCTCGGCGATGGGCGTGGTGCTGGAGTAAAACACGAGCACCCAAAGCACGTCATGCAGAGCGGAGCGAAGCAGCTCGCCAGTGTAGTAACTGATTGTACCACACTGGCGAGCTGCTTCGCTCCGCTTTGCATGACGTGCTTTTTTCATTTATTCGCCTACTGAATTCCTCCCAACCCAATTCCCATGACCGTTCATACCCTCGATACCGGCCTGTTTAAACTCGATGGCGGCGCCATGTTTGGCGTGGTGCCCAAAAGCATGTGGCAGAAGCTGGTGCCCGCCGACACCAACAACATGTGCACCTGGGCCATGCGCTGCCTGCTGGTGGAAGACAACGGCCGGCTGCTGCTGATCGACAACGGCATCGGGGAGAAGCAGGACGACAAGTTCCGGGGCCATTTCTACCTGCACGGCGACGACACGCTGGAAAAGTCGCTGCGCCGACTGGGCTACACCTCGGCGGATATCACCGACGTGCTGCTGACGCACCTGCACTTCGACCACTGCGGCGGCTCGGTGGTGCGCACCGCCGTCGGCCAGTTGGAGCTGGCCTTCCCGAACGCCACCTACTGGAGCAACCAAAGCCACTGGGACTGGGCCGTAACGCCCAACGCCCGCGAAAAAGCCAGCTTTCTGAAGGAAAACATCCTGCCCATCCAGGAAAGCGGCCACCTGCGCTTTATTGAGTCGGCCGCCGATGTGCCGGCCGAGCTGGGCGCCGTGCGGGAAATCATCTTCGCCGACGGCCACACCGAGAAGATGATGGTGCCGCTGCTCGACTACAAAGGCCGCAAACTGGCCTTCATGGCCGACCTGCTGCCCAGCGCCGCCCACATTCCGCTGCCCTACGTGATGGGCTACGACGTGCGCCCTCTGCAAACCCTCACCGAAAAGGAGCAGGTGCTGCGCCGCGCCGCCGACGAAAACTGGGTGCTGGTGCTGGAGCACGATGCCGCCCACGAGTGCTGCACGGTGCAGCACACCGAAAAGGGCGTGCGCCTGGCCGATACGTTCAAGCTGTCGGAGCTGTAAGGTCGTTTTCGCCTTTTGGCAGTGGTTTTTCGTTGTGAGTTGACACTAGCACCACCGGCCCCGTGACGCTGACCGAGAAGCCAACAAGCATCAGCCAACCTTCAGCAACGCCTCCCGGCCTGGCCCTGGCCTTGTCGGGGGGCGGGGCGCGGGGGCTGGCTCACCTGGGCGTGCTGGCCGCCCTCGACGAGCTGGGGCTGCCGGTGGCGGCGCTGGCCGGCGTGTCGTCGGGGGCTATTGTGGGGGCGTTTTACGCGGCCGGATTTGCGCCGCGTGAGATTCTGGAGCTGTTTATGGGTGTCAGCATCACGCGGCTTACCCGCATGGCTTTCAGCCGCTACGGGCTGCTGCAGCTGGGGGCGGTGGAGGCGCTGTTTGCCCGGCATCTGGGGGCCGGCTGCACCTTCGAGAGCTTGCGCCTGCCCCTGACGCTGGTGGCTACCGACCTGACGGCCGGGGCGTCGGTGCATTTTTCGCAGGGCCTGCTGATTCCGCCGCTGCTAGGCTCGTCGGCGGTGCCGGTGCTGTACCGGCCCATCGAGTACCAGGGCCGGCAGCTGGCCGACGGGGGCCTGCTCAACAACCTGCCCGTGGATGCGCTGCTGGGCCGGGGCTGGCCGGTGGTGGCCGTCAACTGCATCCCTACCAACACGGGTGGGCGGATAACGGGCTTCCGCAACCTCGTGGAACGCACCCTCAACCTGATCATCGGGGCCAACAGCACCCTCAGCAAGCAGCAGTGCCAGCTGCTGCTGGAGCCGCCGGAGCTGCGCGCCTACCGCCCGCTGGACTACCGGCGCGGGCAGGAGCTGTTCGATATCGGCTACCGCTACACGCTGGCGCAGGCCCCGGCGCTGCGGGCGCTGCTGGCCGCGCACTAGCTGGCGGCGGGGCGGGTAGCCGGGCTTACCTTACATTTTCCTAGTTTTGGCTTCCGGCAGCTTCCGCACTATGCCGCTGCCTTTGTCTTTCCACTACTTCCTGCATGGCCGCTCGCAAAACTTCTACGTTCTGGTACTACATTTCCAAAGCCATTTTCGCGGTAGCCGGCTGGCGGCTGGGCCCGCGGGTAGCGGCCGACATCAAGAAAAGCATGATGATTGCCGCGCCCCACACCAGCAACTGGGACTTCATCTTCGCGCGGGCAGCTTTTTTTCTCATGGACGTGGATGTGCGCCTGACCATCAAGAAGGAGTGGACCACCATTCCAGTGCTGGGCGCGCTGGTGCGTAGCCTAGGCGGCCTGGCTGTAGACCGCAGCCGCAACAACAGCCTCGTAGATGGCATGGTGCAGCTGTTCCAGGAGCACGATGAACTGGTGATTCTGATTACGCCCGAGGGTACCCGCTCGTACCAGCCCAAGTGGCGCAAAGGCTTCTACCACGCCGCAGTTGGGGCCGGTGTTCCCATCCAGCTTGGCTACCTCGATTACAAAAACAAGGAGGCCGGCGTGGGTCCCGCTTTCTGGCCTACCGGCGACTATGAGAAGGATCTAGAAGAAATCAAAGCCTTCTACCGCACCAAGCAAGGCCGTTTCCCGGAAAAGGGCGTACGCTAAGTGAGTAGTGAGTAGGGTGGGCGTTTGGCTCGGTCTTGCTTTTGCCTTTCTAAACCATTTGTTCGGTCTGTTATCATGGAAAAGCTGCAGACGTTGCTCTGGATAGTGCTGGGGCTGGGCGTGTTTATCTGGCGGATGGTGCAGAAGGCCCGGGCTACCACGGCCCGCGAGCAGCAGCAACGCCCACCTCGCTCACGGCAGGCACCGCCGTTGCCAGCCTCTTCCTTTGAGGAACTGCTCAAGCAGATGCAGGCCGGCAACCGCCCCGCTACTGCCACCCCGGCCGCGGCCGAGCAAACGACACCGGCCGGCCGGCCTTTGCCGCGCGAAACGGCCGTCCCGGCCCGCAGTCTAGAGCAGCGGGCCCCGGCCGCGGCCTCGCTGGAAACTACGCCGGAAGCCCGGTCGCTGGAGGTGCCGCTGCATGAGGCGCGCCGGGCTGCCAGCCAGCCCCGCGCCAGCCGCCGCCCCCATGAGCCCGCCGACTACTGGACCCGCCAGCAGGCCCGCGCCCAGGAACCCGCCCGGGCCACCGTCACCGATCTGCTGCGAAATCCGGCCGACCTGCGCGCCGCTTTCGTGCTAAGTGAAATCCTGCAGCGTCGGTTTTAGTATAGCTGTATAATACGCTATAATGCAGCGTGTTATTTGTGAATTTACAGTTGGTTTTTCCGCATGATTTTCCCTCACAGGCGCTGAGGTTATTGGTGCGGTGAGACGGTAGGAGCAACAGGCTATGCCTGGCTGTCAATCCGCAGAAATAGCCGGAACGTAGTGCCACAGTCTTCCTGGCTTTCCACTTTAATGTGGCCACCAGGACCTTCCACCAGCCGATTGACTAGGAATAGCCCGACCCCGGTACCATCGGCCGTTTGCGGGTGAAAGCGCCGGAAAAGCTGAAATAGCTCGGAACCGTGGCGCTCCAGATTGAGGCCCAAGCCATTGTCCTGCACTTCCAGTACTGGTTGCCCGGCTTCCTGATAAGCGCGTAACCGGATGTGTGGGCGGCGGTTAGGATGGTGGTATTTCAGCGCGTTGCCCAACAAATTGAGCAGGATGGTGCGCAGATTGATCCGGACGTACTGCAGCTGCGGCAGCGCCGAAAAGTCGGTGGTGATGCGCGCATGGGTGGCCACGATCTGAGGTCGAAGCGCCTGCACAACATCCGCCGTGAGTTCGGCCAGGTCGACCGGCTCGCTAACGGAGGGACTAGCTGGCCGCTGCTCCTGCACCACGGCTGCCAGGTCGTTGATGGTGGTGGAGAGACTATGCAGCGACTCTTCCAGCAGACGCATAATGGTGGCCGTATCCGGCTCCTGCACCAAAGGGGTACGGCGCAGCTCCTCAAACAGGCCCTGCAGGTTGTTGACGGGCTGCTTGAGGTCGTGGCTGGCGGCGTACACGAAGTTGTCCAGGTCCTGGTTGCTGCGGGCCAGCTGCTGGTTGCGGGCCGTCACTTGTTCGTGGGCGGCCATCAGCTCGGCGTTTTTCTCGTGCAGGGCCTGGCGCGTGTGCGTCAGCTCGGCCAGCGAGTCGCGCAGCTGGCGGTTCATTGCCTGGATTTCGGAGTGGTAGCGGTTCTGGTACTGCCGCCATTCGTTCTTCTCGATGGCGTGGCGCACGGTACGGTCCAGCAAGTCGCGGTCGAACTGCCCTTTTACCAGGTAGTCGAGGGCGCCCGTATTGAGGGCCCGCACGGCCAATTGCTCGTTGCCGCCGCCAGTTATCATCACCACGCACAGTGTATCGGGCGGTGCCTCCTGGTGCATTTCCATAAGCATGCTCAGCCCGTCGGTGTCCGGCAGGTTGTAATCGAGCAGCACGCAGTCGGGCCGCAGCTCGGTAAAGCGGACCAGGCCTTCGGCGCCATCCGAAGCCTCTGTTATTTCGAAGCGTTCCTGCCCCTCCTGCGGCCGGAGCAGCCGCTGATACAGGAGGCGGTCGGCAGGGTTGTCATCAATAATCAGCAGCTTCTTCACGCGGGCGGCTTAGTTGAGAGGGGGCAGTTCAGAACATTCCAGCCAATACTTCACAATCAGGCGCACCTTTTCTTCCAGGCTGGGGTAGTTTACCGGCTTGGTCATGTAGCTGTTGGCCCCCAGCCGGTAGCATTCCTCAATATCCTTGGTGTTAGACGACGTGGTGAAGATGATGACCGGAATGCTGGCCAGCTGCGGATCCTGCTTCAAGGTATCGAGCACGGTGCGGCCGTCGGTGCCGGGCATATTCAGGTCGAGCAGCACAATGGCCGGCAGGCTAAGTGGCCACTTCGGATGCTTACCGTAGCCCTGCAGGTAGTCCAGGGCCTGGTCGCCGTCTTCGCAGCGCAACACCGGGTGCTGCAGCGAGTGTTTGCGGAAGGCGCGGCCCAGGGCCATAAAGTCTTCGGCACTGTCTTCAACGACGAGTACGGGTTTGAGCGTGGACATCAGAGAGAATTAGCCTTAGGAATGGTGAAATAGAAGGTGGCGCCTTCGCCAAGCTCCGACTCCACCCACAGCGTACCGCCGTGCTTCTCAATCATCTTTTTCACGATGGCCAGACCGGCACCGGTGCCGCCGCCGTACTTTTCCTGGCTGTGCAGCCGCTTGAAAATCCGGAAAATAGCCTCGTGGTGGCGAGGTGCAATGCCGATGCCGTTGTCGCGAACGTAGATGGTATGGAAGGCAGCGGGGTCGATGTGGGTTTTGGGCAGGGGAGAGCCGGGGCTGAGAAAGCCTACCTCTACGTGCTTTTCCGGCCGGTCGTTGTAGCGCATGGCGTTGGTGAGCAAATTAGCCAGAACCTCACGCAGGCGCACGGCATCGCCCAGCACCGTAGGCAGGGGCTCGGGCACGCGCACGGCAGTGGCAGTTTGCTCCAGGCGCGGGGCCAGCAGGTCGAGCACTTCGGCCAGAATCGTGTTCAGGTCCACGGGCACGCGGGCCAGCTCCTGGCGGCCCACGCGCGAAATCTGCAGCAGCGATTCAATCAGGGCTTCCATGCGCTGGCTCAGGCGCACCAGGGTCTGCAGCTTGTGCACGCCGTCTTCGTCGAGCTTGTCGGCGTAGTCTTCGAGCAGAAACAGCGAGTAGTTATGAATGCCGCGCAGCGGCTCTTTCAGGTCGTGCGAGGCCACGTAGGCGAAGGAGTCGAGCTCGTCGTTGCTGCGCTCGAGGTCTTCGTTGAGCGAAGCCAGCGCCCGGGCCTTGCTCACGGCCTCGTTGAACATCTTCAGCCGCAGGTCGGCGATGTAGAGGCGGATTTCGTGGGCCGCTTCCAGCTCCATGGGCAGCCAGGGCAGGGCCGAGTTTTCCACGGTTTCCTTCCAGGCCTCAAACGACTGCCGGGGCGAGAGAAATACCTCCCCATCGACGGTGGTGGGCACTTTGTCGTTGCGGCCGGCCCAGGTCACGGTCTGAATCACCTCGGGGCGGAACCACATGATGTAGTCGCCGGGGTTCTGGGCCAGGCGAATGGCCAGCAGGCCGCTGGCTGTGGCCCGCATGGCCAGGCCGGCCGGGTTAAGACGGGGGTAAGAATTGGTGTAGAACTCTTCGCTCTCCATATGCTTATTCAGCCAGACCATGAGGTCGGCAATCTGCTCGGGAGTAGGCGAGTTGCCCACGGTGAAAATCTCGTTTTCGATGCATACCGCCACCCCGCCGCTCTGAAACACGTCGCGCAGGTTGGGCGAGAAGCGGTGCAGGCCATCCACAAAGTTGGGCTGGGTGCTCACCAGCTCAAACAGGTGCGTCTGGGTTTGGGTGATGTGCTGGCGGTAGGCCAACTCGTCGTATTGCTGCTTGGTTCGGAGCAGGGCCGACATGGTTTTGCCCAGGAACTGGCACAGGTCGCGCAGCTCGTAGCTGATCAGGCGGGGCGTTTGGTGGTGGCAGGTTATCATGCCCCAGAGCTTGCCGTCCTCGATAAGCGAAATGGTCATGGTGGCCGCCGAGCCGATGTTGTGCAGGTATTGGATGTGGATGGGCGACACGCTGCGCAGCACCGAGTAGGTCATGTCGGGCGGGCGGGTGCCCCCGGGGCGGATAGCGGGCACCAGCGGTACGGGTTCGTAGCCGGCGTCGGGGATAAACCGCAGCCAGTTTTTGAGGTACATGGCCCGGGCCTGCTTCGGAATATCGGTGGCCGGGTAGTGCATGCCCAGCCAGGGGGGCAGATCCTCGCGCACGGCTTCGGCCACCACTTCGCCGCTGTCGTCGGGCGCGAAGCGGTAGACGGCCACGCGGTCAAACCCCGTGATTTCGCGTACCTGCTGCACCACCACCTCGCACATTTGCTGGGTGGTGCTGGCGCTGAGCATGCTGCCCAGGTTCTGGTTGAGAGAGGGCAGGTCGAAGGCACTGACGGAGTTATCGGCCACGGGCTCACCCTCCACCCACAGCAGGCCGTCGAAGCGGTGCAGCACCAGCTTGAAGTGGGGGCGGTTGATGACGCGGTCCAGGCGCACGCCCAGCAGGCGGCTCTGCTCGGTAGCGATAGGCCAGGCCCGCTCCACCAACACCAGTTGCTCGGGCTCCATGAGTTGGCCCAGGCCGCCGCCCAGCAGGTGTTCGGGGGCAATGCCCAGCAGGCTCTTGGTGTTGGCGCTGGCCTGCACCACCTGCCGGGTCTGCTCATCGAGGCACAGCAAAAAACCATACGGCTGAATCAGGCCCGGAATATGAATGGGTTCCCGGTCGCAGTTGGTGAGCGTGACGGGCTGGCCCAGCAGGGCTTCGTCGGACAGGTTTACTCCGGTGTGAGGCATGCGGCAAGAGTTTGAAACGTGTGAACGGCCGACGCGGCAATGGTATCGGCGGTTTCGGGCGTGGCGGCCGCTTCCAGCAGCTGGGTGAACTGCTTCCAGAGTGGACCGGTGCGCTCGGCGCGGCCGGCGAAGAAGGTGCGGCCGGCAATGCCGGCGGCGCCCAGCTGCCGCGCAATCACCTGCCCGCCCAGCGTCGAGCCTTCCAGCACATACATCGCGCCCAACAGCTGGGCGCGGGTTTCGAGTGGCGGCATGGCCGGGCACAGCGGCGGCGTGCCGGAGTAGCCCAGCCGGGCCAGGTCTTCCAGAATCAGATGGCCTCGGTAGCGTTGCTCCAGCTGCCACTCGGGGCCAAAAGCGGCGGCGTGCCGACGCAGAGCGGCCTCATAGGGCTGCACAAAACCATACATGCGGGCCAGAAACACCGCTGTATGGGCGGCCGTAACAGTGCCGGCTGTAAGGGCCTGGTTGAAGCGGTTGGTTTCGACGGCGTCGTGAAACGGCCTGGTTTCGAGGCGTAGGCGAGAGAGGATGGCCGGGCTTGCTGCCGAAGAGGCCATTACGTTTTGTGTGGAGTTCAAGCTACGAAAGTAGGGTGTTTGCCCCAGGAAGCACGCTTTTTTGTTAGTCCTGGGTGAGGGCATAGCTCACCAGATTGGCGCCCATCTTCAGGGCCGCCTCGTGGGTGGCGGGGGTGTCTTCGGGGTAGGTGCCCAGGTCTTCCCAGCCGTTGCCTAGGTCACACTCGAAGCTGTAGAAGCACACCAGGCGGCCCTTGTAGAGCAGGCCGAAGCCCTGGGGGCGCTTGCTGTCGTGCTCGTGTACTTTGGGCAAGCCTCTGGGAAACTGAAACTTCTGGTGGTAGATGGGGTGGGAGAAGGGCAGCTCCACAAATTCCAGCTCGGGAAACGCCTTCTTCATCTCGGGCCGGATGAACTTGTCGAGGCCGTAGTTGTCGTCGATGTGCAGAAAGCCGCCGCCCATCAGGTAGCGGCGCAGATTCTTGGCCTCAGCATCGGAAAATAACACGTTGCCGTGGCCGGTCATGTGCACAAACGGGTAGCTGAGCAGTTCCGGCGAGTCCAGCTCCACGGTGGCCTCGTCGGGGGCTATGTTGGTGCTGAGTGTCTGGTTGCAGAAGCGGATGAGGTTGGGCAGGCTAGTTTTGTTGGCGTACCAGTCGCCACCGCCGCCGTAGTGCAGTTTGGCAATGCGGAAGCTGGGAGCCGCGGCGGGCGGCGCCGCGGCCGTGAGCAGCAGCAGAAACGTAATAGCCAGGCAGAGGGTCTTCAGCATATGCGGGCGAGAAAAATGGGGGCAGCGGTGTTCAGAGAGAAACGCAGAAGAGAGCGGCAGGCGTTCAACTTAGCGGTTTTCGGCCAACTCCCGCGCCACGTGCGCCGTGTGCACGGCGGCCAGGGCGGCCGTTTCGGTGCGCAGGCGGGAGGCGCCCAGCGTCACGGGTCGGACACCGCTGGCAAAGGCCGCCGCAATTTCCTGGGGCGTGAAGTCGCCTTCGGGCCCGATGAGCACGCAGCAGCTGGCTCCGGTTGCCGCCACGTGGGAAAGCGGCGTCCGGTCGCCTTCCTCGAGGTGGCCGATGAAGCTGGAGGCGCCGTCGATGGTGGGCAGGAAGTCGGCGAAGTCCGTCAGCTCGTCCAGCTGCGGCAGCCACGCCTGGCCCGACTGCTTAAGGGCGCTGACGGCGATTTTGTGCAGGCGCTCCAGCTTCAGCTCGCGCCGCTCGGAGCGGGCGCAGCGTAGAAACGTGAGACGGTCGACGCCGATTTCCACGGCTTTCTCCACCAGCCATTCCATCCGGTCGAGGCTTTTGGTGGGCGCCACGGCCACGTGCACGAAATAGGGGCGGCGCGGCACCTGCGCTTCGTGGGTGATGCGCAGCTGGCAGCGCTTGGGGTTGGCGTCGGCCACTTCGGCCTGAAACACGCCGCCGCGGCCGTCCACCAGCACCACGGGGTCGGGGGCGCTCAGGCGCAGCACCCGCACGGCGTGCTTGCTTTCGTCTTCGGGAAGCGTGTAGGTGAGGCCGGAGAGGTCGGGGGCGAAGAAAGTGTGCGGCATGGGGCAAAGGTAAACCGGAAAAGCACGCGCCGCCGGCTGGGCCGCGCCAAGCTCAACATAACGCCCGGCCGCCGGGCGCGTATGCCTAAGGGGGCTGGCCACGGGCCACCCGCTATGCTACACTTTCCACTTTGTCCACCCTCACTATGTCTGTTAAACTCAAAAAACTCTCCCAACAAACCATCGTCATCACCGGCGCCTCGTCCGGCATCGGCCTCGTAACGGCCCGCATGGCCGCCAAAGCCGGTGCCCGCCTGATTCTGGCGGCCCGTAGCGAAGACGCCCTACGCCAGCTCACCAGCGAAATCCGGCAGGCCGGCGGCCAGGCCGACTACGTGGTGGCCGACGTGAGCAAGCCCGAAGACGTGCAGCGCCTGGCCCAGGAAGCCGCCAGCCTCTACGGCGGCTACGATACCTGGATTAACAACGCCGGCGTGAGCATCTACGGCAAGCTTGAGCAGGTGCCGGTAGAAGACATGCGCCGCCTGTTCGACGTGAACTTCTGGGGCCTGGTGAATGGCTCGCTGGAAGCGGCCAAGCACCTGAAAGGTAAGGGCGGCGCCATCATCAACGTGGGCAGTATTCTGTCGGAAGTCACGGCCATTCTGCAGACCATCTACTCGGCCAGCAAGCACGCCGTAAAGGGCTTCACCGACGGCCTGCGCATGGAGCTGGAGATGGACGAGGCCCCGATTTCGGTAACCCTGATTCAGCCCGCCGCCATCGATACGCCCTACCCGATTCACGCTAAGAACTTCATGGAGCGCGAAGCCAAGCACGCCCCACCCGCCTACGCCCCCGAAACCGTGGCCCGCGCCATTCTGTACGCAGCTGCCCATCCTGAGCGCGACGTAGTAGTAGGCGGCGGCGGCCGGGCCTTCATCGGCATGAACCGCTGGACTCCGGCGCTGCTCGACCAGTTCATGGAGAAGTCCTTCGCCAAGCAGGAGAAAGCCGACTACGCCCCGCGCCCGCTACAACAAAATGGCCTCGACCGGCCCATGGGCCAACTGGAGGAGCGCGGCAACTATCCCGGCAGCACCCGCGAAACCAGCTACTACACCGAGGCCATCACCCGCGGCAACACCGGCCTGAAAGCGGCCCTGCTGGTGGGAGCCGGCGTGGCGGCAGCGGCTTGGCTGAACGGGAAGTCCAGCCAGAAAAAATAAGCTGACATTCGATAAAAAACAGCCAACGGCCCCGCTGACACACGTCAGCGGGGCCGTTGGCTGCGTGCTGGATACGCTACTGTTGTTGTAAAAATCGGTCGATATCCGGGAGGGATATTTCGTCGGGCATGCTCATATATGGGTCGTTGAGGCGGTAGCCCTGCTGCCATAGTTGCCGGGCGCTCTGCATGTGCGCCAGCGCCCCGGCCTGGTGTTGCTGCCGCAGTATAAGCGCAGTGTAGTAATCGGTTTCAGCCAGCTTCCCATTGACGGTGCGCTGCAGCTTAAAATCGGCGAGAGCCCCGGCATAGTCGTGCAGCCGTAGCTTCGTGATGCCCCGATGCAGATAGTCGTAGAGGCCCACCCGGTCCTGGGTTTTATTGTCGGCTATGCAGGCGTCGAAGGTCGTGAGGGCGGCACGCAGGTCACCCAGCTCGCGCTGGCACAGCGCCGCCAGGATGCGCAAATCGTAGCTGCCGTCGCCGGACTGCCCAGGTTGGTTGTGGGTGAGTTGCTGCAATCGAGTAATGTCGGCCAGCGCGCCGCGGTAGTCACGCAAAAACTTGAAGCGGCACCAGCCCCGGTCGGCCAGGTAGCGGTCCGGCTGCAGCCGCACGGCTTCGTCGATCAGCTTTTTCCACGTCAGAAAGTCGCCCCGTTTGAGAAACGGCACCGACTTCTCGTGGTAGGCTGGGGCAAACGTCGGGCACAGGGCTATTACCCGGTCGAAGTACACCTGCGACTGAATGGAGCCCTGCGGGAGCTCAAGCGCCTGCAGGTAAAGCTCACACGCTGCCCGCTCCGGCGAGCCAGCCGGGTAGATCAGGCAGTTGGGCTGGGCAGCCACCGGGCGAAACAGCAGGCTCAGCAGCAGCACTAATGCGTAGCGTATCATAGCAGAACATCCTGAATGGAACCCTCACGCACGATGAACGTGCAATAGAAATAGCTGTCCTGGGTTTCTCCATCAATGCGGCCCGGCTGCCAGCTGTGCAGGTCGCGGCAGGCGCGCAGCACCCACGCCACCAGAGGCGGCGCAAACGCCTGCTGCTGGTACGCAGAATCCAGCTCCTGTACCCGAAAACGGTCGGTTTCCCCACGGAAGTTCACCACGAAGCGCACCGTAAGGTAGCCGCTGCCGCTGGTGCCGGCCGGTGGCGTGCGCAGGGCTGCCTGCAGCTGCCGGCGCAGCTCAGGGCGCCCGCCGCTGTAGGTGGTGTTGAAATTGTAATACTGGTAAATGCGGCCGGACGGCCGCAGCGCAAAGTCTGCGCGGTCCTGTGCGGGGTCGAACAGGATATCACCTACTTGGTAGCGCCGGTTGTAAGGCAGCGGGATATCTGCCTTTGCCCAGGTTCCTGTAAACTGGGCCCGCGCCTGTGGCGCGCCCAGCAGCAGGCCGGCCGCCAGCATGAGCTTGTAGTAAAAACGCATCGGATAAATCTAATAATAGGAACAGTAGACTACCGATGAGCAGCCCGGATAGCTTCCTCCAGGCTGCCCATGCTGGCCTAATGCCGGTCTAGCCCAGTACCTCGTTCAGCAAACCCGCCAGCCGTACGCCGGCTTGCTGGATGCGCTGCTTCATCATTTCAGAGTGCGCCGGGTAGTAGTTGTAGTCTACGTCGCCGTTGGCTGGGGCGCTGCGGTACACCTGCTCACTGGCTTGGTACGACTCCCAGAACCAGCTTTCCGGCGACGACGCCTGCCACTCGCGCACCTGCCGGCGCCGGATGGGGCCATCGTACTTGGTGGCCATTTCCGTGTAGCTCAGCCCTTGGTAATCGATCAGGCCACTGTCCCAGAGGCTGTGCATGTTGGTGTCCTTGCCGCGGTATTTCACCTTGATGTCGTTGCCGCCCTTGTCGTCGGCGTGGCCGGCGTGCAGGGGCTGGTGGGCGTCGCCCACGAGGTGCACCACAAACTTGAGGGCCGCCACCTTCTCGGCCTGCGTCTTGCTGGAGTCGGTCAGCTCCCGAAGCTTGGCCTGCAGCATGTTGTAGGCGTTGGGGCTGGTCTGGCCTTTCAGGTCTTGCAGGTACTGCGTCTCGTTTAGGCCCGCGGGCGAGTTGACGTAGTGCCAGGGGGCGGTGTCCTTGAACTCCGGATAGTAGCGGATTTCGTCGGGCCATGTACTCACTAACGCCAGCGTTTCGGTGCCCAGCAGGCGCTGCACTTCGCGGCGGGCCTTGCGGGTGAGGTGGTTTTCGGCAATCTGGCCCACGGCGCGGTGGCCGTCAACGCCCCAGGCCCACAAGCTCAGCGGCGACAGAAACAACAGAAACAGCGGCAGCAAACGCTTGCGCATAATCAGAAAGAGAAGGTGGAAGGGTTGGAAAAGCTGGGCAAATTACTGGCATTTCAAGGATTTGCGGCAATCTTCCTCTTAAACTTGTTGCCCGCGGAAGAGCTACGCCGCGGCACATGCCGCGTCCTGCCGAGCCATGAAAACCACTGCCGACTATATCGCCACACTGTCATTCGACTATCTGACCACGTATTCGCTGCTGCGCGGGCCAAAATGGGAGCAACTGCAGCAGGCTGCGCAGGTGGAGGCGCAACGAGCCCGTAAGCGTCTGCTGACCTGTGCCGCCCCGGATCTGCCTGCTCTGCGCGACTATCTGAACCGACTGCGAAATACCAACGACTTGGCCACCTCCACTCTGATGGAAGTGCCCGGCGCGTACAATCTCACGGCCACGCCCATAGCTTCTCTGCCCGGTTTCGACTCACGGATTCAGGTGTTGCTGGAGCTGTTGAGTCTGCCCGCGGCCAATATTATTTACTGGATGTGCGCGCCGGTTTACCGGGATGCCATTGTCTTCTACAGCGCGGATGATGAGGTGGTGGGAATGCTCAACATCTGCCTGGGGTGCGACACCATCCTGACGCAGGAGGGAGAAGAGCTGGCCGCCGATGCCGCCACCTACGCGGGCCTGCACCACTGGCTGACATCACTGGGCCACGCCATAGAAAGCCCCCGGTTGTCGTAAAAAAAAGAGCCCCGCCGGCAACGCCAGCGGGGCTCTTTTCTATGCATCAAGCGTTATACGCTGGCTTCAACGGCCGTTTTGGGGGCGCCGGCCAGGATTTCGTCGTTGGCGAAATCGGCGTACTTCTGGAAGTTGGCCACAAACTTCTGGGCCAGGTCGGCGGCCGTTTTGTCGTAGGCTTCTTGGTCGGCCCAGGTGGCGCGTGGGTCCAGAATTTCGGTGGGCACGCCCGGCACCGAGGCCGGTACTTCCACGCCGAAGATGGGGTGCTTCTTGAACTCCACGTCGTTCAGCTCACCGTTGAGGGCGGCCGTAATCATGGCGCGGGTGTAGCCCAGCTTCATGCGCGAGCCGACGCCGTAGCTGCCGCCGCTCCAGCCGGTGTTCACCAGCCATACGTTCACCTCGTTTTCGTCCATCTTCTTGCCCAGCATCTCAGCGTACTTGGTGGGGTGCAGCGGCAGGAACACAGCGCCGAAGCAGGCCGAGAACGTGGTCTGCGGCTCCGTAACACCCATTTCCGTGCCGGCCACTTTGGCGGTGTAGCCGCTCATGAAGTGGTACATGGCGTGGCTCTTGTCGAGCTTGCTGATGGGAGGCAGCACCCCGAAGGCGTCGGCCGTCAGGAAGAAGATGTTCTTGGGCGCCTCGGCCACGCTGGGCTCAATGGCGTTTGGAATAAAGTTGATCGGGTAGGCCGTGCGGGTGTTTTCGGTCACGCTCTTGTTGGCGTAGTCCACGGTGGTAGTGCCAGGCACGAAGCGCGTGTTCTCCACAATGGAGCCGGCCTTGATGGCGTTCCAGATTTCAGGCTCCTTCTCGGCGCTCAGGTCGATAACCTTGGCGTAGCAGCCGCCCTCGAAGTTGAAGATGCCGGCATCGGGCGTCCAGCCGTGCTCGTCGTCGCCGATCAGGCCGCGGTTGGGGTCGGCGGAAAGCGTCGTTTTGCCGGTGCCCGAGAGGCCGAAGAAGATGGCCGTGTCGCCGTCTTTGCCCACGTTGGCCGAGCAGTGCATCGGCAGCGTGGCGCGCTCGTGGGGCAGCAGGTAGTTGAGCACTCCGAAGATGCCCTTTTTCATCTCACCGGCGTAGCCCGTGCCGCCAATCAGAATCATCTTCTTGGAGAAATTCAGAATGGCGAAATTCTTCTGGCGGGTGCCATCTACGGCCGGGTCAGCCTCGAAGCCGGGGGCGCAGATGATGCTGAAATCAGGCGTCCAGCTGGTATCAGCACCCTCGGCGGGGCGCAGGAACATGTTGTAGCAGAACAGGTTGTGCCAGGCCAGCTCATTCACCACGCGCAGCTTGAGCTGGTAGTCGGGGTTGGCGCCGGCGTAGGCGTCACGCACGTAAATCTCTTTGTCGGCTAGGTACTGCACCATTTTCTGGTGGAGCTGGTCGAACTTGTCTTCGGCGAAGGGGATGTTGATGTCGCCCCACCACACGCTGTCGGCGGTGCCGGCGTCTTTCACCACGAACCGGTCTTTGGGGGAGCGGCCGGTGAACTGGCCGGTGTCGGCCATCAGGGCGCCGGTGTCGGTGAGTACGCCTTCGTGGCGGCGCAGGGCTTCCTGGGTGAGCTGCTCAGGCGTGAGGTTCAGGTGCACCTGCGCGGCCTGCGTGATGCCCAGCGGAGCCAGGCGGGTAGTAGCGGCGGAATCTAGCATATCAGAAGCCGAAAACTGGGTTGGGTGGGAAAATGGGGGAACGGTAAGACAAAAATAGGCAAAACGCCGGGCTGGCAACGTTGCCGGCAGAAATTTTGCGAAAATTCGCTGGCGCCAGGCAGTCGGTGCAAGGCCCAAGGCCGGCAAACGGGGGATGCTATTCGGGGGTTGGGAAACTTTTGTAGCTTTACCAACCTCCGTGCGGTTGCAGCCGGCGGCTTTTTCTTCCTTTCTACCACTTCATTTCTATTTCATGCAAACGACCTCCGCTGTGCGGGAGCAGCCCCAGATGGCCGCTTCCACCGGCCATCCGAAGGGCCTTTATGTGCTCTTTGCCACCGAGATGTGGGAGCGGTTCAGCTACTACGGTATGCGGGCCCTGTTGTCTTTGTACATGCTCAAGGCACTCCTTATGAACAAGGAGATGTCGTCATTGATTTACGGCAACTATACCTCGCTCGTGTACCTGACGCCATTGTTGGGCGGCTACATGGCCGACCGGTACTGGGGCAACCGCCGTTCTATCCTGGTGGGTGGTTTGCTGATGGCCGCCGGGCAGTTTGCCTTGTTCTTTTCGGCCTCGATGTACAGCGCCGGCCAGACGGAAGTGCCTTCCGCCCAGCTGCTGCTGTTCTTTGTCGGCCTCGGCTGCCTGATTTTCGGCAATGGCTTCTTCAAGCCCAATATTTCCTCGATGGTAGGCTCGCTCTACCCCAAAGGCGACTCCCGCATCGACGCGGCCTATACCATCTTCTACATGGGCATCAACCTGGGCGCGTTTTTCTCGCCTCTGGTGTGCGGCACGCTCGGTGACACCGGCAACCCGTCCGACTTCAAGTGGGGCTTCCTGGCCGCCGGTATCGGCATGCTGGTTGGCAGCCTCACGTTTGAGCTGCTGAAAAACAAGTATGTAGTGACGGCCGAAGGCGCTCCGCTGGGTGCCAAGCCCGAGCGCACCGTAGAGCACTCCCCGGTAGTGCCCGTGCAGACCGACGGCCCGGTTCGTTCCGAGACGATTGCCCAGCCTGCCAAGAGCTTCGCCAGCAAGCTCCCGATGCTCATCGGTCTGTTTGCGGTGGTGTACGCTGCAGTTGCCTGGCTGATGGACCGCGACTGGATTGGTGCGCTGGTGTTCTCGGCGATGATTGTAGCCCCGGTTACCATCCTGACCGACCCCACGCTCACGGCCCGCGAGAAGCAGAAGATCTACGTTATTTTCATCCTGAGCTTCTTCGTAATCTTCTTCTGGGGCACGTTCGAGCAGGCCGGCGCCTCGCTGACGTTCTTCGCCGACGAGCAGACCGACCGTACTCTGGGCTCGTCCGTGGTACCGGCTTCGTATTTCCAGTCGGCCAACGCGCTGTTCATCATCATCTTTGCTCCGATTTTCGCGGTCCTCTGGACCTGGATGGGCAAGCGTGGCACCGAGCCTTCGTCGCCGCTGAAAATGTCTATCAGCCTGATGCTGATGGCGGTAGGCTACCTCATCATTGCATTCGGCGTGAAGGGCGTAGACGCTAATACTAAAGTGAGCATGTTCTGGCTGATCACCATGTACTTGGTGCACACCTTCGCCGAGCTGTGCTTGTCGCCGATTGGTCTGGCGCTGGTGAACAAGCTGGCTCCGGCCCGTTTCGCCTCGCTGCTGATGGCGGTGTGGTTTCTGGCCACGGCTGCCGGCAACAAGCTGGCGGGCGTGCTGTCGGGGCTGTATCCTCCCGGCCCCGGCGAGTTTGCCAAGGCTTCCAAGGAAGGCATCAACCTGCCCGGCATTCTGAACGGCACCTCGCAGGTTACCGCCGACGTAACGGCCAAACTGTCGGAACTGGGACTGGCTGCTAACTGGCCCTCGTTCCTGGGCTTCCAGATCACCAGCCTCTACGACTTCTTCATGATCTTCGTGGGGCTGTCGGCCGTTGCCTCGCTCATTCTGTTCGTGCTTTACAAGCGCCTCAACACCATGATGGCTGAGCCGGTAACGGCTTAGGATTGTAGTATTTCAGTGAAAAGCCCCTCCGGACTGCGTGTCCGGAGGGGCTTTTTCGTGTCTGCCGGTGTGGTGCCACGAATTGCCCAGAGGGCTTCGTGGTACCACTATCGGTGGTGCGGTAATAGTCCAGCGTCTCGTTCTACGATAGTGGTGCCACGAAGCCCTCCGGGCAATTCGTGGCACCACATCCGCTATTTGTACAACCAAAAAAGCCCCGCCGGACCGAAGTCCAGCGGGGCTTTTTGTCTAAGCGGTTGGCTTAGCGGCTGATGCTTACATCATGCCGCCCATGCCGCCCATGCCGGGGGCACCACCGCCGTGGCCGTGGTCTTTCTCAGCCTCGGGCTCGTCCGAAATCACGCACTCGGTGGTCAGGAGCAGGCCGGCAATCGAAGCGGCATTCTCCAGCGCCAGGCGCGTTACTTTGGTTGGGTCTAGGATACCAGCGGCCATTAGGTTTTCGTAGCGGTCCTCGCGGGCGTTGTAGCCGTAGTCGCCTTTGCCTTCGCGCACCTTCTGCACTACTACCGAGCCTTCGCCACCGGCGTTCTGCACGATGGTACGCAGGGGAGCTTCCAAGGCCGTGCGGATGATGTTCACGCCGGTACGCTCGTCGCCATTGAGGGTATCAACTGCTTCCAGGGCATCGAGGGCGCGCACCAGGGCCACGCCACCGCCGGGTACCACGCCTTCCTCAACGGCGGCGCGGGTAGCGTGCAGGGCATCGTCTACGCGGTCTTTCTTCTCTTTCATCTCCACCTCCGTGCTAGCACCGATGTAGAGGATGGCTACGCCACCCGACAGCTTGGCCAGGCGCTCCTGCAGCTTCTCCTTGTCGTAGTCCGACGTGGTGGTGACGATCTGGGCTTTGATTTCGTTGATACGGGCGGTGATGGTTTCCTTCTCACCTTTACCATTGACGATGGTCGTGTTGTCTTTGTCAATGATAACTTTCTCGGCCGTGCCGAGGTACTCCAGCGTGGCGCTGTCGAGCTTGTAGCCGCGCTCTTCCGAAATAACCGTACCGCCCGTCAGAACGGCAATGTCTTCCAGCATGGCCTTGCGACGGTCGCCGAAGCCAGGAGCCTTCACGGCCGCGATTTTTAGCGAGCCGCGCAGCTTGTTTACTACCAGCGTCGCCAGAGCTTCGCCGTCTACGTCCTCGGAGATGATAACCAGCGGCTTGCCGGTCTGCACCACCTGCTCGAGAACGGGCAGCAGCTCCTTCATGGTGCTCACCTTCTTGTCGTAGATGAGGATGTAGGGGTTATCGAACTCGGCCTCCATCTTCTCCGGGTTGGTCACGAAGTAAGGGGAGAGGTAGCCGCGGTCGAACTGCATGCCTTCCACCGTTTTCACTTCGGTTTCGGTGCCACGCGCTTCTTCTACCGTGATAACGCCTTCCTTGCCCACTTTGTCCATGGCGTCGGCAATCATTTTGCCGATTTCCATGTCGTTGTTGGCCGAAATAGCGCCTACCTGGGCAATTTCCGACGAGTTTTCAATCTTCTTGCTCTGCGTCTTCAGGTTGGCAACCACGGCAATTACTGCCTTGTCGATACCACGCTTGAGGTCCATGGGGTTGGCACCAGCGGCCACGTTCTTGGAACCGGCGGCGTAGATGGCCTGGGCCAGTACGGTGGCAGTGGTGGTGCCGTCGCCGGCCTGGTCAGCCGTTTTGCTGGCTACTTCCTTCACCAACTGGGCACCCATGTTTTCCACCGGGTCGCTCAGCTCAATTTCCTTGGCTACCGTCACACCGTCTTTGGTGATGCTTGGGGCGCCGAATTTCTTGTCGATAACCACGTTGCGGCCTTTGGGGCCGAGGGTTACTTTCACGGCGTTAGCCAGTTTGTCTACACCGCGTTTCAGCTTGTCGCGGCCGTCAGTATCGAATTGGATGTTCTTAGCCATCAGTTATTCGGGTATGGGGAATTCAGAAAGAGAGAAAGGGAGGCCTACAGTACGGCGAAGATGTCCGACTCCTTCATAATGAGGTAGTCCTGGCCATCCACCGTAATTTCGGTGCCGGCGTATTTGCCGTACAGCACCTGGTCACCTGCTTTTACCTGGGGCTTGATGGTGGTGCCGTTGTCGGCCACTTTACCTTCGCCCACGGCTACTACTTCGCCACGCTGGGGTTTCTCCTTGGCCGTGTCGGGAATGATGATGCCCGATTTGGTTTTTTCCTCGGCAGCGGCCGGCGCGACAATCACGCGGTCAGCCAGCGGTTTGATGCTAAGCGACATATTGTACGTTTTGGTTGAAAGGTTTACTTGAAACAAGGTGGTGCCGAGCGTTCCGCACTTCCCGTGCCAGCCCGCCAAACCTGACAGAATGAACGCCAGAATGGCCTTAAATCGGTCAGCTTGCTACGCCAGCCTGCCAAAGCTGACAGAAAATACGGCTCCGCCACCACCCGCCACGGCAGTTGGCGGCCCGAAGGTAGCAGAACGCAGGGCTGACGAAAGTGCAGCATTCGGGCCGTGGCAGCCTGCTGCCCACTATGGCAGTCCACCAACCAACACAGAAAACGGCGGCTCCCAATGAAGGAAGCCGCCGTTGCAGACTGTGGAAAGCCGGAACTGATTACTGGGCCGGAGCGGGTGCGGGGGCCTGGGCTGGTGCCTGAGTGGGGGCAGTAGCCGGAGCAGCTGCGCCGCCGGGGGCCGGAGCGCCGGGCACTGCTGGAGCCGGAGCGGCGGGCAGGCGGGTTTCGAGGGCTTTCTGCTGGTTGATGCTGCGGCCGGGGCCGGCATCGGTGGTGCCGTTGAGCACGTGGGTGCCCAGCGTGAGCACCATCAGGGCAATGGCGAAACCCCAGGTGAGCTTTTCCAGCAGGTCGCCGGTGCGCTTCACGCCCATCAGGTTGGCGGCGCCGCCCGAGCCGAACTGGCTGGAAAGCCCACCCCCTTTGGGGTTCTGGGCCAGCACCACCAGGGCCAGCAGGAAACACACGAGAAGGATTACAATAATGAGCGCAGTGTACATCTACTCCGGAGTTTGCAGTTGGTGAATTTGGTCGGTAAAGTACGCGCTTTTTTCCGGCTGGCGCACCATTAGCCGTTCATATATTTCAATGGCTTTATCGATTTTGCCCTGTTTGACCATGATTTTGGCCAGGCTTTCAGAGGCCAGCTGCGGCACCACGCTGGTGCTGCGCACCGACAGATCGTCCTGCTCCTCGGCCGGGGCCGGGCGCTTGGCCGCCGATTTCAGCCGCGGCTGATTCTGCAGAAACTGGTCGATGAGGGCCAGGGAGGAGCGGGCCGGGCGGCGCTTGGGCTGATGCGCGGCAGCGTGCGCTTGCAGCAGGGCATCGGGCGCGAAGAACTCGTCGGTGGGCAGGCCGGTGGTCAGCTCGCCGTCCTGCATCTGCAGGGCGTAGCCGAGGCGGCTGCCACCGCCCATCAAGGCGTATGCCAGCGCCGCATCCGAGTGGAAAGCCGGCACTACCGGCTTGGGCGCGGGCGGGAGCAGCAGTGCCAGGTCGTCGTCGGAATCGGCACCGGTGAGCTGGTAGGAGGACGGCGCCGGCAGGGCATCCGGCACGGCCAGCCCAAACTCGAAGCGGGAAATACCGGCTTCTGCCGGCGGCCGGATGGGCGGCGCCACCGGGGGTAGTAGCTCTTCCTCCGCCGGAACGAGCTCCGTAGTGGCTTCCAGCGAGCTGTCGGCCGGCGCTTCTTCTGCTAATGCTACTGCGGGTTCTGCGCTGGCAGCTGGGCTGTCGGTTTCGTTTGGGGCGGCTACTAGTTCCGGTTCTTCAGAAACGGCCGAAGTAGCAGCCTCACCTACGGAAACTGCCGTTTCGGCCGGCGCGTCCATTTCCGAGGTGGTTGGAACGGCTGGCTCCGGCGCAGCTTCGGTGGCTGCTGAGGCCTCAGCAGTGGCTTCAGGGCCGGCCGTTTCGGCATACACGGTGGTATCTGAAGCAACTGTGGCTTCATTGCCAACAGCTTCAATGGGCTCCACTTGCTCCGGAGAAACTGCAGCTTCAGTGCTGGTCGCTTCGGTGGGCTCTACGGCATCTGCTGCGGCTGTGGTATTAGCGCTGGCCGCTACGGCGGGCGTGGCCAGCGGGGCGCCCGCCGCAGCGGCCAGAATGGTGGCGGCAGGCGCGGGGGCTTCTTCTTCTACCAGCGTGGCGCTGCTGCCGTCGGTGTCTTCCGGCGTGTTGTCCAGCGGCAGCACGTCTTCGGGCTCCAGCGTCTGCAGGAAAGCGGCGGTGTTGCCGGCGGGCTGGGCGGGCGCTGCCTGCGGCGCGGCAGCCGTGCCCACCAGATGCTGCGGCGCGGGGGCGGCCAGGCGCTCCTGCACCGGCTGCTCCAGCAAGTGGCGCAGCAGCTGGCGGTCGGCGGCGTAGGTGGCGGCCCGGCGCAGGCGCTGGCTGGCCAGCATGCTGCCCCGGTCGTGGTCGGCTTTGGCCAGCAGCAGGTGGGCCGTCTGGCAATACGGGAAAGCCGCGGCCAGCTGCTCCAGCTCCCGGATTTCCGCTTCCGAAATCCCGCCTACGTGGTCCAGAATGTGTAACAGCGACGCGCGGGTCATTTTACGTTAAATGGTTAAGTGGCTGAACGGTTAGCCGGATTCAGCCCAAGCGAAACTACCTGGCAACAGGCGTGGCAGTGCCCTGCGGGGCCGCAACAATACAGCAATTTGCCCACTTGCCCATACGGCCGCCCCGCCCGCTACCAGTTCGCCACCGACTTGTTGAACGTATCGGTGATGATGTTCTGGGTGATGCGGCGCGTGGCGGTGGGGTCGTTGTTGATGCGCGTAATGTCCTGGTCGGCCGGAAAGTCGCCGTTGCTCTGGAGCGTCTGCTCGAAGTCCTGCTTGGGGTCCTTGGTGTTGGAGTAGCGCACGCGCACCTGAATGGTGAGGCGGTTGACGCCGGCCTGGTCAATGCCATCCTGGTTCTGAATGGCGGCCGGCGCGTAGTCGTAGGCCGTAATGGCGCCTTCAAACTGCAGGTCGCCGTCGCGCGGCACCAGCTTGAGCGTGGTGTTGCGCTGGAAGTAGTCCTTGAAGTCCTCGGTGAAGCGCTGGGCCAGGAAAGACGGGCCGTTGCTGGAGTTGTTCTGGAAGGTGCTGATGGAAATGGTTTTCACCTCCGGGTCGATGTTGGTGCCCGAAAACGAGTAAACCGAGCAGCCACTCAGGAAGAAGCTACAAGCTACAAGCGGCAAGATGCACGCCAGCCACAACATATACGACTTATAGTTAAGGGCTTGCAGCTTGCGGCTGACAACTCGCCGGTCCAGACTACGCGTTTTCCAGATCATACTGCTTGAGTTTGCGGTAGAGAGTGCGCTCCGAGATGCCCAGGTCGTGGGCGGCGTATTTGCGCTTGTTGTGGTGCTTTTTCAGGGCCTTGAGAATCATTTCCTTCTCCTTGGCTTCCAGCGAGAGGGTTTCCTCCTCTGTTTCGTGCGGAATGTCTTCCACGCGCTGCACCTCGTCCTCGTAGTCGGTGGCGTCGTCGAGGGGGCCGGGGGTGAGGATGTACTCCGTGGCACCGCCATCGGGCGAGGGCTGGCGCAGGGGGCGGGCGCCGCCGTCGTAGGGCGCGGCGTTGAGGTTGGTGAACAGGTGGCTGTTCTGGCGCAGCAGCTCCTGCGAGTCCTGCGGGCGCTGGCCGGCGGCCATTTCCAGCACCAGCTTTTTGAGGTCGGTCATGTCGCGGCGCATGTCGAAGAGCACCTTGTAGAGCAGGTCGCGCTCCGAGTAGCCGCTGCCGGCCGCGTCGGGGCCGGCGGCGTGCAGCAGCATGGGCAGCTGGCTGGCCTGCTCGGCTGGCAGGTACTGGCGCAGGCGGCGGCTGTCAATCTCGCGGTCCGTCTCCAGCACCGACAACTGCTCGGCCACGTTCTTGAGCTGGCGGATGTTGCCGGGGAAGCGGAACCGCTGCAATTCCTGCACCGCATCGGGCGTCAGCGTAATCGGCTTGACGCGGTAGCGGTCAGAAAAATCAGTGGTGAACTTTCTGAATAACAGGTAAATATCATCGCCACGCTCACGCAGTGGTGGAACCGTAATCGGCACCGTGTTCAGGCGGTAGTAAAGGTCTTCGCGGAAGCGCCCTTCGCGCACGGCGTCGAGCAGATTCACGTTGGTGGCGGCCACTACGCGCACGTCAGTCTTCTGCACCTTGCTGCTGCCGACGCGGATAAACTCGCCGTTTTCGAGCACACGCAGCAGGCGGGCCTGGGTGCCGAGCGGCATTTCGCCAATCTCATCGAGGAAGATGGTGCCGCCGTTGGTCACCTCAAAGTAGCCTTTGCGGGCTTCCTGGGCGCCGGTAAACGAGCCCTTTTCGTGCCCGAACAGCTCCGAGTCGATGGTGCCTTCCGGGATGGCGCCGCAGTTGATGGCAATGAACTGCCCGTGCTTGCGCGGCGACAGGGCATGGATAATCTTGGAAAACGACTCCTTACCGGAGCCGCTTTCGCCCGTTATCAGCACCGTCATGTCGGTGGGCGCTACCTGCGTGGCCACCTGAATGGCGTAGTTCAGCGACGGCGCATTGCCGATGATGCCGAACCGCTGTTTGATGCTCTGAATCTCTGATGGTGTCAAGTCGGAAGGGTTTTCGTAGGGTAGACGAAAAGCGGGGCGGTTTATTTTCAGGCAGACCAAAGAAAATCCGTCATCCTGAGCTGGTGAATGCTCCAGTCAGGAGTTACTGCCGAACGATGTCGGTCCAGCGTGACAGGTTTCTTTGCAAGCTCAGGATGACAGACGGCTTAGTCTACCGCCTCGCCCAGCAGCGTGTTCGTCGTGGACTCGTGCACGAATACGTCCACATAGTCGCCTTTCTGGTAGTGCTTTTTGGGGAAGATGACCACCTGGTTCTGGCTGTTGCGGCCGCTGAGGTGTTCGTTGCTGCGCTTGGAGAAGTTTTCGGCCAGTACACGATGCACCTTGCCTACGCCGGCCAGGTTGCGCAGGCGGCTGTGCTGCTGCTGCGTGGCAATGACCTCGGCCAGACGGCGCTTTTTCACCTCCAGCGGCACATCGTCCTCGAGCTTGCGGGCGGCCAGCGTGCCGGGGCGCTCGGAGTAGAAGAACATGAAGGCCATGTCGTATTTCACGTACTCCATCAGGCTGAGCGTGTCCTGGTGCTCTTCCTCGGTTTCGGAGCAGAAGCCCGAAATCATGTCGGTGCTGATGGCGCAGTCGTCGCCGAGGATGCGGCGGATGGCCTGCACGCGCTCCTCGTACCAGGGCCGGTCGTAGGTGCGGTTCATCAGGGCCAGGATGCGCGAATTACCGCTCTGGGCCGGCAGATGGATGTATTTGCAGATGTTGTCGTAGCGGGCCATGGTGTGCAGCACCTCGTCCGTAATGTCTTTGGGGTGCGAGGTGGAGAAGCGCACCCGCAGCTCCGGGCTCACCAGCGCCACGCGCTCCAGCAGCTGCGCAAAGTTCACGTGCTCCTGGCCGTCTTCAGAGGCCCATTTATAGGAGTCTACGTTCTGGCCGAGCAGGGTAACTTCCTTGTAGCCAGCCGCCACCAGGTCCTGCGCCTCGCGCACGATGCTGTGGGCGTCGCGGCTCCGCTCGCGGCCGCGGGTGAAGGGCACCACGCAGAACGAGCACATGTTGTCGCAGCCGCGCATGATGCTGATGAAGGCCGTGATGCCGTTGGAGTTCAGGCGCACGGGCGTGATGTCGGCGTAGGTTTCCTCGCGGCTCAGCAGCACGTTCACGGCTTTCTGGCCGCCGTCTACCTGCTGGATGAGCTGGGGTAGGTCGCGGTAGGCGTCGGGGCCCACTACCAAGTCCACCAGCTTTTCTTCTTCCAGAAACTTGCTTTTCAGGCGCTCGGCCATGCAGCCCAATACGCCCACCAGCATGCTGGGGCGGCGCTTTTTGTAGCTGTTGATCTGGGAGAGGCGCATGCGCACGGTCTGCTCGGCCTTCTCGCGGATGGAGCAGGTGTTGAGCAGCACGAGGTCGGCGCTGGCCAAGTCGTCGGTGGTATCAAAACCCTGCTCAAACAGGATGCTGGACACGATTTCCGAGTCCGAGAAGTTCATCTGGCAGCCGTAGCTTTCGATGTAGAGCTTGCGGCCCTGGCCGGTGCGGGTGGCCGCACTCACGCGCACCTCGCCGGAGGGCTCGTGGGCATGGGTGGTGGCGTCCACGGCAGGCGTGGGCAGGGTGGGCGTGTCGAGAAAGTCGAGCGTAATCAGCGGTTGGGACATGGAAAAAGGCCTCGGCGGCGTCAGCTTCACGGTTCGGTGGAGGGCAAAGGTAGGCTTTTCGGGGCGAAAATGACAGAATGGCAGAAGCCGGATTAGTGGGTTTGTGGCTTGGTGGAATGGTGGGGTGTGGCGGTCATGCAGAGGCGCAGCCGAAGCATCTCGCGTGCTGACAGCTGAATAGTATTACAACATCAGCACGCGAGATACTTCGCTTCGCTCAGCATGACGTTCTTTTCACCTCATCACCTCATCACCTCATCACCCCAGATAATCTAGCACCTCGCGGACGTCCTGCACGGTGTGGAACGCCAGGCCGGCCAGCTGCTCCGGCTCCACGTGCTCGAAAATCCAGTTGGCGTGGTAGGGAACGTGCACGGCCCGCAGGCCCAGTCGGGCCACGGGCAGGATGTCGGATTTTAGGGAGTTGCCGATCATCACGAAGTCGGCAGCGGAGGCGTTGTAGCGGGTTAGCAGGCGCTGGTAGGTGGCTTCGTTTTTCTCGCTGACCACTTCCACGTGGTCGAACAGGTCGCCGAGGCCGGAGCGGGCAATCTTGCTTTCCTGGTCGAACAGGTCGCCTTTGGTGAGCACCAGCAGGCGGTGGCCGCGTTGGCGCAGCTCCGTCACCACCTCCACCACGCCGGGCAGAGGCTCGATGGGGTAGCGCAGCAGGTCCTTGCCCATGTCGAGGATTTCCTGAATATCGGAGCCGCGCACGTTGCCGTTGGTGAGCTGGATGGCGGTTTCAATCATGGACAGCATAAACGACTTAGCGCCGTAGCCAAACAGCTGCATGTTGCGGCGCTGTACGTCGTTGAGGTGCCGGCTGATGTGGGCGGCGTCGCCGCAGTGGGCCATGATTTCGAACAGGCGGGCTTCCACCTGGTCGAAGTGGGGCTGGTTGGGCCAGAGCGTGTCGTCGGCGTCGAAGGCAATGAGCAGGGGAGCGGCCATGGGCAGGAAAGGGCTTTCAACCCGCGCCAACGGCCCGGAGAGCCAGCAAAGTTACCGAACTTGCCGGCCATGAAACAGCAAATCAACCAGGCCACCTGGAACCGCCGCGAGCATTTTGCCTTCTTCTCCCAGTTCGAGGAGCCGTTTTTCGGGCTGGTGGCCCCCGTGAACTGCACCTGGGCCCAGGCGGAAGCCAAGCGGCTGGGCGTGTCGTTTTTCCTGTACTATCTGCACCACGCCGCGCAGGCCGCCAACGCCGTGCCCGAGTTCCGCACCCGCATCGAAGACGGGCAGGTGTACCAGTATGAGCAGGTGCACGTTTCGGCCACGCTGGGCCGCCCCGACCATACGTTTTCCTTTTCCTTTATCGAGCAGAACCACGATCTGGCCACGTTTGTGGCTTCAGCCGAGGCGGAAATAGCCGCCGTGCAGGCCAGCGCCGGCCTGCGCCTGAGCGGCACCACCGCCCGCGTGGATGTGCTGCACTGCTCGGCCATTCCGTGGGTGCGCTTCAGCGGCCTCACCCACGCCCGCAGCTTCTCGCACCCCGACAGCTGCCCCAAAATCTCCTTTGGCCAGCTCTACGAGGAAAACGGCGCCACCTACATGCCCGTGTCGGTGAACGTACACCACGCCCTGGCCGATGGCTACCACGTCGGGCTGTTCCTGCAGGAGTTCGAGCGGCGGTTGGGTGGTGGGTTGGTGATGGGGTAAAAAGAACGTCATGCTGAGCTTGTCGAAGCATCTCTACCGCTTCGTTCCGGCGAGTTGCCTCACCCCCGGCCCCCTCTCCTTCAGAGAGGGGGAGCCTGACGATTGGAGTTAGTTTGGCGGGCGAGATGCTTCGCTTCGCTCAGCATGACGTTCTTTTCACCAGCCCACCAACCCGCTACTCCGCCACCACTGCGCCCAGCACGTCCAGGATGGCGCGGGCTTTGAGTAGGCACTCCGCGTACTCGCGTTCCGGGTTGGAGTCGTAGGTGATGGCCGAGCCGACTTGGAAGCTAAGGTAGCCGGTGTCGGGGCGGTACTGCAGGCTGCGGATGACCACGTTGAACTCGAACGCGCCGTCGGGCCAGGCGTAGCCGATGCTGCCGCTGTAAAGGCCGCGCCGGGCGGTTTCGTAGTGCTCGATGAGCTGCATGGCCCGGATTTTTGGCGCGCCGGTCATCGAGCCCATCGGGAAGGTGGCGCGCAGCACGTCCGGGAGGTCCACGCCTGGGCGCAGCTCGGCGGTAACCGTCGAAATCATCTGCCAAACATGGCGGAATGGGTAGAGGCCGAACAGCTCGGGCACCTGCACGGTGCCAGTCCGGGCCACGCGGGCTAGGTCGTTGCGCACCAGATCCACGATCATCAGGTTTTCGGCGCGCTCCTTTTCGTCGTGGAGAAGTGCTAGGCGCTGCTGCTCGTCTTCGGCGGGCGTGCTGCCGCGCCGGATAGTGCCTTTGATGGGCTGGGAGACGATAACCGGCGCGGAGTGGGCCAGGAACCGCTCGGGCGAGGCGCACAGCAGAAAGTGGCTTTCGTGCCGGAAGAAGCCCGCAAACGGCGCCGGCGAGGCCGCGTTTAGGCGCAAAAACACATCCACCGGGTCCAGCTGCACGCCTTCGGCGTAGAACTCCTGGCACAGGTTCAGTTCATACACCTCGCCGTTGAGGATGTCCTCGCGCACGGCTTCCACGGCCCGCAGGTAGTCGGCTTTGGGCATGCGGGGCGTGAAGGCGGGCACGGCGGGTGCGGGCCAGTCCGGGAGCTCCGTTGCCAGAATGGCGGCCAGCACGCCGTCGGTGTGGCCGTGCAGTTCCAGCGTATCCGGCCGCCAGAGCAGCCAGGTCTGCGGGTGGAAGAAGTGCAGCGTAGGCCAGTCGAGGCCTGATGGGTTGTCGCTGTGCAGGTCTTCGATTTCGTTTTTGAGGTCGTAGGTGAGGAAGCCCAGACGCGGGGCGCCATCTTGGGCGCGCGGCAGCCACTGGCGCAGCTCGTCCAGGGTGCGGGGTGCATCGGGGGCGGCGGGCGCTACGCCCAGCAGTTGGTCGAAGGGGCCTTCGGGGTAGGCCTGGCCGTTGGGCTCGAAGTAAGCACAGTGCGGAAACTGCGCGGCCCAGCGCAGGGCGCGGGCCCGGAAATCAGTTGGAAGCTCAGCAAGGGGAATAGACAGCACGCCGCAAAGATACGGGGCCGGCGGCGTGGGTGTGCCCGCTGGGTTTGCGCGGTTCCGGATGGCCGTTGCGCGTCCTCCGGTCGGAGACCGGGGCGGTTTGGCGGCCGCCGGTCTTGCCGACTGCGTCGGCGCAGACCGGGGCCAGTTTTTCGGCCGGGGCCAGCTTCTCCCTTTTCTTGGGGCCGTGTTATTCCAGCTCTTTTAGCGCCAGCTTGGCTTTGGTGTCGGTGCTGTTTTTGTACTCGTGCTTCGGGTAGCTCAGGGCCTTGCGGAAATACACGCGGGCCGTATTGCGCTGGCCTTCCAGCTGATACAGGTAGCCGAGCTGCAGCGCGGCCTGGGGCGCGAAGTAGTAGGGCGCGTTGCCGGCCAGCGCAATGGTGCGGGCATAGAGCAGCCGGGCCGAGTCGGGGCGGCCGAGCAGGTGCCAGGCGCGGGCGCGGCGGTAGGGGTCTTCCAGTTGGTCGCGCAGGGGCGTGGCGGCGGTGCTCCGGAACCCGGCCAGCGTGGCCAGGGCCTCGCGGTAGTAGCCGCCGTCAATCTGCAGGCGGGCTCGGGTGAGCAGTGGGTTGAGCGGCAGCCGGCTTTCCACGAAGCGCTGGGCGTAGGTGTCTTCCTCCACCACAGTGCGGCCGCCCGCGGCAATCTGCCGGCGGTAGCGCTCGGCAGCCGGTGCGTCGCCACTCAGCCAGGCGGCCAGGTAGAGCTTGAACCAGGCGTCTTTGCGGTAGTGCTGGCCTTTGTATTGCTGCAGAAACAGCTCGTTTTCGCGGCGGGAAGCCGCATACTCGCCCTGGTAGAGCAGTAGGTCGGCGGCCATGTGGCGCAGGTAGGGCAGGGCCACGTAGCCCGGGCCGGTGGGGCGGGCGCGGTAGGCGGCCAGTGCGGCCTCGGTGTGGTGCTGCTTTTTGTGCAGACTGACGAGCAGGTAGGCGTAGAGCAGGTTGTCGGGCTGCTGCTGGTGCAGCTGCCGGATGAGCTGCAGGCCTTCGTCGGGCTTCTTGTAGTAGGTTTCTTCCACCAACGCCAGCAGAATCCGGGCTTCGGGCTGGAAGTCGTTGGGCTGGCGGGCGGCGGCGCGCAGGTTGCGCAGGCCGCCTTCCACGCTGCCGGGCAGCCCCAGCAGCTTCAGAAACCAGCGGTAGCCTTCCGGCAGCGAGCCGATAAAAAACTGCATCAGCCCCAGCGTTTTGCGGGCCGGCAGGTAGGTGGGGTAGCGCTGCACTACGGCCGCCATCTGCTGGTAGGCCTGCCGCAAGCTCCAGGCGCCCTGCACCTCATGCCCGAACACCACCTGCGCCGCCGCCTGGTGCAGCCGAATTTCGGCGCGGGCATACTCGGGCAGGGCACCGCGTTCCGGCGTTTTTTCCAGCTGCGCGAGGCGCCGGTTCTGGCCCGCCACGGTGGCCTCATACAGGCCGGCATCCTGCGTGACGAGCAGCTCCGTAATGGCCGCCGCATCCAGCACCAGCAGCGTGCCGGCCGAGGCGTCTTTCAGCTGGGACCGGGCGTCGTCGGGGCGCAGCTTCAGCACCTCGGCGTAGGCGCGGGCCTGGGCCGCCGTGAGGCTGCTGGCTTCGGGCGGGCGCGCGGTTTCCCGCTGGGGGGTGCCGAAGGCTGCGCCGAGGGGCGCGAAGGCCAGCGCCAGCAGCCACACCAGCCTTAGCAACCCTCTACGCACCTCTCGGCCAACCTCAGCGAGAAAAACCATCGTCATTCAGGCAAAAGAAAAAGGAACGACACAAGGCCGTTCCTTTCACATTTTTCAACAAAAAAGCGCTTACGCCCGGGCTTCCACGTCGGCCAGAACCCGGCCGCAGTGCTCGCACACGATGATTTTCTTGTGGGCGATGATGTCGGCCTGGCGCTGCGGGGGCACCGTGTTGAAGCAGCCGCCGCAGGCGTCGCGCTTCACCGTCACCACGGCCAGGCCGTTGCGCACGTTGCCGCGGATGCGGGTGTAGGCGGTGTAGAGACGCTCCTCGATGGGCTGCTTGGCGCCTTCGCGCTCATCCAGCAGCTTTTTCTCGTCGGCTTCGCTTTCGCCTACGATGACGTTCAGCTCGCCTTTCTTGTTCTCAAGGTCTTTCTTGCGCTCTTCCAGCTTCTGCTTGGTGCCACCAATCTCCACATTCTTCATGTCGATCTGGTACTGGGCCTCCTTGATTTTCTTTTCAGAAATCTGGATTTCCAGCTTCTGCAACTCGATTTCCTTGGCAATAGCCTCGTACTCGCGGTTGTTGCGCACGTTCTGCTGCTGGTCTTCGTAGCGCTTGATCAGGCCGTCGGCATCTTTGGCGGCCTGCTTGCGCTGTTTGATCTGGTCGTTGAGGCCGGAGATTTCCTCGTCGAACTTGCTTACGCGTACCTCGTAGCCGGCAATTTCGTCTTCCAGGTCGCGTACTTCTTCGGGCAAATCGCCGCGCACGCGCCGGATTTCGTCGAGCTGCGAGTCAATGCGTTGCAGGTTGAGCAGGGCTTCCAGCTTGCTGGCAACGGGGGCATCGGCCGGGGCAGTGGCGACGGTCTTAGCAGTCATATCGGACGGGGTTGGTGTAGGTCTCGGCAATGAAGAGCGCAAAAGTACTTCCAAACTTGGCGGTAAGCAAATCCCGGAAGATTTCGCCGGTGAATTGTTCGCTCTCAAAGTGTCCTACGTCGCAGAGCAGCAATTGGCCTTCCGCCAGGAAATATTCGTGGTATTTCAGGTCGCCGGTCACGTAAGCGTCGGCGCCGGCGGCGCGGGCTTTGCCAATCAGAAAGCTGCCCGCCCCGCCGCAGATGGCTACTTTTTTGATTGGTTGACTGAAGTCGGTGTGCTTCACCACGGGCACGCCGAGGGCGTCTTTGAGGCGCTGCCGGAACTCCGCCGCGCTCAGGGCCTCGGGTAGCTCGCCCACCATGCCGGAGCCCACTTCCTGGTTTTCGTTTTCCAGCTGAATGATTTCGTAGGCCACTTCCTCGTAGGGGTGGGCCTGGCGCAAGGCCTGCAGGGCGGCCCGCTGCAGGTGCAGCGGCAGCAGCACCTCCACGCGCTGCTCGGGCCCGGTGTGGGGCTGGCCCGGCTTACCCTCAAACGGGTTGGTGCCCAAGCCAGGCGTGAACGTAAATGTGCCATCGGTGCGGAAGCTGCACGCCGAGTAGTCGCCGATCTGGCCGGCGCCGGCGGCGTACAGGGCGGCCAGCACGGCTTCAGTGTGGGTGGCGGGCACGTAGGTGACCAGCTTGGCCAGCAGGCCGGTTTTGGGCTCGAGGATGCGCACATTCTGCAGCCCCAGCTTGTCGGCCAGCTTGCGGTTGACGCCGTGGCGCACGTTGTCGAGGTTGGTGTGGGCGGCGTAGAGCGCCACATCGTGTCGGATGGCTTTGAGCAGCGTCTGCTCCACTTCGTTGGCCCCGGTGAGCCGCTTGAGTGGCTTGAAAATCAGTGGGTGATGGGCTACCACCACGTTGCAGCCGCGCCGGATGGCTTCGTCTACCACGGCCGGGGTGCAGTCCAGGGCAATCAGCACGCCGGTAATTTCCTGCTGCGGGTTGCCGCACTGCAGGCCGGCGTTGTCGTAGGATTCCTGGTAGGCGAGGGGCGCCGCGGCTTCCAGCGCGCGGGCCAGATCCTGAACGGTTGGCATGGGAGTCAATTAAAATTGAGAATTAGAAATTAAAAATTTGACTGTCGGTCGTCCCGGTGCGGCGCCGGAGGCTGCCGTTCGGTTTTCGCGTCCGACCGGTTGCCGTGTCAACGACGACGGTACAACGTCAGCATGCGGCAACCGGTCGGACGCCTTCAGCGTCGGACCGGCGCAGCGCCCGTGCGCCGCAAGTTGCGCCGCTGGCCTCAATTCATTGTTTTCAGTTCTCCATTTTTACTTCAAGCAACACATCTGCATAGCGCGCCACGTGTTCGGGTAGCTCGCGGCGCTTGTACTGCATCAGATAGCGTGGATGGTCCAGCACAACAATTTTATCAAAGAGTTTCAGCTCCTGGTTCAGCTTTTCGAACAGCAGCCCGTTGCGGCGGCCCAGGCAGACGGCGGCGTGCCGCGCCAGTCCCAGCTCGGCTACCTGCCGTTGCAGCGCCGCCCGGATTTCGGGCGCCAGGGCCCGTTGCAGGGCCGGCGAGTCGTAGTAGTTGTAGTTTTTGCCGTCGCGCAGCAGCACCAGCGGGTAGAGGGAGCCCAGGTAGAAGTGGCGGTAGAACTCGGTGGGGCCGCCCAGCTCGGCGATTACCCGGTACACAAACTGGCTGCTGAGCTCGGGGTGCCGCGGCTGGTCGTTGGGGATGTGGCAGTGCTCAGAGAGGGCGGCCGGATCGGTGAAGGCCACGCCGGTGCGGCCCGCCCCGAACCGGCCCGGGTTGATGCCCAGCAACGCCACCCGCGGCTGGTGGTCGGCGTAGAATTTCTGCGCAAACTGCGTGAGCAGCGCCGCCACTTCCGGCTCCTGGTAGGGGTTGTAGGCCTGCACTCCGTCAGGCAGGGCAGGGGCCGGCGGAAATGTGGTAAGCAGGTGCAGCAGGCGGCTGGCTAAGGTATCGGACATGGCCTGTAGAGACGCGTATTCGCGTCTCTTCGTTGCTGACGTTGTTTGCCACGCTGACCAAGTTACTCGCGCTGCCCGGAAAGACAGCTGACTGCCTGGAATCACAGCTAAATCAACGTCAGCAACGACGAGACGCAAAATATTGCGTCTCTACGGCACACAAGGCCCTGCTGCGCTACCTTTGCCGCCTATGCCCCCGTTCCTGACGCTGTTGCTGCTGCCCTTCAGCTGGCTTTATGCCGGCGTGATGGCCGTGCGCAACTGGCTGTATGATACGGGCCGTAAGTCGTCCGGGAATTTCTGGCCGGGGCCGGTGCTGATCGTGGGCAACCTGCGGGTGGGTGGTACCGGCAAAACGCCGCACGTGGCCTGGCTGGTGCGCGAGCTGCTCCGCCAGGGCCGGGAGCCGGCCATTCTGAGCCGCGGCTACGGCCGCCGCACCCGCGGTTTTCGCCTCGGCAACGCCCAGGAAACCGCCGAAACCTTCGGCGACGAGCCGCTGCAGCACTACCAGGACTTCGGCGGCGCCGTGTCGGTGGCCGTCTGCGAAGACCGCCTGACCGGCCTCAACCAGCTGTTTGCCCTGCCCCAGGTGGGGGCAGTGGTGCTCGACGACGCCTACCAGCACCGCCGCGTGCGGCCCGATTTCAGCGTGCTGCTCACCGAGCAGCACCGGCCGTTCTACGACGACTACGTGCTGCCCGCCGGGCGCCTGCGCGAAAGCCGTGCCGGGGCCCACCGCGCCGATGTAGTGGTGGTGACCAAGTGCGACGCCGGCCTCGACGACGCCCGGCAGCAGGAAATTGCGCGCCGCATCCGGTGCTACGCCCGCCCCGAGGTGCCGGTGCTGTTTTCCACCTACGCCTATGCCGCGCCGGTGCCGCTGGCCGGCAGCGCGGCCCCGCCGGCCCCGGGCGGGGCGGAAATCGTGCTCCTGACGGGCATTGCCCAGCCCGGGCCATTACTGGAGTACCTCACGACGGCGGGCTTCCGGGTGGTGCATCACGCCGCCTTCGCCGACCACCACAGCTTCACGGCTGCGGAAATTGCAGCCGTGGCCGCGCAT